>JAGLOF010000001.1 GCA_023139105.1 bacterium
TTCAGTGCATAGTAGTTGAGTTTTAGAACATGTAACCACAGAATACACTGAACACACTGAAAAAAAATAAAAACCCAGACACCCCATCCCTTATATACCTCTTCCGTGTATTCTGTGTATTCCGTGGTTGGATGCTCTTGCTTTAAATATCAACTTGCGGCCTCTCCGATAGCCCTTGATATCCATCTTGGGCTTCACAGGGGAGGGATATTTATCCCGTAGAGTGGGGCTGGGGGAATACTATAATTGTTGTAAATTTATCTTGATTAGATAGCACTGCTATTTGTAACTTACGGCCATGAAAATTCAAACAATACAAGATGCAAGAGATTTTCTCTTCACACGCCGTGCAACAGGAATGAAACTGGGCCTTGAACATATGCATGATCTGGTCAGGTTGATGGGTCACCCCGAATACAGACTTCCTGCAGTACACATAGCCGGAACCAACGGCAAAGGATCAACATCTGCTATCCTGGAATCAATTTTGCGCAAAGCTGGCCTCAAAACGGGTTTATATACATCACCACATCTCATCGATGAGAGAGAACGTCTGCGTATTTGCGGGACAAGAATTACCGAGGCCGAAATTCTTACACATCTCAAAGCCATGATGCCGCATATTGAAAAGGCAGGTGCATCATTCTTTGAAATTCTTACAGCCATGGCTTTTAAACACTTTACCGAAAACGATGTGGATATGGCAGTGCTGGAGACAGGTCTGGGCGGTCGGCTTGATGCTACGTCTGTGATAACACCAAAATTATGCATAATAACCAGCATTGATAAAGATCACACAAAAACACTGGGTAATTGCTTAACCGATATTGCCGGAGAAAAAGCCGGCATACTGAAAACCGGCGTTACAGGCATTATTGGAACAGTACAAGAAGAAGTACATCACTTTTTCAGGAATTTTGGAGAGAAGAATAACATCCCCCTTCTCTTTACCGAAGACCATATAAAGATAAAAAACCTGCACGTCAGTGAAAATGGCTCTGTTTTTGATTGTCAGACAAGAGATGCTGTTTATTCGGATTGCAATCTGCGTCTGCTGGGTCGGCATCAAGTTTTAAATGCCGGTGCAGCTCTTATGGCTGTAGACTGCCTCAGAGAACAAGGCCATGCCATATCTGATAAAGCTGTACATGGGGGCCTTGCCACTGTACGCTGGCCTGCCCGCCTTGAAAAAATTTGCGATGCACCCAAGATTATTATCGATTCTGCACATAATCCTGTGGGTGCAGCAAGTCTGGCTGCAGCTATCAAAGAATTAATAAAATATGATAGATTAATTCTACTGTTCGGCGTATTAGCCGATAAAAAATATGAATCTATGCTTAAACAGCTGGCACCTCTGACCGATGAATTTGTATTTACACAACCACTCTCAGACCGTGCACTACACCCTGAACGACTTGCCGCGCTGCCATGTGTCCGGGGGAAAACAGTACATTGTAATACGGATATCGGGGAAGCATGGAAAAAAGCCAGATCTCTTGCAAACGAAGGAGATTGCATTATTGCAGCAGGATCAATCTATCTTGTGGGAGAATTACTGCTTCTTGAAAGCAATACACAGCCTGGATTGATTCAATGACGATATTTTCAATAAATTCAGAGCAGCACCGCCACAGATCCTTGCAGCGGCAAGTTAAGAACCTGGGAAAGCGTGTAGAACTGTTAACACGCCAGAGTATTCGTCTCTCCTGGATGAGGGCAATACTCTTTCTGAGCATATTGGCAGCCGTGTTGATCTGCACTAAATTTGTCAATCATCTATCAGCTTGGATAGTCCTTGTAGCAGGCATGGGAATATTTGGCGCAGTTGCCTTAATTCACAAACGCCTCGAATTCCGCAAGAAACGAATGGCCCTGTTTGCAGAACTGCTTAATGAAGAAGCAGCCAGACTCACACATAGCTGGTCACTCATTCCTGCCCCGCCGGTAGAACACATTCATCAAGATCATGCTTTTGCCATGGATCTGGATATTATAGGCATGCGCTCTCTGCATCATCTGATCAACCTGGGCATCACACAAGGGGGAAGCAGCAGGCTGGCACAGTGGTTATGCTCTGAATCTCCTCAATGGGATGAGCTTCCTCAGCGTCAAAAAGCCGTCAAAGAGATGACATGCTTCATTCCCATATGGCGGCGCATAATGCTAAAACTGCGCCTGAAAGACAGAACACTCATCAATACCATAAAGTTACAACAGTGGGCATCGCATGAATTCAAATTGCCGCCTATGAGAAACAATTTCATTATTGCCACAATACTGGTAGTAATTAACGTGCTAGCGTTCACACTCTCTCAAGTATTAAAAACACCCCCATATTGGATATTGACAACAATAACGTGGACCATTTTCTACTTTTTCAAATCAAGAGCAATAACCAGCCACTTCCATATTCTTGCGGAATTGGATGATGAACTTACACAGCTTAAAAACCTCTTTCTCGATATAGAATCATTTCCATGTGCTTCTAACACAGCATTGGGCAGCTATTTTAAGCCTTTTGCCCAAGATAAAATACTGCCTTCCGGCTTGTTGAAACGCATAAAGCTCATCACAGCAGCCATTGGACTGCGCCAGAATCCTGTACTGGCAATATTGCTGAATCTGGCTCTGCCATGGGACTTCTTTTTTGCACGGAGAGCGGAATGCCTCGAGATTACAGTACACCGTCACTTTCCCAAATGGCTGGATGCATTACACAACATTGAAGCCATAGCTTCTTTAGCCGGAATAACATGGCGGCATACTAAATGGACATTGCCCGATATTGAACGAAAAAAGAACCAGCCCCTTATGACAGCATCTGATATGGGCCATCCGCTTCTGCCATTCAATCAACGCCGTGTAAATAATTTTATCCTGGAAAAACCAGGCCATATAGATTTAATAACCGGGTCCAACATGGCCGGAAAATCTACATTCCTGCGCACAGTTGGTATCAACCTGGTACTTGCATGGGCAGGAGGGCCGGTATGCGCATCTGCTTTCTCAACAGCAAGGTTCAGACTCTTTACCAGCATGCGTATAAACGATTCTCTCACAGACGGTGTCTCCACCTTCTATGCAGAAGTTAAACGCTTAAAATCGCTGCTGGATGCCATTACAGCAGAACATCCGATACTACTCTACTTTTTTGTAGATGAAATATTCAGAGGCACAAATAATCGTGAGCGACTAACCGGAAGCCAGGCTTTCCTGAAATCTGTAGCAGGCAAAAATTGCACAGGCCTGGTCTCTACACATGATCTGGAATTGACATCTCTAGCTAAAGAGAACCTCCATATTCATAATCATCATTTCTGTGAAGAGATCATCGATGGCAAGCTTCACTTCGACTACAGCTTGAAACATGGCCCATGCCCTACTACCAATGCACTTATCATAATGAAACAGCACGGGCTGCCTGTATAAAACTACATATTTCGCAACGGAGAATCTTCATGAAGGCTCTTATAACAGGTGCCGGTGGATTTATCGGTAAAAATCTAACACAAAAACTGGCCTCTATGAATTGGCAGATAGTATGTACTGATCTGAGAATACCGGACATTCACACTGAGACAGATAGTATTAAATGGGTCAAGTTGGACTGCCGGAAACCGGATGATCTGCAATCTGTTAATTTAATGCATGATATAGATGTAATCTTTCATCTGGCAGGACTGACCAGGGCAGTAAGTGAAAATTCATTTATTCAAGCGAATGTCATGACTACTCAATTTATGCTGGATGAAATTGAGCGTTCCGAAGCTCCAATTAAACGCTTCGTACTGGTATCCAGCCTGGCAGCTGCCGGACCTGCATCATCACTTGAACAAATGCCTGTCGAAAAAGATGAGGCAAAGCCCGTAGAAGCATATGGACGCTCCAAGCTGGCCGCAGAATCTCTGCTACATGACAATAAGAATAAGATACCTTACACAATTATCCGTCCCGGTTCTGTTTATGGAACAGGTGACCGTGATTTTATTAAGCCATTACGCTGGATCTGTAGGGGAATAGGCATTTTCCCAGGCACTTTTAATCAATGGATATCTGCCATATATATCGATGATCTCATCACAGGCATGATTCAAGCCGCAGTCTCCACAAAAGCATTAAATCAAAAATATTTCCTGTGCAACCGTGATGTACACTCATGGCCGCAGATCTATGATATAATGGCTGCCATAACAGACAGCCACTACCGCAGTATAAAAATTTCCGGTAGGGCTATTGCCAGAATTATAGGATTTCTATCTTCTCTTCCTTTTATTCACAACATCCCCCCTGTCGATGCTCACAAGATCAGTCTAACGCTGCACCGGTACTGGGTGGCATCACCCCAAAAAGCCATTGATGATTTTGATTTCAAGCCCGATACAGATCTTAAAGAAGGTTTTGAGAAAACCATAGAATGGTATAGAAAACAAGGTTGGCTAAAAAAATAACAAATCTCAAATACCAAATTCCAAAAAACAAAAAACAAAATCCAAATCTCAAATACCAAATACCAAACAATAAAAAAAAATGTCATCCCTGCATGCTTCTGGCAGGGATCTAACATTTAAAGGATCACATTTACGAGCAAGGCAGAGCAGTACTTTTTCCTGTTTTCGACACAGGGACACCCAAATTTTTATAAAATAAAAGAAGAGCAGGAGCATTGCGAAAAAGATGAAAATGACAAATCTCAAATACCAAATTCCAAACAAATGAATCGTCATTTGTAATTTGGAATTTGGAATTTGTTTTTTGTTATTTGTTTTTTATTATTTGCTCTTTCTGTTTGTATTCAAATCAATACGCATTGTTGTACCAAGGCCGGAACGCGATGTTTTGACATAGAGTTTACCGGAGTGATACTCATCTATAATCCGACGGGCCAGAGACAATCCTAATCCCCATCCTCGTTTTTTTGTGGAAAAACCGGGTCTGAATATCCGCTTCTTCAGCCTGCTATCCATTCCACGGCCATTATCTGCAATTTCTACATGTACTGACCGACCGCCTGAGGAACTGAAACAACAAATGGTAATTGCTCCTGCCGATTTATCCATGGAGTCGACACTGTTTTTCATTAAGTTTTCTATAGCCCACTGAAAGAGATCGGCATTAATCAATACCGACGGTACAGATTCATAGGCCTCTTCTATCTCAACTGTTTTATGCAATGTAGGAGTACGTCGTCGGATATACTGAGCCACATCTTGTAAGACATTAGGAAGATATTCAGGCTTTAAATCAGGTTTTGAACCTATTTGAGAAAAACGCTGTGATATCATAGCCAGGCGCTGAAGATCTTTATTCATATCCTGATAGACTTCTTTTATTCGTCTGACACTGCCTGTTTCCAACACCTCCACCCAACCCATCAGAGAGCTGATCGGCGTACCCAACTGATGAGCCGTCTCCTTAGCCATTCCCACCCAGATTATGCGTTCTTCACTATGTTTCATCTGCGTGAAACCCATGAAGCCGATCAACAGAAAAAGTCCAACTACACCTACCTGAACATATGGAAGCCATTGTAGTTTATTAATCAAACTGGAATCACCGAAATAAAGATAACCCAGTACCTGATCCTCCCATAAAACTGCAACGGGTTGAGAGTGCTTTTCCATGGATCGTATCATCTTCTGAATACTGGCAATGGTCTCTGCAGACTTATCTGTTGGATCTATACCTATGCCCTTCCACCAACTTGGTTTTTTATTTGCATCAGTGTTGATTAACGGAAAATTGGTCTGCTGTATCACCTCATCAAATAAAAAACTGTACAGTTCCGGGCTGTCTGTGGCTGCTACCTTGGCGTACATATTAGCATAAGTCGAGACCAGACGCCTGGATTCACGACGCAGATCTCCTATCACCTGCTGTGTATAGAGATGTAAAAACACACCCATAGACAGCATGATAAATAGTAGCGTGACCTTATATCTGCTTACAAGCTGCATAATACAACATCCCATTAAGAATAATGATATTTAAGAGCAATGTGAATTTGCCTGTACTTCCTTAGCTGTACGGTGGCGTTCTACAAACCATGCGGCCACAGCAATCAATACCAGCATGACAAATACCACCACACTTAATAACAGACCCAGATGGAACATCCTGGGTTTAAAGATCATCTCCACGCGGTGATTGCCCGGCTCAAGCCATACTGATCTCAATAAATAGTCTGTCTTGTAGATTTTAGTTGGCTTACCGTCAATAAATGCTTTCCAACCTGCCGGATAATACATCTCGCTGAATACAAGCAATGCCGCACTCTTCATATCGACATTGACAACTATTTTATGAATATCATAAGATTCAATTAAAGCAGTATTTTGAGTAACATCTCCCGGTGTCTTGTCAATCTTCTCTTCCAAAATAGCTGTCTTTGCCGGATCAAAACTACCGCTGGCCATATAATCAAGTATTGTATTATTGCCTCTGAGCTGCAATATCTCCTCAGGAAACCAGATACGCGGCAGAGCGTGTTTAAATTGATAGACACCGTTCTGGCCGCGAGCCGGCGGCGCATACACTACCTGCATACTGCTGTCCAATTCAGTCAGCGGTAAAGGCGTAACAATATAGTGTATATTCATCAACTTAAAGAAAGCTGATTGAGCATTTACTTCAGCTTGAGTTAGACTAGTGGGATTACGCAGCCCCAAACCTCTGGCACTCTGTTGAACATAATTCCTGGGCATGTTTGAACCCACAGTAAAACGTTCAATAAAGGATTGGTATGTCTTCAACTTGGCCGCATGGTAACCGTTTATATTCTCAATAAAATGATACATATACCAATTAGCAGATCTGGAGTCATTAAAAGGCATTATTCTAAATGGTTTTTGCTGTGCTTTCAAATAAGTGATATCCGGTGTTTCTGTAAAATATTGTGTCTGTCTGCTTACCGGATTGATTTGTTTCTTCATAAATCGATTATTAACCGGCCATACATCGATTAATACCAGCAGGATGAATGCAAAAGGCATCAACACAGTCCAACGCCGTTTATTAAGTGTCAGCATGATCAGCATCCAGGTACCGCCAAAGAGCAGCAAAGCCCTCAAACCGTCTGACATAGCCATTTTATATGCCACCGCTGCATTTTGTCCCGCTTTGACAGCCCAGCCAAGATATGCTGATTTCCCTAATAACAAGACCAGAAAGATCAAGACGACTACAGCACCGAAACCAAAGAGGTACTTACGTATGGCAGCAGAGGCCTTTTTATCCGGATCTACGGCAAGTTTCATCAATGAATCAACACCATATGCGGCCAAAACGACAACGGCGATCATCATAAGTATTGAGATCATATTGGGTACACGGAACTTGTTAAAAAACGGCAAAAACTTAAACATGGGACCGTACAGAATGGGCAGATGTTTTCCGAATGCAACAAATAGAGAGAAGATAAACAGCCCAACAAAAAACCATGTAATTTTATTACGCCTTATGACCATGGCCAGTCCTGCAAGCAACATTACAACCAGGCCGAGATAGATCGGAAAATCCGTAAAGGGCATGGGCCCCCAGTACGTGGCTCCACCAAAACCTGTAAATGATGGGACGATGAAGTTAATCAATTCAACGGGAGGCAATGACCAGCTTGTGGCATATGAAAAGTCCAGTCCGCTACCACTGCCGCCGCGTATGGAATAATGAGAGTATTCCCACACAGATAAATGCAGAAATGATGACATCGCCAGTCCTGCCAACAAAGCTACAGCCAGCATTGCAGTAGTCTGCACCAGCACACCGGGAGATTTTTTAGATCTTATCTCTCCAATAAGCCAGTAGATCCAGTACAGGCCCAACATCATCATCGTGTAATAACATATTTGCACATGAGCACGCAGCAGCTGAAAACCAACAAATATACCCAAGAGGCAGAGATCAATAATCTTACGTCTGTCTAAAAGACGATGTGTCAGCATGAAAATTATTGGTATTAAAGCGGCTGTCAATAACTTGGTATTATGTGAAAAGACAGTATACGTCACTATTGGCGGCGCAAAAAGCAATGCCGTAGCTGCAAGAAGGGCAGCACCGGTATTTATCTTTTTATCTCGCAAGAACATAATTAAAAAGCTGCCAAAAAGCATATAATTTAATAATAGCCTTGTAAAAGACGACGATGTACCTACCAGGTTTATCACCCAATCCACAGACTTGAGAATCTGTCCCAGCCAATCTGTATATGGTGCCATATGCAGACTTGCAAATGAAGGCATTCCGCCAAAGACATAGGGATTCCAAAGCGGATAAATGCCCCGGCTCAAGGCATCTTTAATAAATGGGCTCCCACATTGTGTATTTATTCCATCAGGCGGCATGAAAGTCTTGCCGCCAAATAGCACGGGAAAATAAAATATAGCCAGCAGCACCAGTAAAATGCCAAGTGCTACAGGTAAAGTATATTTCTCCCACAATGCCCAATTAATTAGCTCTACCGGAGCTATCTGCTTAACAGAACTTACCTTTTTCTTCTTTTTTGCCATGGTGCTCTCCTGCAATACTTTTAAAAATTGCTGATATAATATCTAATTACTCACTCTTTTCTACAGTTTTCAACACTCTTCCATAGATACTCTATAGTAACAATGGTTCTATTTCGAATTACACCAATACGCACTTTCTCAAAATACTAGGGACATATCTCTGCGCTTCATTGGCAAATGCCTGTATCCCCTTGAAGTAGTCGTGTGATTAATTATTTTTTCTGCTCTTCTCTGTGTACTCTCCGTGTAATTTCCGTGGAGATGCGCTGCACTGCATTCTTCAGATAGACTAATTCCACTTCATCATAGAAACTAAAAATTAAAAGAGTAAAGGGAAAAGCTGCCGTTATTAACAATCCTGTTACTATGCGCCATGTTGAAGATTGCGGGCATAAGAAAAACACCAATGCAAAACAGATAATCGCCCAGATCAACAGCTTGATCAGCCTGCCCCATTCATAAGGAATCGGATAGCAGCGTTGTGCACTGATATTGGTTATTAGCAGAAGTACTGCAAAGGAAATTGTCGTAGCAATAGCAGCACCCATCATCTTCAAATCCGGAATAAGCAGAATATTCAAGATAATATTCAGCAGGGCGGCAATAGCCATATTCCTGGCAATAATACCGGTTCGTCCCTTCAAATAGAGCCCGAGGTTAACAACACCTTTGGCACCGCTGAGTATGAAGGCCAGTACAATAAGGGGAATGACAGCCGAAGCATGCCAATAATCCGGATTAGAGGCCAACATCTGCAAGAGATCGCGACTCAATAATGAAAGTCCCAATCCTGCCCATACCATTACAAATACAAAATAGCTCATCAACTTCTGATAATAACGATTAGCTCCGGGCTGGCCATACATCTTCTGAGCCATAGGTAAAAATGTAAGATTAAAAGATTGGATTAAAAGCATGTTTAACACACCGGCAATCTTATAACCCAGATTATATAATCCGACCTCACGATAATTTGTGAGCAGTTTGAGCAGATAGCGATCTCCCATATTGAGGATCATATTGGTAAGCGAGGCCATGATAAGTGGTGCTCCCAGAGCAATTGATGACATCAATACAGCCCTGTTGAAACGCAGCTTCATATCATGGCGCAGCATAAATAATAAAATAATAAAAGTAATGCTTTCTCCGATGAGATAGGCATATATCACACCCATCAAACCTTTGTCTGCCATGGCCACAAAATAGACATTGCCCAGAAGCATCACCACAAGCTTCAAGCCGTAGAGTACGGCATAAGATAGAGAACGTTCTTTGGCTCTTAGCACGCTAAAAAAGAGCATATTAGCAACTTGCAGATGCACTATACCAAGGCTGTATCGCATATACAGTTCAAAGGGTTGGGCGGAATTAAACAACGTTGCAAGCGGTGCGGCCAGCATTTGACCGGCCAGATTGACAATTAGTCCCAACACGAAAAGAAAGGAGAACAGTGTAAATAATGCACTCTGTCTGTGTGCTTCATCTTTTTCAAAATTATGCAGCCGTAAATAGGCAAATGGTTGACCAAGCATCAAAATTTGCGCAAGAATAGTGATAGATATCTCAATAATACCCAGAATTCCGTAATCGGAGACAGTTAATACGCGGGCATAGAGCGGAAGCAGAACCAAACCGACAAGCTTGGTTGCCACATGTCCGATTCCGTAAATAGCAGTATGCACCACTGTCTTTTTAAGTTTATCTATCAATGCTTCGACTTCTCACATTTAATACAGTATCAATGACACGTCTGGAATTTTGACCATCGCGATATTTATGAAAGTGAGCTAAGGCCTCTTGCTGAGCGGCTATGCGCTGCACAGATAAAGGTCTATCTAAAACTTTTGCCAGGTCACTTATGAAAGCATCAACATCTAAGTTCAAAGGGCCGGGAAAGAGTGCCTCATAATTTCCTGCAAAACCACGACTCGTCCGGTAGTGATCAAAATCATAACAAAATCCGACAATGGGACGATTAAGCAGCAGATAATCTGCCCATATGCTGGAGTAGTCTGTCACAATAACAGAAGCTGCCCGGAGAAGAACACCTATCTCCTCCGAACCTGCGTCACAAAGATCTTTGAAGAATTCACCGGGACGACCCAGTGCCGTATTAAGCGAATTAGGATGCGCCTTGATGCCTAATACTGCGTTATTCTCCGTTAGCACGTTTTGGATTCTATCTCTTTGTAAAGCAGGCACTATATAATCATCATCAGTCGTGCTGCGCCATGTTGGTACATATGCAACCAGGCGGCGTCCCTTCAACCAGCTGCGTTGGCGGCTCAATGCAGCCTGCATATCCGCAGGCATATCAGCGTCATCACAAAAAAGAATATCATTACGCGGCAGACCTGTTACTTTCACGGCCTCTTTTGGAAGCTTGTAACAATGTCTCAAAGCCTCAGCATCAGATGTTGATGATACCACAGTCCAGGAATATTGTGCTGCTTGACTAATTATGCGGCGTTTAGTACCTGTAGAATGGAGCGCAAGATCCTTAATCCCTATATTTTTCAGAGTGATGGCATGCCAGAGATTAATTATCTGTCTGCTTGAATCTGACAATTTAAAATAATGATCCAATGGGCCGTGGTGTACAAAGATCACTCCGCAACGCCACAACAAAAATAGTCCTTTCAATGACAGGCGCGGCACGCAGGTGGCACCGGAAGGTAGATTTTTATCACCCGGAACATACAGAATTACGCATCGGATAAGGTCACGCTGCACTGCTTCATCATACACAAAACGGATATTATCACACCATCTTCCATTGACACCCACAGGAAATACCCACAAATTACCATCTTTAGGACAGAACCTGTCAAAGCAGATGAAAAAGAATGAGATAAAGGGCCGCATCAGCTTGTAGAGAATACGTTCAACCTGCACATTGCCTCCTGCAGTCAATCTCAGAGGCTAAAATTTGTTCAAGCTCTGTATAACGCCGCTTTAGTGAATATCTCTCAAGCAACTCTGCAACTTTGGCTTCATCTAATTCAAAAGCCGCTAATCTGTCCGGCAGTTTGTGGAGCGCAGTTTCCCAGCTCTGAGCATTCCAGTCGACTACAATGGCGCAACCAGAAAAAATTTCCGGCATTGCTCCGCGATTGGCTATAATAGGAAGCCCCCCTTGCGCCATGGCCTCCAAAATAGCAATGCCAAAGGACTCGGTCTCTGAAAGCTGTACATAGTATCTGGCAGATGCATAATATTCTATCAGCGCATCTGTAGATACAGGAGCGTCTACTATAAGATTTGGAGGCAGCTCAGTCAGTCCTTCAATATCGAACTGGGACGAGACACCAATCAATGTAAAAGTATCATCAGGAAAACGTCTGGCCATATCTATGAAGCGCGGAATGCCCTTGAGATTATATGTCTGCACTGTACTAATATGAGCCACACATAGGAATCCATGCCGCTCACTTCTACATTTTGCAGGTTCGGAAACCAGATCCACACCATTATAGACTACATCCACATTGCTGCCGGGGATAAGTTTCCGGGTGAGTCCGGCGGTAAATTCAGATACTGCAAGAATGCGATCTGCATGGCTTAATGAGAATTTTATTGCCGCCTTCCTGATTGGATTCTTGAGGCCGCCATAGTTCAGCTCTGGTATGTTGCTGACCTCATACCCGCCCACAACTGTGTAAACAGATTTTCTAAAAAATGCAGCAAGCACAGAGACAATTGGAGAATGATAATCTGTGAACCATGTATAAACACACTGAATACGCGGCATTATCCATAGAGTTCTACAAAAGAATACACATAGGATGCCCAATAATTTCAAAGGATTACTTGAAAGTTTGACATGTGCATGTACAACTTCAAAATGCATATTTAGAAAATAAGCATCCCGCATGACAAATGTGCTGTGTGCAGGATAGACCAGCAAAATTAGGGGACGCCGGCGCATTATCTATGCTCCGGCAATAACTGTAATAAATGTAGCATGCGCTCCGCAGCATTTCCATCTCCATATACAGACGGAACAAATTCGGGTGCATTGGGCCAGCAATCTGCCGTTCCGAACAGTACATTCCACCCGCTATCAATGGTTTCAATCCATTCAGTCTCTTCACGTAATGTAATACAGGGTGTCTTCATCCAGAAGGCCTCTTTCTGCAGACCACCGGAATCCGTAAGAACTCCGGACGCAGATTCAAGCAGCATCAACAGATCAAAATAACTCACAGGATCGATTATGCGCACATTGCTCCCAAACTGCACACCATGACGTTCACACGCCTTAGCCGTTCTTGGATGCATGGGACAGATGACCTGCCCCCCTGAAGTTATGTCAGTGACATATTCTGCCACGCGCTTAAGGGCTTCTGCATGGTCTGTATTCTCTGCGCGGTGTATGGTCAGCAGTGTAAAATTTATATCTCCAAGTGCCAGATCTGCAATAATGGAAGATTGTGATTGCGCCATTTTCAATGCATGTTCCATCACATCATACATTATATCACCGGTATTTACAATCATGGGATTATTTTTATCAATCATGCTTTGATCTGAAAATTTATAATCCAATGACATCAATTTGCCATTATCTAACACACGCCGGAAGCCTTCATTCTGTAACTGCTGTGTGGCACTTTGGCTGGGACAAAACAGCAATGTAGAAGTATGATCGACTACGATACGATTAATCTCTTCGGGCATAAATTTATTAAAACTACGCAGCCCCGCTTCTACATGAGCCACAGGAATATGCAGCTTCACAGCTGCCAGAGCAGCACCGATTGTAGAGTTGGTATCGCCATATACAACCACAACATCAGGGTCTTCTTTATTAAAGACTTCATCACATTTAACAAGAACCTCAGCCGTCTGTACTGCCTGTAATTTACCGCCTGCGCCTAGATTATAATCCGGCAGCTTAATTCCCAATTCGTCAAAAAACAGACGTGACATATTGTAGTCATAGTGCTGTCCGGTATGTACTAATACATCCACCAGATCAGCCGCACACTCTCTATTGAGTTTTTTTGTGGCTAAATTGAGTGGCAAATATTTGACAAATTGCGGACGAGCGCCCACTACATGACAGATCTTCAAATTAATTCCAATAATTAATTAAATAGAATTTGATATCAGATTATTTAAAATACCAGCCAGCTGTCCAGTCTGATTTTCACGGTTAAACACGGAGACATCAGCCGGATCAGGTCCTTTAAGGGTGCCGGCTTTCCATTGCACAATCATAGCCTTCAACACTGCTTCAACGGCTTCCACATTATCCGGCGGAGCTACTTTGCCGGCATTTAGAGAATGAATGAGTTGAACGGCCTCACCCTCAGGAGCCAATGCCAGAATAGGCCGCCGGGCTCCCAGATATTCATAGAGTTTTCCTGTCAATATACCACGATTTGCCGGGGTATCATCAATTATTAAAAGTGATGCTGATGAATTCAGAAGATAAGCTATAGATTCAGCATGCGTAACATATGGAATATATTCAATGATATCAGGGTATCTATTAAAAGCCTCTAGAAACTGCCCGTCCACACGCCCTACAAAACGAAAACGTAAAACATGCTTCAGTTCAGGAGATTCTTTCAATAAATTTCCCAGAGCTTCAAGAAGTACCAGTGGATTACGCTTCCCATACAAAGAACCTGTATATGTCAATGTGAAGCGATCCTGAGGTTCAGCAACAGATATATCTTTAAAATCTCTTACATCATACCCATTAGGCAGCAGCTTAAATCTGGTACTGTCAATTTGCGGATGCCTGGAAAGCAGATCATCACGCACACCATCAGAAACAGTGAGTACGCAATCAGCCTCCCGAAGCACACTGCCCTCCAGAGCCATATCAACGGACCGGGGGATACTCCATCGTTTGGGTGCTGAGACCCAGTCAACCCAGGAATCTCTGAAATCGGCCACCCATGGTATGCCTGTTTTCCGGTGCAGTGCCTGACCGATGAGATGACATGTATAGGGTGGTCCTGAAGAGACAATAATATCAGGTCTGTTCCGGGAAATATAACGCATGCCTGCCCTTACTGCCGGGCCTTTCCAAAAACACCGGGCATCCGGAATAAAAAAAGTGGAACGAATCCACTCAGAGAACTTTTCCTGCACAGATATACGCTTATTCTCCAGACTGGCAATATCAGTGGGCTGGGATGCATCTCTTCCTGTCAACCGGCGGTAAAGATTGTACGGCTCAAAAATCGGTGTACGTATAATATCGAGATCCGGTGCAATTTCACTGAAGAGTGTATCATCACGCGCCGGAAAATCTGCATCTTCATTGACAGTAAGTACAGCAGGCTGCCACGCGTTTTGAGGCAGATATTTTACAAATTTAAGTACACGCTGCACTCCGGCACCACCGGAAGGCGGAAAATAATATGTTATAAATAATACTTTCTTCATTCAATACCTGTTTCGGAAGTTGTGCTGAAGAAGGATTCTATGGCCTCTCCCATCCTATCCCAGGAGTATTTGTCTTTTTGCCTGCGTACACCATCAACAAGAATATCTTTCTGCCCATCCTGATAAAAATTGATTACCGCCCTGGCAATAGCTTCAGGATCCTGCGGTTCCACCACATATCCGGACTCTCCATCTGGAACAACCTCCGGCAAACCACCTACTCGTGTGACTACTACAGGTTTATCATAGTTATAGGCAATTTGCACAATACCGCTCTGTGTAGCGGTGATATAAGGCAACACGATAAGGTCAGCCGCAGAAAAATATCGTCCAACTTCCTCATTTGGGATAAATTCATCCACTAATGTAACACAATTATCCAATTCCAACGACTCTATTAAGGCAAGAATCTCCTCACGTCCTTCATAGAACTCACCGCATATCATCAGACGAATATCCTTTATTGATTCCCGGATAAGCGGCATCGCCTGAACGAGAAACTTCAGGCCCTTGTATTTACGGATATATCCGAAGTACAGTAGCACTCTCTCTTCACCGATACCTAAAATATTCCGTACAGCCTTCTGGTCTACGGCTTCCGGGAAAATATTATATATCGGATGGGGCGTTTCTCTATAGTTGGCAGCCGGATTCAATGATAATAGATCATCCCTGACACTCCGGGCTTGAGTAATAAAAAAATCAATAAACTTAAGGCCGAATCTTGTAAGTATTCCATCAAAGGGTTTTTTCTCATGCGGGATAACATTGTGTAGTATATAGAGATTTTTAATAGAGAGGAACTTTTTTGCCAGCCCGGCAACGGTGGCATAGCAAGGGGCAAAAAACGGCATCCAGTAATTAAATATAATCAAATCAGGTTGTAATTGGCGTATATAAAAAAATGCACGAATCCATGAAAAAGGGCCAATAGAATCCAAAATATGTACGGCATTAACAGTTATTAATTCTTCTCCTTCATCCAGCTGAGTCTTTCCCGGAAATAAAAGTGACGGATATTGACGCTTAAAGGAGATTACATGCACATCATGGCCGCGCTCTGTCAGATTTCGATAAAGAAGAGCAGTATAATGAGCAATCCCGCCTCTCAGCGGGAATGCAGGACCAATCAGGACAATTTTCATTTAAAATCCCAACTTCTTCCTGACCGGTGGTTGGTGCTGATCCGCCTGGCCTCTGGCAATCATCTCACCCAGAAGGCCAAGGCTAATAAACTGAACACCTACTACAAGCAACATAATGCCAATAAATAAAACAGGCCTGTTGCTCAGGAACGCCCTGGCAAAAATTCGCATCAAGACCAGATAGAGTGTCAGGCCAAATCCTGCAAATGTCAAGACACCGCCCCACATACCAAAGAGATGCAGAGGGCGACGCATATAGTTATTTAAAAACATTACAGTGACCAGAGCAAAAAGCCCATTGGCATATCGGCCTGCTCCATACTTGGAATGTCCAAATTTTCTGGCGCGATGATTAACGGCCATCTCGGTTACACGAAAGCCCTCCAGATGAGCCAGGGCGGGAATATATCTGTGCAATTGACCGTAGATTCGCAGAGTCTTTATCACTTCACTTCTGTAGATCTTGAATCCACAGTTAAAATCATGTATTTTAAGGCCGCACATGCCAGAAGTAACTGCATTAAACAGCCTGGATGGCCAACGTTTTGAAACAGGATCTTTTCTTTCCTTCTTCCAGCCGGAAACCAGATCATAATCCTGCTCAAGCTTGCCTAAAAGTGCTGGTATCTCAACAGGATCATCTTGTAGATCTGCATCCATTGTCACTACATATACACCTACAGCCTCCTGAAAACCCGCTGAAAGTGCCTCTGACTTACCAGCATTCCGCCTGAATTGAATAATCTTTATACGATTATCCTCAGCATGCATATCCTTCAGAACCTGAAAAGAGGAATCTGTCGATCCGTCATCGATAAAAATTGTTTCAAACCTGATCTGTGCTGTATCACAGCTTTCACAGATCTGCTTATATAGTTCTCTCAGAGACTGCTCTTCATTAAAGAGAGGGATAACAATAGACAGCTTGGGGCGGATATCGGGCTTAGAGTTCAATTATCTTTACTCCCTCAGGCATTTTTATCTTAAACCATGACGGTTTCAATTTAACATTGGGCTTCATAGTATTATAAGTAAGAGATATTTGCTGTCTGGGATGATATTGTGATATCAAAATAGTTTTAGGCAGACGAATGCCCTTTATTTTATAAAATGCTTCTCCGCGCCACAACCATAGAGGATCACCATATGCATCCCGTTTTTCCCAACGTGTTACAACCGGCCCTATCGGATCTACAAGAATATCCTCACCATATGTATAGGCCAGATGGTATTGCCTGCCCAAAACAGATATAGTCATCAAAGAATCCGATGCAGGCACAGATGGTACCGGAAGCCCTACAAAACCCATCATCAATTCTGTTAGCGGCAGGTCAAGGGGAAGAACATCCATGGCCTGAAGCCTTTCGACACTACCCCGGTAAACATACCCCTCAAACGGCACATAGACCTGTCCATGTCCCTGACCAAAATGTCCGGTAGCAATATCAAGTCCAAGCGGGCCTTCCATTTTAAACCAAAGTGAATCGGGTCTTTTTATCATAATATGCATTGTAGCTCTGAATGAACGCATATCTTCACCACGCATAGTCATCACTGCGCGGCCTGAAAATGTTTTTATTTTTGCATTATGGCGTTCAACCTGTGGAATAATACGCCCGGGAGTAGCAGGTTTAAGGGGAAGAGTCTGTTTCAAACCGGCACAGCCCCCCAGAATAAATATAAAACCGGCCAGGATAAATATTCCCGACCGTTTAATATAACTACTCATATTGTTTCAACTTCTCTTTAATTTCTAAATTATCAGGATCAAGATCCAGGGCTTTTTTCCACATAGATACTGCATTATCAACCTGTTCAAAATATTGATAAATCTCGGCCAAGTGGGATGCAACTTCCGCACTCTCCGGCCTGTTGGTCCATGATTGCAGGATATATTGAAGTGCAGCCTCAACCTCTTCCAGTTTAAAGTAAATCCATCCGATTGTATCTAAAAAAGATGCATTATCAGGCTCAATAGAAATTGCCTTTTCTGCCATAATTCTGGCATCATCCAGCCGTTGATCACGTTCACAGAGTGAATAGGCATAATTATTTAAAATAGTGCCATTATCCGGTGCCAGACGTAAAGACCTTTCAAACAATGTGTCTGCTCTGACAAACTGACCAGTTGCATCATAAACGCTAGCCAAAGTACTCATAGCCAGGATCTTTCCGCCAATATTCGAATCATTACCAAGGGAACTCTCCAGATAGGGAATGGCTTCTTCATTTCTATCAAGCTGAGCTAAAACCGTACCCAAATAAAAGAGAGGCTGAAAATTTCCCGGCAGTATCTCAACTGCTTTTCGGAAATAGTGCTCAGATTGAGCAACACTGTCTGCAAAGAGCAATGCCAGACCGGCATTAAGCCAACCGCCACCATTTTGTGGAAGTACTTTCGTGACATTCTTATAGGATTGAAATGCATCGATATAACGCTGATCCTGCATAAAAAACTGCCCGAGATCATAACTTGGCCGGGCATCTTGAGGAAAACGCTTTGATGCATCCTGCAAAATTAAATTTGCTGCGTTAACTTCACCTCTACCCCTGTACATTACAGCTTTGCCCAGAAAGGCATCAATATCTGTACTGTCAATGGCAATGGCTTCTGAAAAAAGCTCTAAACCTGCATCCCAATCACCACGGCTCATATAAATTTGACTCAAGCGTGCAACTGCTTCAGGGAATTTTGGCATTACAATCAAGGCCTGCCTGTAGAGACTGACAGCTCCTGCAGTATCTCCCTGTTGTTCAAAAAACATCCCTTGCCCAAAATAACCAAGACCATCTCTCGGATCAAGTTCGATGAGTCTGCCGAAGAGAGCCATACCTTTATCTGTCTTCCGGTTATCAAGGTAGTGGTCTCCCAATCCCATCATCAGAGCCGGCATGGGTTTGGCCCCAAGCATCATCAACTGCCTAACAAATCTCTCGGCACTATTAATTTTTTCTTTTTGCAATGCAATAATGGCAGATTGATTCAAGGCAAGTAAATTGAGTGAATCCAACTCCAATATAGTATTTAGAGCAGTTTCCGCTTTATCTATATTCCCTTTACGCAGTTCAAGTTCTGTCAAAAAAGACCAGGCTTCAATACTTTCAGGATCCAGACGTAGTGCAGTCTTTAATGAACGAAGTCCCAGCTCCTCTTTTCCCAAAAGAAGATAGTCTTTACCTATGGCTAAATAAATATCCGCAGATGTGGAATCATAGAGCAGGGCTTCCTGATATGAGAGTAGAGCCTCACCCGGTTTACGATCCATATCTTTGTTTAATCCATCTACAAAAAATGCAATTGCACGTTTATGGGGGATGGTAAATTTAGATGATTCCACCGGTGTTAAAGATCTAGGTCCCACACAGCTTGAAAATCCTGTAATTAGTATCGATATCAATGTAATTAAGGCGCATCGACGCACAATAAGCGCTCCTTTTTCAGTTATAACTTTCTGAATCTTCAATATATTATGTCAACCTGAGCATTCCAAGAAAAAAAGTAGCGACTCCAGCTGTTTCAAGCCACTTTCATTTGGGATCTCTGAGATGAAATTGTATATTAAGTCAATGAATTCGACAACAGAAAAAAACTACGTTACCGTAATTTTCCCCCATCCGCCGGCAGGACATTTTACTTATTTTGTACCGGAAAAGTTCCGGCAGAATATTGCTGCCGGCCTTAGAGTGCTGGTGCCGCTGGGGCGCCGGAGAGTGACCGGTTTCACTACAACATTTGTCAATAAACCTGATTTTGATACTATTAAATCAATTGAAGATGTTCTGGATGAAATGCCATTACTGACTCCGGAACTAATAGACTTAACTGCATGGATAGCAGAATACTATCTGGGTTCATGGGGAGAAGTAATAAAAACCGCACTCCCTCCCGGAATGCTTAAACGTGAACGTCTTAAAATCAGCTTGCCGGATGAAGATGCAGTATGGCCAAAAAAGCACATTGCACTACTTGAATTACTTAAAAGCAGCAGATCAATATATGCAGATCAACTTAAAAAACGTCTAAATAAATCAATACAGCGGCATACACTCAGAAACCTGGCACAAGCAGGGCTTATTTCACTTACATCGGTTCTGGAAGAGACGCAGGCCCGCATACAAATGGAGGCCCACTATTCACTTGCACGCCAGGTTGAGAAGGCCGAACTGGACATACTGAAACGCAAGGCCCCGCGACAGGCATATGTGGTAGAATCATTAATGGGTGCCGGCTACGCACTGCCTCGACCGGATCTGGAAGTCACTTCAACTATACTTAAACGTCTGGAAGAAACCGGATGGATTGCCAGAGAGGAACATGAAAAAATACGTAATCCATACAAGCATCAAGAGATAGTACCGGCGATTCCATTAACATTGACAGATCAACAGAATTCAGCTCTGTATCATATAACAGAAGCAAATAAAAAAGGGGAATTCACAACATTTCTACTTCATGGTGTTACCGCTTCAGGAAAAACACAGGTCTATATAGAAGCTATTAGAGATGTCTTAAACCGTGGTCAATCAGCACTTGTATTGATTCCTGAAATTGCTTTAACGCCCCAGGCTGTTGAACGCTATCAAAGTGCTTTTGGTGACCAGGTTGCCGTACTGCACTCACGCATGTCCACAGGTGAACGATACGATACATGGCGACAGATAAAAAACGGACGTTACTGTATTGCCCTGGGCCCGCGTTCAGCTATTTTTGCCCCACTGGTCAATCTTGGTCTTATTATTGTGGATGAAGAGCATGACAGTTCTTATAAACAGATAGATCCTGCACCCAGATATCATGCACGTGATGTAGCAGTCATGCGGGGCATGAAGAGCCATGCACGAATAATTCTCGGTTCTGCAACGCCCAGTCTGGAATCATATTTCAATGCAACAAACGGTAAATACTTTCTGCTTGAACTTAAAGACAGAATTGACTTTGTACCCATGCCAACAGTTCATATCATCGACCGTTCCAAGGTTCAACCATGGGAAGAAGAACGCGTATTTGACAGCAGATTAGTAGTTGTGATCAAGGAAAGAATTGATGCAGGAGAACAGGTTATACTACTACAGAACAGACGCGGTTTTGCAACTTTTCTGCGTTGTAATGAATGTGGCAGTATTGAGCAGTGTCCTCATTGTGATATCAGTATGACTTTCCACCAAAGCGACAGATGGCTACGCTGCCATTATTGCGGTCATCAGCGACGCGCCAAAGAACAGTGCTCATCATGTGGAGGCACCACACTAAAATACAGAGGCATTGGAACGCAACGCGTTGAAGAGGCCCTTCAGGAACAATTGCCCGGTATTCGCATAATACGCATGGACCAGGATACAACACAGCATAAAGGTGCCCATGAAAGGCTGCTTAAATCATTTGCCATGCAAGAAGCCGATGTTTTGATAGGGACACAAATGGTTGCAAAGGGGCATGATTTCCCGGGTGTACATCTGGTTGGAATTATTTCTGCCGACACAGGACTTCACTTTCCTGATTTTCGGGCTGCAGAAAAAACCTTTCAACTTCTTACACAAACCGCAGGAAGAGCGGGCAGACGCGATAAACAAGGCCATGTCTTTATACAAACCCGGCATATTAATCATCCAGTACTTGACTTTTCACGAGATCATGATTATAATTCATTTTACGCCTTTGAAATTGACGCTCGCAAGGAACTGGGCTACCCTCCATGGGGACGTCTGGCCATGGTAAGATTTCGCGGTATAGACGAGTCACTGGTCAGCCGGGCTGCCACTCTTTTCCGGCAGAGACTGGCCCACTATCAGGGTATAGATATTTTAGGACCGGTACCGTCACCCCTGGCAAGATTGCAGAATCAATATAGATTTCAAGTAATTTTTAGAAGTCATAAAGAGACAGATCCTTCAGGACAATTGATAAGAGCAACTGTACGTGAAGGCATAAAAAGATACAGACAGGAAGGCGCTATACAAAATGTCAAAGTGGCTGTAGATATTGATCCGGTAGATTTGCTTTAAGCTCCGGTCGCTTTTCATCCATATATGTCATAGAGTGGCCGATTCAGAACACCGATAATGCTTGATATGCATGCATTATCAGGCAATTACTACCTGCACGTTGATGCATGAATATCATGGCCTGTTTTTTGCAAAATAACGGGTGACATGCCTGATCCGAATTAAAAATATATCCGGGTCAGGAAGATTTATACATCCGTTAATTGCTTTAGGGGAGAATGTGCAGGAGATTCAAGAATGACGCCGTCTGAGTATCATCGGCACACGGTGGAAACCATGCTGTCAAAACCACAGTTCGAACAAGTTTCAACGACACTATCATCTCTGGCTGACAAGTTACGCGTCGGCGCAGTAATGCTGGCCAATAGCAGTGGCCGTGTTATCGCAAAAAATGTCCGTAAAGACTTTAAAGGCGATATCACACTGCTATCCACACTTGCAGCTTCAAGTTATGCTGCAGCCAATGAGATGGCCCGCATCCTGGATGAGGATGACAATTTTAAAATGGTTCTGCATGAAGGCCGGAAACATAATATCTATGTCTCCAGCGTCAGTGACCATTTCTTCCTCATCATTGTCTTTGAAAAGGGTGTTGCACTGGGTATGGTGCGCCTGTTTACGCGTAAAACAATTGAGTTATTAACACCAATATTGCAGCGTAGAGATACCAGGCAAAACCTTTCTGAACTGCTGGGAGGATCATTTGAATCCCTACTCAATGATGAGCTTGACCGCTCGTTGACTGAATTCACCTAAATAGCATCTAACGGAAAGGAACATAAATGTTCATCAACTGGTTACTCAATGAAATTCATCTTAAAATTGTGTACTACGGGCCCGGGCTCAGCGGCAAGACTGAAAACATAACCTATATTCACAAACATATAGATCCTGCTTTAAAGGGCGACCTCATCACACTTAAAACCCGTGAAGACCGCACTATCTTCTTTGATTTTCTTCAACTGGAAGTGGGGCAGATTGCAGGTAAAAAACCCAAATTCAATCTATATACCGTTCCGGGGCAGGTACATTATCAACTATCTCGTAAAGTAGTTCTTAACGGTGTGGACGGTATTGTCTTTGTAGCAGACTCACAACGTGAGATGATGGACTCTAATCTTGACACATTACTTGACCTTGAAAAACATTTAATTGCCGACGGCAAGACACTTGAGCATTTCCCCTGGGTGCTCCAATACAACAAGAGAGATCTGCCTACATCTGTTTCAATTAATGAGATGAATCAAAAATTAAACTTTTTCAACGTTCCGTATTTTGAATCGGTGGCAACTCAGGGCAAAGAAGTCTTCCCTACACTGAAGACAACAATCAAAGAGGTTGTCAAACACGTCCAGAGTCAACTGAATGTTAATCAACGCAAGAGGGCATAATGAAAGACGCACTCCCCCCTCAGGAACAGATAGAATCTTCAATGGCTGCTTTTTGTGATGAAGCACGTTGGGAAGCAATACATCTATTCTCATCAGAAGGACTACCTCTTGCTTCACACGGTGAATCTACAATTTATGATGAATCCAGTCTACTAGAATATCTCTTCTCCATGATGGGCACGCATGCCCTGCTTGAAGGCGAGCCAATTCAGGAAATAATGATTCGCGGTTCACAAGGCCGGAGAATTGTCTTCAGATATGTTACGGCATGGGAAGATCCTGCTGTACTTATTGCCGTAGTTTATGCCCGCAAAGGCTTCCGCCGCGCCATGGGCAAGCTCATCAAACTCATTCAATCTTTTAGCTGATCTTCATAAAATGCCTCACTCTCATTCTGAAAAGCAAATCATTAATGCCTGGTGCCTCTATGACTGGGCTAATTCCGCCTTTGCCACTACTATGATGGCGGCAGTACTGCCTCTCTTTTTCAGAGAGATAGCAGCTGTAAACAGTCAAGGTGTAATCCATCCTAATGCACTTAGCTTGTGGGGCTACACATCGGCAATTGCAATGGTAATTGTAGCTGTACTGAGCCTGCTGCTCGGTCCTTTAGCTGACCTCCGTGCTGTAAAAAAACGTTACTTGACAATATTTATGGGTATTGGTGCCACATCAACAATATTAATGAGTTTTACTGGTTTTGGAGACTGGCAGTGGGTGGCAATGCTCTTTATACTGGGTAGCATCGGTTTCTCGGGAAGTGAAGTATTTTACAACTCACTTCTCCCCCATATTGCCGCACCGGAAAAGATGAACAGCATCTCTACTCGCGCATATGCAATGGGTTATATTGGCGGCGGTATATTGCTGATCATCAACCTTGTCATGATAATGAAATTACCGGGTACAGCACTACCCAACGGAGAAATACTACCATTGTCAGGTATGCAGTTATCATTTATATCAGTTGGCATATGGTGGTTTGCTTTCACTATCCCTATCCTGCGTAATGTTCCGGAACCGCATGTCAGATCCAATGTAAATACTTCAGGTATTAGAATTGCACTGCACAGATTAAAAGATACATTTCATGACCTGAGGAGCTACAAACAACTCTTTCTCTTCATTTTAGCCTTCTGGTTCTATAATGATGGCATCAATACAATAATTAAAATGGCTACATTGTACGGAAGTGAAATTGGCATAAGTACATTAGACTTAGTTGGAGCACTGGTTGTAACGCAAATCCTGGGTGTTCCGGCTTCTTTAGCCTTTGGACGACTGGCCGATAATATTGGTGCTAAAAAGGGCATTCTAATTGGTATTGCCGTATATGCATTAATTGCAATTGGAGGCTTTTTCATTACGCGCCCTCTCCATTTCTGGATTCTTGCCGCAATGGTAGGACTGGTGCAAGGCGGCACACAGGCACTGAGCCGCTCTCTATTTGCATCCATGCTTCCTAAAGATAAATCTGCAGAATTCTTTGCATTCTACAATATTAGTGGCAAGTTTGCAGGTGTGGCGGGCCCGGTCATATTTGCCATTGTTGGACAGTTATGTAAATCAGGCCGCTATGCAATTCTATCCCTACTCTTCTTTTTTATTGTTGGTGGAATAATTCTCATGAAAGTTGATGTGGAAGAAGGTAGGAAGCTATCCTCTAAACATCGGGGCTAACGTAGGTAATACTCTTAGTAATGATGAATATCCAATGTCCAATAGCCAATATCGAATGTCGAAGTAAGAGCTCCCTGGGTATTCGATATTCGATATTCTGCTGTTCAATATTCGGTTTTGGTAAATTTCAATAAAAGATCCGTCGGAATCCAATATCCTTGGGGGAGTGCAGGGTGGCTCCGTGGTCTTCGTGATCTGGTGCGAGTGCTCTTTTTCGTTTTTTCCGCTCTTTTTCGTAGGCAATGCTTCTGCTCTTCTTTAATTTTCTATCCGTGCATATCTGTGACTATCTGTGGCAAAATTTTATATTTACCCACTCGTTTCAACAAAGAGCCGATTTTAACAATCTACTCTACAGCATCCACACGCTTTAAAAGCAAGTTGCCTGTTCGCTGGTATGTCTTTATTATTTTAACCTTATGTAAAGTTCTTAAACCTTGCAACCTATTTGGGATTATATAAAAATATTGATAATCCAGCTCCAACGGATCACGAGTGACAGGATCAAGCCATCCCATATCATTTACCAAGCGATAATAGTTAATTGAAGGTTCCAGAATAAGAACCGTACCCAGTCGTACCTGACCCTCACCCCTATGTTCAAGATAATCAGCTTGCAGATCTTTCATCATTGCCTTTGTATCTGCATCACGGGGCCAGATTGTCTGATGCAAATTCATCGACAAACTCAAATTGACAGCAAGAAACAATATTATTGATATACTGGAAATTGCCACAGAGATACGAATTTTGTGTGATTGATGATCAATAAAATAGAGGAGAATCATAATCATCATCAATCCAAAACCAGGAATAAATAAGACTCCTGTACGACAATTAGGAAAATTTTGTCCTGCCAGATAGAAAACACCATTTATTATAATTGTAAGCATTACAATCATTGTCGCAGGCAATGCAAAATGTTGTGCACCATTCTTGGATTTATCAAATATAAGAATCCTTGTAAGCACATATACACCAATTGCAACAATCAGCATTGAAATAATAATTGTGAGTGGCGCTACCCACGCCATTTGTATATGGTGCCCGGCCCATGGCGCATTATTGTAAAATGCCGGAAGTGAATAGTTGAATAGCGCACTGATTGTATCCTGCCAAAATCCAACATCGCCCCCGGCCGTCAACTGATGTGATAAGTGGAAATCGACCAAACGGCGCCCTACAAAGAAAATCACAAATACAGCTGTCCATAACATAAAGGCAAATAAAGAAACAAATACAGTATCATTAAAAATTGTCTTTATAGATTTTATCGAGCGAAAATTTAAATCTATATTTTTTTGAATATAAAGAATACAATAAAACAGACAAATAAACATCAGAAAATATAAAAAAGTGAAATTTGCAAAGACACTGAATGTTGCAAAAACAATGGATAAAAAAGCAAAAAATTGAAACAGATGTCGTTTCCGGGAATAACTGGAGTCCATATAAAACCAGAGACTGGTCATCATAAATGCAAGGCTGATGCCATAACCTCTGGCCACTGAAAAAAGATCTATCAACAATGGATGCAGATTAAGCAGCACAAATGCGGTCAAAAGATAAAACGGCGATTTGATTCGTCTTACAACCATGAATGTTGCCAGCAGATATAAACCGTAGGCCAGGATGTTTGGAAGTCTCAAAGTAAATTCAGAGACACCCAGTAGTTTGGAACAGAAATACATACCCCATGTATTAACAGGATGGTTATTTGCCGAACGATATGTTAACATCATATTATCAGCGGCCGAGCCAGAGACAGAATTTACATAACTCAGGCTCTCATCATGAGTAAAATCCATGTAATAAGCTCTTGTAGCTACATATCCTAAAAGAAGTGCGGACATCAATACAATAATTGCGATAATCAAGGTACGATAATTCATGGAAAAACTGTTTACTCTTGCATTGAGGCGCGCCATAGCGTCTCCCTGTATGATTTAATTGTCTGTATTTGTGGGGTACATCAGTATAAAAAATACTAAAATTATAGTATGGTTTCAAGGAGAATATTGCTTTGTTCTTTCTCTCCTCCGCTCTTTTTCGTAGTCTTCACCGGCAATGTTGTATGTACTACAGCCCCAACCCTATCATCATCCACTCTAATCCGTGTGATCTGCGTCATCCGTGTTCCCTTAGTTCTTGCTCTTCCACTCTTTTCCAACAATCTCCGGGGATTATATGAAATTTTCTTCACATTTAATGCTGGATCCTATACATGGCTCATAATTTGCAAAATTCTCAAAATGCAAATATGCTATGTTTAAAAAATTTTATAAGGGGCAGGGCATGAGCCATACAAAACAGAGAATCTTTGCAGTAGTTCATGATGAAAAAGGCGTTTTTGCAGCATTTTATCTAATTTTTGTTCTATTACTGGGCTTTATGGGGATTGGTGCTTTTCGATTAATCAAAAGCGAAGGTAACATTGCGACTGAAAATATTGTCTCTATCAGGGTAAATTATGCCGCTGCCGGAGGTGCATACTACGGAATTAGCAGACTGGCAATAGGTGCTCTGGATGAAGGTTGTGCTCTGGATATAGATGGCGTTATTGTTCAACTGGACACATCCTCCAGCAATACTGAGATCAGCCTTGTTGTCAGTGCTACTCAAAATTCAATACAGAATCAATTAAACATCACTATGCGTTCACGCGCAATAACAGATTATGCAGCATACCTGGATGGTAGTGCCACAAACATATCTTCCAGAGATTCCACAGGAGTAGATGCCCCGGAATTAATATTGGAGAATATTCCTGATATGCCCGGTATTGACCAGGCCTCTCTGGCTGCACTCTCCACGGCTCAGGGGAATAACCAGATCGATGCCACTTTTACACCGGCTGACGGATATGGAGGTAGCTTTTTTCAGGCTGACGGTATTACACCAACAGTTCATCATGTTTCAGGCAATCTTGACCTTCAAAGCGCCAGAACCATCTATGGAATCTTTGTTGTAGATGGCAGCATCACTATTGCCGGATCAGCCCGGGTAACGGGAATAATTTATGCCACCAATTCATCTGTTACCATGATCCTGGGAGGGGGTTCTCCCACCGGTGCAACCATTGATGGAGGAGTAGTCAGTGCCGGAAATATGTTTGGTACAGGTAGCAATATATATGTCAATCACGTGCCTGTATACATGAGAGCTTTTGCCCAATTTGTGGATCCTGTAACAGGATTCATGGTAATGTCGTGGAATCATATATAATTTTATGCAATCAAGATAAGTTCTTCAATATTATACCCCCATCTTCAATAACCCATTTAACAGCACTGCGCCTCCAATGTTTGTCAAAATTCCAGGTAAGCAGATGGTTTATACGTTCATAGGTAGATGGCACTTGAGCAAAAAGATTTTGAATAGGTGTTGACATTAAAAGGCCCCGTTATTTAAGAAAAAATCAAATATTAATATGCTACAAAATAGGCTTAAAAATATTTAAAACCCACATTAAGAATATAAATATACAAATAATTTTCAAGATTCAATATCAAAATTCAACTTCAATATATGAGCTCAAAACATAGCAGCCTGATTCAGGATGAATAATTGTCTTTTATCTTGTATTTTTATTTGTTTATTTGTAGTATTACATCTACTTGCATTTTGTGGCAGCCATTAATGGATAGCAAATTTAAACTGTGAAAATGAGTCTGATGATCTCAAATAACTTCCGGGGCAAAATTATTATTGGTATCCATGGACTGAATAATAAACCACCCGGTCGGATGTTGCGAAGATGGTGGAAACAGTCTCTACGTCATGGTCTGACGCTAAATGGGACGACACATCCATTTATGCGTTTTGATCTGGCTTACTGGGCTTCTGTCCGTTACGCTGAACCCCTTAATCCAAACGAGGAAGATGTCGAGCACGAACTTTATCTGGAGGAACCATATATACCTCTCGCTCCTGCAACACCGGAAGGGGCACCTCGTATGCGCAAAGTCTTTCTGGATCTGCTTGAAGCATCTATAAACCTTGTTTTTCTTAATAAAGATTTGACACTGAATCTTTCCGTAATTACCGATTCTTTAGTTAAAAAACGATTTCATGACCTGTTTTTATATTTTTCAAAGGAAAAATCACCATCAGGCGCAACAAAAGGAGATCTGATTCGGCGGCCTCTTATACATCTGCTTTGCAGACATCGCCGGAAAAAAATCATGTTGATAGCTCATTCCATGGGTAGTATTGTGGCCTATGATATACTCAAAAGGTATGTACCTCACATTCAGGTGGATACATTTGTAACTGTAGGCAGTCCACTGGGCCTGCCAATATTTATTCATCGTAATGCGATGACAGGTTGTGATCTTGGTCAGCGAAAACCCTGTGTGCCGGATAATATATGTACAGCCTGGCATAATCTGTCGGATCTGCATGACCCCATCGCTATGAATTATAACCTGGGCGATGATTATACAGCAAATCAGACAGGGGTGGGAGTTACGGATTGGGAAGTGCATAATAGATATATACATAACGATGAGCATAATCCCCATAAATCATTCGGCTATTTACAATGTCCTGAACTGGCGCAGATATGTCACAAATTTCTAAAATCATAAATGCTCTTATTTTATTAACCTGTAGGAGGTCAATATGCGAATACAAACAATTTTCCGCTGGTCAATACTAATAATAGTATTAATTTCGACAATGATTACTGCTCAGACACCCGGTGCTTTTCTTGGTGAACTTACATGGCCTGAGGCTGAACAAAAAATCCAGATCGCGCCCTTTGTTATCATCCCCTTTGCAGGTGGTGCCAAAGAACACGGTCCTCATCTGCCTATGAATGCCGACCGTGTAGTGATGGACTATCTCTGCAAAAGAGGTGTAGAAAATTATCCGGTACTTGTTGCACCACCTGTGCTGCATGGATGGTTTGCAGCATTCCGCGATTTCCCCGGGACGCATATCGCAAATTCAGAGACATTTTCACGATATCTAAAAGAAATTGCCGAATCATTAATTCATGCAGGGGCTAATCGAATACTTTTCCTGAATTTGGGCGTATTTAAAGCAAGTGGACTTCCCATGGCAATTGTAGCCAGGGAACTGAGAGCCACATACGGAATCCCCACGTTGTTGGTCTCATGGGAAGATTTGGAGACAGATGAAGCACTGCAATATCTTGATCAAAAAGGCGGTGGTCATGCTGATGAGTCTGAAACTTCCATTAATCTTTATTTGCAACCCGATCTTGTCCATATGGACAAGGCTGTTACAGATTACTGGGACTCTCTTCCTTTAAAAAGATATCCGGGTTATCGTCCCGGGCTATTCTCCAGAAATCCCGGTGATCCGGCTTATTCGGAAACAGGACTGTACGGTGATCCTACACTTGCTACAGCGGAGAAGGGTAAAGCAGTTTTGGAGATCATGACACGCAACTGGTTTAAAGTATTAAAAGGTTTTTCAGAAGAGCCATTAATCAAAAAAAAAGAAATTGAATAATAGAATGAATTGTTGATTTTTATCTTGTATTTTAATATGTTTATTTGTAGAATAACGTTTACTAAATATATGGAGAGAACATGAAACTATTAGGCCCTTTATCTTCCGTAGAAGAAAAAATTTTAATTCTTGTATTGCGAGCTGTCGGTGTAATGTCGTTTCTGGCACTATTCTTTGTATTTGTTCCATTTGAATGGATGACCAAGCTTCATGAATTGGCTGGGCTTGGGCTGATGCCTGCCGAGCCTATTGTGGAGTATCTTGCCCGGTCAACTTCTATTTTCTATGCATTTCTGGGTGTGATAAAATTATTGGCCGCGACAGATGTACATAAATACCGCAGCCTTGTACTGGCCATCAGTGGTTTTATGCTTATCTTTGGCATGTTGTTTATTGTAATAGATTACCTTGCAGGTTTAGGCGTTGTATGGGCACTTGCCGAAGGTGGTATGAATATATTTTTCGGTATAATCATTTTTTGGTTTGCACTGCGTCTTCCTAAAGAATGAATCCTAATGTAGATCTCTGTCCGCTATGCGGATCAAAACATCAGGAGCTATATCATCAGGATTCCCGGCGGGAGTATTGGCACTGCCTGATGTGTAACCTGATTTTTGTCCCATGCAAATATTTTCTTTCACCCGCTAAAGAGAAGCAGGAGTATGATCTACATCAAAATTCTACTACTGATCCGGGCTACCGTCGTTGGCTCAACCGCCTGACAGAACCTCTGTGCCAGCGACTTGCCCCCAACAGTTTTGGATTGGATTTTGGCTGCGGCCCAGGTCCTGCCCTGCACGATATAATGAAAGAAAAGGGTCATTTAGTAGAACTCTATGATCCTCATTATCTTAATAATAAATCTGTCTTTACCAATAAATATGATTTCATAACAGCTACAGAGGTATTTGAACACCTTCACCAGCCGGGAGAGACTCTCAAATGTTTGATGAATTGTCTCATACCCGGCGGCTGGCTGGCTATAATGACTCAACCTGTAATAGATAAACAGGCTTTTAAAAGTTGGCATTATACCCGGGATAATACTCATGTAGCTTTTTATTCAAATACAACTTTTCAGTGGATTGCAAAACAGTTTAAATGTAAACTTGAACTCCATAAACGTGATATTGCACTATTCCACAAGTGTTAATTTTATTTTAGATTACTAATTAGCTGTGCTGCACGCGTTCTTTGATTGGGAAGCAGGTCAAAAGGTATGCCTATATTGGAGATGTGCGTGTTTATCATGAATCTTGCACATGACTTAAAATCTCCGGTGCAATAAGTCTCTTTCATCCTGATTGATGCCATATCACTGTTAAAGTTCTGATTATTAAAGAATTCGCATTGCGTATGCCTTGTACATTCAGTCATGATTCCCTCCGGTAAATTGATGTACTGTTCTTTATTATCAGATTCATACTGCTATGATCTGAATTGGCAAACAAAGATGTTGACAGGTCATTTTCTGTCTGAATTACAAGTATTGTTGAAAAGGAGTAAGGGTGGGAGTGAAGAATAATGGCTGAAGCAATGATTAGAATTAATATAGTATGAGTTGACAATTGGAATGGAATTGTGAGCAAATTAGTGTGATCTCCTCCTGTTTATTTAATGTAAAATGATAATAATTATATAGTAGATCGTAATCCCATAGAAAACATCGCTATGGTTGAAAACGCATATGCAACTGAGACATTGCTTTATTGTGTGTAACTATCATGCAGAAAGGATTACTTTTTATCATAAGCAATCTAATCCGGAAAAGCAAACTTTTTCCAATTAATTTCAAAAAAAACTTGAATTCTGAAACACAGCTGTCTATATTGCGTATGTACAGTAAGGACAATTAACAAATTGGATTAAATATGTTGTTACTGTAGAATCGTTTACCGGAGACGTGGCCGATCAGGACGATCAAACCATGCTCATTATTCGTTATGACCGCGTCAAATAGGATGGAACTTTCATGATTCTGAATTTAACTGATCTTTCAGATGAATCTTTACAGACTCAGATTTCACGCCAGGTAAGAGCACAGATTCTGGCAGGTGACCTTGGGGCTGGCACGGGTCTACCATCAATTCGTGCTTTGGCGCGAGATCAGAAAGTCAGTGTTATAACTGTGCAGAGAGCCTATGAGCATCTCATTCATGAGGGCGTGATTCATGCACGCCGGGGTAAAGGATTTTATGTTTCGGAGCTAAAGATGAAAGAAAAGATCGATTTAGCGGAATCTCGGCTTGCAGATCAGATACGGAGGCCGGTCTCAACAGCTAAAGCCGAAGGTTTGTCCCCGGATGATATTCAGCGTATTGTTAAATTAATTTTAAATGAAAATTAAGACAAATAGTATAAAGGAACACCATATGTCCAATGCATTCAAATTAAATAATGTGGTAAAATCTTATTCCGACTTCACTCTGGGTCCCCTTGATATGTCGCTTGAAGCGGGAACCGTTTTAGGTTATGTCGGCCCAAACGGATCAGGCAAGACTACAACCATGCATTGTATGACCGGTTTGGTAAAAGCTGATCAGGGTGAGATGTCTATCTTCGGTCAGCAGAATCATCCGAATATACCAGCATGGAAACTGGATATAGGTTATGTAGGTGATGTACATGTTTTTTATGAACGCTGGACAGCTGCAAAGAATCTAAAATTTATCTCGCAATTTTACCCAAATTGGTCTGATCAGCATGCACAAGAACTTATTTCAAGATTTGCGCTGCCTCTGAATAAAAAGGCTAAAGACTTATCAACCGGAAATCGTGTGAAGCTGGCACTTGTCTCTGCATTGGCTCACTCACCTCGCTTGCTTCTTCTTGATGAACCCACAGCAGGACTGGATCCGATAGTGAGAGCAGAAGTTTTAGATACACTTTTTGAGGTACTGGAAGATGGCGAACGTGCAATTTTTTATAGTACTCATATTTTATCAGATATCAGCCGGCTTGCCGATGAACTCGCCTTCCTGGTTGACGGTAAAGTGACTTTGAGAGCAGATAAAGACAACCTCATAGGTGGATATCGCCGCATATCTTTCCGTCTTGAGGGATCGCGCTCTGAATTTGATGAATGTGTGGATGTGCGCAGAGAAGGCGCCATGGTGCAAGTTATCAGTAAGAATGCTGAGGCCACTTTAAAACATCTGACACATCTTGATGTTGAGCAAATCCATGAGTCACGTATGACTATTGATGAAATTGCCGTGCTTATCTTGAAGAACGGACTCGCATAGTATTTCATGTCTTTACTGCCATCATTTAATGGATATAAAAAATGCTTTCAAAAAAATATGAAATTATTAACATAATCTCAACAGAACTTGAAAGAATGAAAATTCTGTTGATTGTACTCGGTTGTTCATTTCTTCTCTCTTCAATGCTCATCACAAGTATTGGACTGATTGATTCTGAGCATAGAATTCAATTGTTACGTTACTCTCTTATTGTTCATTTAGTTGTGATATATCTATACAAAATAATTCAGATGCATCAAGCGGATAAAGTCAGAATGTGGATGCTGCTGCCGGTCTCAAGATGTGCTGTGGCTTGGAGCAGGTTGCTACTGTTTATCCTTATATCTACCAGTGTGATTGCCATATATTCGATGTTTCGTTTGATAGTTGTAACAGGTGATAAACTGGCGTGGGAGCTGCTTCAGATATTCAATATGTGTCTGATATTGAATGGATTTACGATTTATTTGGATTCCGGGAGAAGACCACGACAATTGCGGTCACCGTATTATTATATCGCTATTTTTGTTTCAATAAGTTTTTTTGCAGGAGTTATTGCAGGATATTTCAAGGAAAGCATGAAAAACATGGATGAAGGGGGAAGTTATAATTCGATTGACACTTTCATACTGATGCTTATAGATAAATTCCATTTATTGAAAACCGGATTCTTATCGTTATCCGGAGTAGTGATAATGTTGGGCTTAGGAGTAATAATTTCATCTTTCAATTTATATAATTTCCGGGTTCGCAAATCTTATCTGGAATGATATTTTTTTTAATTTGTTTAGCAGTACAAACCTGTTTGCATTTGATTGATGACAATAAATCTATAACGGGACTACACTATGAATGATAATATGAATACTATGATGATACTCATTAAAGGTGAGTTGTATGACAGGCGTGAGCAAATCATCGGCATTGGCAGTTTTTATCTGATCATAGCCGTTCTCTTTGTCGGATGGGGCCGGAATGAACTCGATAACAGCCTTCCTGCCTTAAGGGCTGCAGTGATTGCCGCTTTTGCGTTATTCTGGGTGTTTGACTTGACTACAATGCAGAAGACACATAGAATACGATACTGGTCCCAGTTGCCAATTAAATATTCCAATGTTGGTATTGCAAGATTAATCCCCATGGAATCAATTATTGTGATGTTATTATTGGTCTATTCCGCTTGCCGTATTATTGCCGGAGCAATCGATGGGCTTCTGCTTGAATTGGCACTGGGGCTCGGGCTTAGTTTTTTTGCCAATGCCATGCTGCAGATTCATCCGGATTTAACTGCCGGTTTTCATGGAAAACCTATACGTATTACAGGCGGTATAATTATTGGCCTTATCATGATGGGAGCAAATTTCATTTTTATTCTGCTAATCATATCAAAGGATTTAAAAAAACTTGAACCAATGGCACTGAATATAAAAAACATTATCTCCTTATTTTTAACTCCCGGTGGTGTCATGTCAATTATTGCACTGGGAGTACTGTGTTGTTTTTTCAGTGTACGCTTTTTTCAATTACGGAAATCTTTCCTGGAGTAATCTGGAATGTGGCTGTTTCACTCAATACAAGGTCATTTTATATTGCTTGGCGCAGGAGCTATCTGTTCATTATTCAGTGTCCTGTCATATCAATTTAAACATAGCTATAAGGAATAGCTGGCTATGCACATAATTAAACTATTTAAAGCGGAGCGGAATATCTGGAATCTATTAAAAAGTGAGTGGCATTATAACCGTCCCAGACTCATTTTATCTTTTGCGTTTTGCCTGAACGGATCTATGTATATATTTACAGCCTTGCCTGTGGAATCCAGAGAATCAATATTATTATTAATACTGTTTAGTACAGCATTATTCTCGGCAATGGGTGGACAATCGGATCGACTTAAAGAAAAACTTGACAGACGAGATTCTCTTCTACCATTATCAAGAAGAGATCTGGCATCCAGCAATTTGCTATTCCCTTTATCGTGCTGGGCTGCAGTAATCGTTATCAATCTGTCAACCATATTGATCTTGACATTATCAGGACGAGAAATAGAGGGATACCTCTCATTACATCACTGGTTTGGAATTAATGGAATTATTATTCTGATTATAGGAACTGGCCAGATTTTCTCTGACTTAAGGAGCTGGAATGTCTCAGCACACTCAAGAAGACTGCTCTGGATTGGCTGGAGAGTAGTAAAAATAATTATTCTTGTAATATGCTTGTTTATGGCTAATGTAAGCCTTCTGCTGATATCAGAATCCAGTTTCAGCTTAATGTTTATACAATTTTTCAATACTGTTGTTGGTATAGCATTAATCAATGGGCTTGGATTAGCTGCGCTGGTATCAGGATTTTATCTAAATCAAAAAAAACCCAGTTATATCAATCCGTAGAAAGCGGTGAATAAAAAAAGAGATAATCGGTTTTTAATATATCACATCACACATTCAATATGTAAAGGTTAAGAAGAGGTGCACATGAACGTACTGAAAGTGGACAAAATCCGCAAACAGTTCGGTGATCACGTTGCTGTTGATGAAGTTTCATTCTCCATCGATGAAGGCATGATTTTCGGACTGATCGGTCCCAATGGGGCCGGAAAAACTACCAGTATCAGGATGATAATGAATATCATCGCTCCTGATTCCGGGAACGTATCGGTAATGGGAAATACTGATCCGCGCAAGCATACTGATCTGATCGGTTACCTGCCGGAAGAGCGGGGACTTTACCGAAGAATGAAGATCAAGGATCTTCTGAGATTCATGACAGATTTAAAGCAGGTCTCAAAAGTTGAATCGGCAAAAGCCGTTGACTACTGGCTGGAACGTGTTGAACTTTCTGAGTGGAAGAATAAAAAAGTTGAAGAACTGTCTAAGGGAATGCAGCAGAAAATTCAATTTATCGGTACTATTCTCCACAAACCAAAGCTGCTTATTCTAGACGAACCTTTTGGAGGATTGGATCCGGTAAATCAAATCCTGATTAAGGATATATTGCTTGATCTGAAGAAACAGGGAACAACTATTATTTTTTCAACTCATGTTATGGAAAGTGCTGAAAAACTTTGTGAAGACATTCTGTTGATCAACAAATCAAAGCAGGTCTTATATGGTAAACTGGCTGAAATTAAGAAGAGTTTCGGCCATCAGCATTTGATAATTGAGTATAGTGGAAAAGATACATTCCTGGATTCAAAAGAAATTGCACACTTTGATAATTATGGCAATCATGTGGAAATACAACTCACAAAGAACGGTGATGCACAAAAAATACTGAAAGAAGCAGTGACTATGGCCGATATACAACGCTTTGAGTTAAAAGAGCCTTCATTGCAGGAAATTTTCATAGAAACTGTGGGCGAATCAGCCGGGGAGGCAGGCAATGAGTAAGAAAATTTTTGCAGTAATCCGGCGAGAATTTATCACACGCGCCAAGACCAAGGGATTTATTATCGGGACATTGGCATTCCCCATTATCATGGTTTTGATGTTCAGTGCAATGTTTGTATTTGGTAAGTTGTTTCAACCAACTACAAAGAAATTTGTCATTATTGATCAACCCAACTTAGTTTATGAGAAATTTACAGCCTTGCAGTCGGATACATTGAGCAACGGCAAGTTACAGTATATCTTCGAAAAGCATTCTGTAGTTGAAGACGAGCTTGAAGCATCTCTGGAATTATTACAGAATAAAGTTCGTAACAAAGAAATTGATGGTTATATGCTTATACCTGAAACTATACTGGAGACAAGGGAGATTATATTTTCTGCACGTAATGTCTCTGATTTTGAAGAGCAGCAACGCTTTGCACGGTCATTCACCGAAATAATTCGCAATTACCGGCTTGAGCAAGTCGGTATGTCTGCTGAAATTATTCAGCGTGAAAGAGAACTTGGTCGTGTATGGTTGAAAAGCAAGCAAGTGACAGACAAAGGTGAAGTAGAAAAAAGCGGCGTTTCCTCCTATCTTCTTTCATATATTTTAACCTATGTGATGCTTTTGATGATAATGATTTATGGTCAGATGACAATGCGCAGTGTAATAGAAGAAAAGAGCCAACGTATCTCTGAGACCATTGTCAGTTCAATCAAACCCCTGGAATTAATGCTGGGCAAAATAATTGGTATTTGTGGTCTTGGGCTGACACAGCTAGGGATTTTCGGTGGCTTCATGTACCTTGTATCTACTTATGCAGTGCCCATACTCCAGCGTTTCGGCATCGACTCACCCGATGTTTTTGAGATTTTTGGACAGTTGAATTTTTCTGCATCCATGTTCGGTTTCATGCTGACTTTTTTCATCCTGGGTTTTGTCTTCTTTGCGGGGCTCTTTGCAGCACTGGGTGCTATGGTGAATTCCGAAGATGAAGGCCAACAGCTCCAGATGCCTCTTATATTTTTACTTATGATCGGTTATTTCATGATGATCAGTATTGCCAAAAATCCGGATACAGCCCGTGCTTTATGGTTCTCTCTGATTCCATTCTGGACTCCTCTGATAATGTTCGCCCGCATAGCAGCCAGTGATCCTATTCTACCATCCGGAACATGGTTATCCATTGGTACAATGACAGTATCAACAGTTGTATTGATTGCCTTCATTGCAAAAATATATCGTGTAGGTATATTGATGTATGGCAAGAAGGCTTCATTTAAAGAAGTTTTACGTTGGTTGCGATATAAATAGATATAATTATTTTCAGGGTACGGATGATCGTACCCTGAAAATAATACTAAATTCGATCTGAAAAAATCTTGTAACACACTGTATTCGTTATGGTTGAAAACTTTTATTCATGTAAGTGGATATAAAAAACTTTATAAAAAGCTTGACATTGCATAAGAAATGATGTTAATTCCTGTAAGTTAGTTTGTGCTGCAAACCAGTTAATATTGCAGATTGATCTGCGGGAAAGGAGCTATATGGAAGCTCAAGAATTAAGATTAAATGAATCAGACTTAAAGACATTGAAAAAAAATATTCGAGGATATTCCGAGCAAGATGGTCTAGCAGATATTGCAATCAGTATCCTCTCTATTGGTGGTGGTCTGGCCATAATACTGAACAGCTTCTTATTGTTCAGATTAATCTGGCCTCTCTTGCTACTTGCTTTACTTATTGGTAGATATTGGGTAGGCAAACATAAATTAGGATTTGTAAAACCAATACACCTTTCAGGCACTGAATGGTTGAAAATTGCCGGAGTACTTATGCTACCGGTGCTGGTGGGTATCTGGGGCCTGTATCAGTATAAGATAAACAATTCACCTGAACCGTGGCAATCATATGAATTCCGGGTCATGCTGGGATGTATTGGTTTTATGCTGGCATCCATATGGGCCACAGACTCTTTTATAAATAGAATTAATCGAGGATATATTTATTCCGTTGTTACCTTGACTTTAGGGCTGGTAGCACCTCTATTAGGACAGGTTTTAACAAGCTATTTACTGATTTTCCTGGCTGTACCACCCCTGATTTATGGATTAGTATTATACATGAAGATGCTCACACATCATAAAGAACTGTCGGTGTATCATGAGTAATGAAACTTTTGATGCCAGTCTATTGGAAGCTCTGGGTGAGATAGATAAAATGATACATGAACCGGCCCGCCTGCAAATCATTGCCAATTTATATGTAGTTGAGAGCGCAGATTTTTTATTCCTCATGAATCAAACAGGATTGACCAGAGGCAATTTATCATCACACTTAAGTAAATTGGAAAAAGCGGGCTATTTGGACATTAAAAAGGAATTTATACGCAAAATTCCACGTACGTTACTCTGCCTGACCCAGGATGGACGTAAGGCATTTGATTCTTATAGAAAACGAATGCAACGTGTACTGGACGGTTTGCCGGAGAATTAACATATTTAACAAATGTCAGTTATAAAAAAATCAGTCAAATAGATTTCTAACCAAAATAATTACGAGGAGGTTATTTCATGCTTGAGGCCAAAGATTTAACCATGCGGTATGAGGACGGACATCTGGCTGTCGATCATATCAACTTTCAAGTTAAAAAAGGAGAGATTTTTTGTATGCTGGGAGCTAATGGCGCTGGCAAGACTACGACAATCAATCTCTTTCTTAACTTCATCGATCCCACTGAAGGACAGCCCCTTGTGGATAATGTAGACTCATCCAAAGATCCACTGGAAGCTAAAGGTAACATTGCCTTTGTCTCTGAAAATGTTATGTTATACAGCAATTTCACGGCACGTCAGAACATGGATTATTTTGCAAAATTAGGCGGAAAACCAGATTATACACGGGATGACTATTATGCCGTCATGCGTCGGGTGGGACTTCAGGAAGAAGCTTTTGAAGGTAAGTTGAAAAATTTCTCCAAGGGAATGCGGCAGAAAATTGGCATTGCAATTGCCATCCTAAAAGATGCTAACAACATTATACTTGATGAGCCAACATCGGGTCTTGATCCCAAGGCTGCGGCAGAATTTGCCACAATTCTTAATGAGTTAAAAGAACAGGGCAAAGCAATTTTTATGTCTACACATGATATTTTCAGGGCAAAGACTTTTGCCGACCGCGTTGGCATTATGAAAGAGGGCCGCATGGTAATGCAGCGCTCCAGTCAAGAGTTTTTAGCAGAAGATCTGGAGAAGATCTACCTGGATTATATGCTGGGTAAAATTGATTAGACACTGTGTAATAAAAATTAATCGCCGCCATTAAGGAGAGCATTATGCTTAAACATATTGTTTTAAAAGAGGTCTGGGAAAACATATCCAGCCCCAAATTTGTATTTACTTTTTTACTCTGTACTGTCTTAATTATTCTATCAGCATACACAGGAATTGGCAATTACCGTGCAGATTTTAAAGAATATAATTCTGCCAAGGCGTTAAACAAACAGAATCTTGATGCATCACCAAGCTGGCAGGCATTAGCGGGTCTTGGCACAAAAATTACAAAGCCGCCTCAAGTGTTGGGCACACTGGCTGCTGGTATTCAGGATGCTGTCGGACGTAACTCTACGGTAAACATCGCCTATGATCCTCAACTGGTTGATTCCAAGTATGACAGTAATCCGGTATTTGCTATTTTTGGCAATCTTGACTTAACCTTGATTGTCAAGATAGTACTCAGTCTTTTTGCCATTCTCTTCACATATGACGCCATTGTAGGTGAGAAAGAACGGGGTACGCTAAAATTGGCCCTTGCCAACAGAGTACCACGAGATCAGATAATCCTTGGTAAGGCAATAGGCTCTTTCATCAGCCTTCTTGTTCCTTTGTTAATACCATTTCTGCTTGGCCTTTTAATGCTCAATCTCTATCCTGATATATCTTTGTCAGGTGGTGACTGGAGCAGGATAGCCCTGATGTTTCTCTTCTATCTTCTCTACTTATCGGTCTTCTTTACACTGGGTCTATTTGTTTCCAGCCGTACCAATCGCTCTTCCAGCAGTCTGTTTATACTTCTCTTTATCTGGGTTATTCTCATTTTTGTTGTACCCAAGAGTGCAGTTATGGTAGCAAATCATATGAGTCCTATCCCCTCTGTACATGATATCAATTCACAGAAAGATGCTTTTTTACAGGAAATCCAAGGTAGTGCTCCGCAAAAAGTAGCAGAGTGGCGAGAGGCGAACGAACCGGTTGATGGTGATGATCCCACTATCTTCCAGGAGAAATTCCGTGCATTCCTCACCGAACTTCAACAAGATCTTACAGCCCGGATCGATGCAAAAAATGCAGAAGTTGAAGAATCTTTTCAATCTAAACGTCGTCGTCAACAGATGCTGGCACTTAACTTATCACGTATTTCCCCTGCATCTTCTCTAACTTTCGGGGCATTGGCCCTGGCCAAAACCGGTATTCACGAACATGAGCGTTTTTTAAATTCCATCAAGACATACAAACCTATTTTCACTAAGTGGGTAAATGCCAAGATGATGGAGAACCTCGATTTTAATGCACGTCAGCAACCTAAACCCGTGTTGGACGACATGCCTTTACATGAATTTGTACCTATGACTCTGGCAGATTCATTTGCCCTGGCACTTCCCGACTTTGTAGTCATGATACTTATGATTATTGTTCTGTTTGCAGGTGCATTTGTATCCTTTTTACGGTATGATATTCGTTAACAATCAATTTCAGTAATTGAACGGCCCCAGGGGCGGTAGTAAAAAAAATGTCCCTGGGATTTGTGGCAGCCCCCGGGGTGTAGTGGTTCTTCCGCTATTCCCCGGGGGCTGGTGATTACCTAACCGGGTGACTAAGTGCTATAATAACAAGGGATGTAAAAATACACGGGATTTTTCAACAGTCTCAGGGACAGTAGAGACGCCACGGCGGATTACACACTCAATTGTTGTCTTCCTGAACTTGTTTCAGGATCTCATTAAAAAATAAATAATGAAGATCACTGCTTTCGAAGCGAACAAAAAACCGTATTAATATTGTAACAAAATTCCGAATAATAGAGTCTTTACCAATTGAAACATCATCATAGATGACAAGCAACAAGATTCAATCTTTTGCGTACGCATCTTAGGGAAGAGAAGTATATATTATTCGGAGAATCATCGTGCAAAAACTGATAAGAACGTTCCTCGTCTTGCTGGCCGTTGGGGCGGCCGCCTGCCTTGCTAACAACAAGCAACGAACATATCAAACTAAAGCAATTAATCAATCTATGCCCATCATCGACGGATTGCTTCATGACACTGCATGGGAGTCTGTAGAGTGGGCCGGAGATTTTGTACAACATGAACCCTACAATGGGAAGCAGCCGTCACAACAAACTACATTTAAAATTCTATTTGATCAGAAAAATATTTATGTTGCTGTCCGCGCCCTCGACACCGAGGCCCAGGAAATTGAGGCCAGACTTTCACGCCGTGATGACATACAGGGTGATTTTATAGGTGTACAACTAGACAGTTATTATGATAAGCAGACGGCCTTTACTTTTATTGTATCGGCAGCCGGTGTTAAATCCGATGCTGTCTTTTCAGGAGATGGTGAAAATGAAGATTGGTCTGTAGACCTTGTATGGTATGCAAAAGTCACGCGTGACAATCATGGATGGAATGCCGAGTTACGTATTCCACTCAGCCAGCTTCGTTATGGCAATAAAAAAAACCATACCTGGGGAATGCAGATAGCCAGGCAAATATTCCGCAATCAGGAGATGTCTCTCTGGCAGCCGATTGCTCAAGAGGCTTCAGGCTGGATTCATCATTTTGGCAACTTGCAGGGTATTGGACATCTTCCCAAATTACGCCGCATCGAAGTGTTGCCTTATACAGTTGCCCGGGCAGAGGGAATGGAAAAAGAAACGGGGAATCCTTTTCAGACAGGGCGCAGCTCAGGGATAAACGGTGGCATTGACGGCAAGATCGGCATCACCAGCGATATTACTCTGGATTTTACTATCAATCCTGATTTTGGTCAGGTTGAGGCTGATCCATCCGAGGTAAACCTTACGGCTTATGAATCATTCTTTCAGGAGAAGCGTCCTTTTTTCATTGAAGGTAGAAATATATTCAGTTACCAGGTTATGATGGGAGATGGTGATATTGCCAATGATAATCTCTTCTATTCGAGACGTATCGGAAGAAGGCCGGCTTATTTCCCTGACACAGTGGATGATGAATATGTGGATATGCCTAATCAGGCAACTATACTGGGGGCAATGAAACTTAGTGGCAAGATGCAGAATGGCATATCCATAGGTGTTATGGATGCAGTTACTCAAAGCGAGCAAGCAAGTGTAGATTTAAACGGACAGCGGCGCAAAGTTAATGTCGAACCGACTACCAATTATTTTCTTGGGCGTGTCCAGAAAGATTTCCGCAATGGTGCCACCAGGCTGGGTAGTATTATAACGCATACACATCGAAATATTAAAAATGACCACCTTGATTTTCTCAATGACAACGCCCTAACAGCGGGAATTGATTTTCATCATGAGTGGAAAGACCGTACATGGTTTATTGATTTCAAAGGTTTATTCAGTCACATTTCAGGATCAACCGAGGCAATGATCAGGCAGCAACGTTCTCCTCGTCGTTATTATCACCGAATTGACAATGACTATCGATCACTAGACTCAACGCTTACGTCAATGTCCGGTCATGGTGGAGGTTTTTTTATTGGCAGGTCAGGCAATAGTCATGTTAATTTTGGCGGTGGTGGAACCTGGCGTTCTCCGGGTGTTGAACTTAATGATATGGGGTATATGCGGGAAGCGGATATGGTATTGCAATTTACCTGGGTGGGTTTGCGTTGGTGGGAGCCCTTTTTTATCTTCAGAAATGTCAATATCAATTTCAATCAGTATTACGCCACCAACTGGGGTAGAGATAAAGTTGTAGCCGGCGGCAATACTAATTTTAATGTTAAATTTAAAAATTACTGGAGTGCAAGATTGGGATTTAACATAAATTCCGAATCACTATCAACCAGTGCATTGCGCGGCGGGCCTGCATTGCTCCAGCCGGCTTCACGGCGGATGTGGTGGGGATTTAACAGTGATAACAGAAAACCAGTAACACTTGGCATGGGTGGCGGATTCAATAGCAGCAGTGACGGAATTGGCCGTGGCTGGAATGCCAATGCACGTATACACTGGCGGCCTAATGAGAGCGTGTCAGTAAGTATTAATCCTTTTTTTAATCAGAGTATAAACAATTTACAGTATGTGACAACAGAGGCTCCTGATGATAATGACAGGTATGTATTTGGCCGCATAGATCGAAAAACCATGGGTATGGTATTTCGATTAAATTACAGTATAACACCGGATCTATCCATTCAATTTTATGCACAGCCTTTTGTCTCTGCCGGTAAATACAGTCATTACAAGCAAATTACAGATTCACGTGCAGCCAATTATGATAATCGATTTCATGAATTTACAGAACAGGAGCTGTCACTAGAGAATGATGTCTATCAAATTGATAAAAACATAGACGGAGAGGTTGATTACTCATTTGACAAACCAGATTTCAATTTCCATCAATTCCATTCCAATCTTGTTATCCGTTGGGAATACCATCCCGGTTCTACAATATTTCTTGTCTGGTCACAGGGACGGACAGGATATATTGATGATGGCAGTTTTCATATAGAGAGTGATATGCAAGATCTTTTCCGTGTTCACCCTCATAATGTTTTTCTATTGAAAGTGAATCGGTGGTTCTCAATTTTTTAATTACCTGGAAGCGAGCACAGCTTCAGCTACTTCCAAAGCCAATGTATAACGGCCAAAAGGTGCAGAGACCTGTATCCCCGCAGTCCAGGAAATGACTTTTTCAACCATCTGCTTCGCAATATCAATTCCAACTTTCAACTGATCTTCCCTGGTATCAAACCTGGCCATTTGTTTAAAAATACTATCGGGTACTGTAACTCCCGGCACCTCATTACGCATAAACTCCGCATTCCGCAGACTTACCAACGGCCATATGCCTGCAATCAATGGCAGTGTAACATCACCAAGTGACTCAACAAATCGGGAGAGAGAATCAACATCAAACACTGGTTGAGTTATGGCATATTCAGCCCCGGCATCAACTTTCCATTTAAAACGATCACGCTCTTTTTGCAGATTGACAGCATTGGGATCTACACCAACGCCAATTAAAAATCCGGTAGGCTCACCAATTAGTTTCTGCCCAATATCAAAACCACGATTCAAGCCTGCAAGTACATTTGTCAAGCCAATGGCATCAATATCAAATACAGGCGTAGCTTGTGGATAATCTCCCATCATGGGCGGATCACCGGTAATTGCCAATACATTTTTTATGCCAAGAGCGGCTGCACCTATCAGATCTGATTGTATTCCCAACAAATTTCGATCACGGCATGTATAATGCAGTACTGTCTCAATACCACGATGTTCAAGTAGTACAGAGAGTGCCAATGCATTCATTCTGGCAGATGCCCTGGGACCATCGGGAATATTGATAGCATCAATCCCGGCTTCTTTTAACATGCGAGCACCCGCGATTTGCTTTTCTGCAATACGCCCACGCGGCGAGACCATCTCCACCAGTACCGCAGGTTCATTGTTATATATTCGACATGCAAGTCCAGACTTCTCTTCCATGGGGACAGGCTTGGGTAAATTCTTATCCATTACACTGGAGGGTTGTAGATTAATTTTATGAGACGAGCGCGTAGTTTTCATTGCAAATGCGCCAGCCATACGCTGAATATGTTCAGGCATAGTACCGCAACAACCACCAATCAATGTAGCTCCGGCATCTATAAATCGTTTAGCATAAACACCAAAATATTCCGGTGTGGTCATATAAAAAGTTCTGCCATCAACCATTTGAGGAATGCCGGCATTGGGCATTACCGAAACCGGAAGATCTGTAAGACCGGATAATATTTCAACAAATTCCAATGCATCTTTAGGACCCACAACACAATTTATGCCCAAGGCATCTACTTGACGTTCTGTCAGCCGCTTGACTATCTCGGGTAATTCCACGCCAAATACACTGCGACCATCTGCCTGAATGGACATATGAGCCACCACCGGACGGTCGGAGACACGACGTACAGCACACACAGCCTGCTCCAACTCTGCAAGATCCTGAAAGGTCTCAAGGTAAAAACAATCTACACCGGCATCATGAAGGACAGCGGCTTGAGATAAAAATGAACGGCAGACAGTTTCGAGGCTGAGTTCACCATAAGGCTCCATGCTTATGCCCGTGGGTCCCATGGCACCGGCAACCCATGCATCATCACCGGCTGCTTCTCTTGCAATAGCAACACCCTGACGATTAATGTCTTCCATTTTATCGCCCAGGTTAAATTTATTTAATTTAAGGGGATTTGCACCAAATGTATTGGTTTCAATTAGTTGAGAGCCAACTGCCAGATATGACTTGTGAATATCCAGGATAATGTCTGCATTGCTTAAGTTAATTGCGTCATAACACTTGTCTATAAATGTGCCGCGCGTATAAATGGCTGTTCCCATCGCTCCGTCAGCCAATATTATTCGTTCACCCAGTGCTTCTTTAAATGGAATCATGTGTAGGTACCTTTATTCATTTCAATCAATTTTGCGCCTCAAAGATACCCTATTGAACCTAATAATGCAAGTGAAACTTATTCCTAATACATTGACCACTTATTGACATTCATCTCACCCCACTCCTGCCAGTCGGAAACATATTGAGAAAAGGTCCTTAAATACGCAGGTTGATGACGCAATGTTGAATTCCACCACCCATGGCCATTAACATCTCCGTCAACAACAACACCACCGGTTATCTGCGGCCTACGGCTTAGATCCAGAGCAACGCCGGAATTCCTGTAAATAATTATTCCATCGATTACATTATTAGTACTAAAAGTGATAGTGCCATCAATTATGAAAATACCATGAATTGTCTGGCCGGGTGACAGTGTAAGGTTGCCTGGTATATGTGTTACATTGGGATTCGTACTCCACCATCTATAATAGCCACTGGCACTGGGCCAATCATTAGGCAGGAGATATTCATTGGGGCTTACTTCAAAAGGTGGAATCAATGAACCTGCATCATTAGAATTAGCCATTAATGCAGGATAATCAATTTCGGGCATCTGAGTGGCATTGGAGACAATTAATGAAGGATCAATAGCGTTTACTGAGTCTCTGGCAATTATATTATTTACATTCCCTGTAGCAAAAACAGCCGGGCCACCATTACCTCCTCCTGAAGACAGTGTGATTGTATGTACAATTCTCTTATCAGCCAAAGAAGCATTGATTATCAGTTGAATATCTGTTGTACCAGGTACCAATGAAGTATCAAGCGATACATTTGAACCGCCGATGTTTAAGATTTCATTTTCATCCAGATCACCTATTGATAATCGTGAAATTGCATAATATGCTGCACCGTTAGCGGCATATTCTGCCTGAATTGACTCGGCATTATTAGCAACATTGACCCCCTCACTCTTAACAAGTACAAATGCCCCAACTCCCATCAAGCCAAGTGTCACAAGAAAAACCAGGTACATGGCAGACCAAAAACCATTTTCATCATGCATCTTCATTATTCAATATTTCCTATTTTCTGAAATCATTGTATAGCGTTTATTGCAAAAAATGTTCCAATTGAATATTGCTGTAAAAACATTTCACTCTGCATCAATTGTTAGAACTCTGTTAGGATACGTTAAAAATTGGAGAATATAGCTTCCAGCATTGCCAATCCCTTTGACATGATTGGTTTTTATAAAAAATAATGGTTCTTTGCTAACTCGAGATGGAAGAGCACAAAACATATACATGATGGCAATACACACCAGCCCGGGGCAGTATCAACTCCTCCATTTTACACACCTTGCGATTTGAATGGATAACTTTTGATACAGCCCGGGTATAGATAAATTATTCATCACTGCATACGTCTAAAAACAAAACTGCTCTTATCCATTTTCACTATAGACGTCAAGAAAGCTACAAACCCGGAATACTCCTCAACTGGCATCAAACGTTTATCAATAGAGTATTTACGATAAAACCTGAGCTGCCCGTCTTTAAAAGTAAAGGACATATTGAACTCGCCAAATGAGGTGCAGAGCCGGACAGAATCCGGTGCTGCCTCCAGTTCATATCCCTCAGGAATCTCGATACAGACTGAATCCTCATCCAGGTAACAATATCCATGGTATATTGGAATACACCGCACTTTATCACGAGGAACATTGCCTGCAATTTTACGGTTAAAAAATGAAGGCTTAATGAATAAACGCTTTTTTCCAGCACGATAAAACTTTTTATACAATCCGGAAAAGCTTATCTTTAAAGGTAGATGAACTTCTTTCTCCAGGTTAATTAATTCAAATTCCAGCAAATTCATTTTAGAGTGATACCTTTTAATTAGTACTGAGATAAATTCCTGACGTTCTTCTGTATCCAGTGGTTGTAATTTATTACGATACCAGGCGGCCTGATTGCCAGTAAGGCTGATACTGCCGGAGACAGACAAATCACCTGAAGGCAGCAATGAACTATTTACATTACCAATCCATCTGTTTTTATTTGGAGCACTCACAGGTGTCCGAACCAGGGTTCCTGTATTATCATGTACAATTAACACGTTACAACCTTCATCACTGCTTGGCAGCTCTCCTGCTGCCAGCCTGTCCGCCGTCGTCTCCAGCCATATTGTATCCTGCGCAAGAGGAACCACAGTAATAACATGATTAAATTGATCTCTGGGAAATGCGGGATCAACAACACCGGACCTGCGAGATCTGATCAAAGCCGGATATGCTTTGACTTTTGCAGCATTCAATAGTCCCACCATCAAGGTTGTAAGCCCCTTACAGTCACCATATGAATTATTATAGACCTGTTCTGCTGAGTGAGGCTGCCACCCTTGAAGGCCCCATTCAATTGCAACATATCGTGTTTTTTTCTGGAGATATCTATATAATACACGGATTTTATCTATTGGATCTTCAAGGCCGCTAATCAATTCCTCAACCTCAAATATAACTTGTTCAGGCAGATCGTACCTGCCCATTGCCAAGGCAGCATACCATTGAGCTAAATCAGCCCATGTTCGTGCCTGTGCATGGCTGCCATCCAAAGAGAACTGGCTGGCTGAAAAGTTGAGAGATATTGGATTTTTAAATTCAGGAGGGCAATACATGGGCGGGATGAATGCATCAAGGCTGTCCATAGTCCATGACACTACCTCTACTTTCCCTTCAATAGATTTTTTAGCATCACCGGAAAAACCAATTACCTGCAACTTATAATCTATTGATTTATGCATCTTCAATTGATAACATGCCAGTTGAACAGGTATGTCTTCCTGTGGAAACCATCCTGGCCAGAAAAACAATGACTTGAATTCCTGCTCATAATGATATGCAATACGATAAGGATAGATTTTTCTCGACAGATCAAGATAATAATATTTAACATCGTCATACAGCACTGAAAAATCAACAATAGTAGTTTTTTTAAAATCACTGGCTTTATATTGTTTTATAACATTACCATGGAGATCCAGCACTGTGGCACGTAATTTTTTTATCTTCACATAATTTGATTCATAAACACTGATTGCAGCTTCTTCTGTACCCGCCTCAGAATAGATATCTACAACACGATAGACATGAAAAGAAGCTTTGCCCTGCCGATGGATCTCATAAGTACGAATATCCTTAACGACCATTGCATCACAAGGAGCGGCCCAGTCAGGAGCCTGCGCTCTTGCCTCAATCGATCCTGTAAACAGTCCCGAAAGCAGTAGAGCAAAGAGCATTATGAATCTTATCATTTTCACAGCATCTCGCCTATTCATTACTATTATCCGCTGCACTTTGCTTAATTTTAAGTACAACCTGACCTTGATCAATCTCGACAATACGATCATAGTTATCCTTCATAGCAGTGAATGCTTTAGCTGGAAAGGAATCCTTCTTGATAGAGAAGTATCTGGCATAATCCAATGTGTTCTTTTCACCCTGACAATGATAGGAAAAAATATGATGCCTTGAATTGATACGCATGGGCTGAGGCAGTTCATCAACAATAAATCCTTCAGGGAAAATCCACTGTACTACTTCATTTTCTGTTGAAACATATGAAAACTCAATCGGCAGGTCGCGTTTAGTACGAGTGAATGGATTGGACTGCTGCCGGTGAAAGAGTGCCGGTGTGAAAAATGTCAATCCACCGGCATCCTGCCAAAATTCGGGAACAGTGAAATTGATATGCAGGTGTAACGGTTCATCTACATTATCAAGATTCTCTACACGAATCGAATCTATGTTGAGCTCTTCAAAACGAGATTCCAGCAAATTCTCTACAAACTTATCGACGCCATCATCTTTAATACGATACCGCATACTGATTGCACGGTAATTCTCATACCGTAATGTTGATTTACAAGCAAGATTCCCTTCTTCATCAACTGTAGCAATCGAATTGGCATAATACATGTTTACAAACTTCGGATTTGGAATGTTGATCATACGATACTCATCATCTGTGACCAAAAAACCGACATTACAAATATCTTGAGATGGTAAAATATTAAAAGGAACATGTGTATAACTGGCGTCAAGCAAGCGTATTCGAGGGGATTTTCCATAAGCTACAACAACACGATTAAACTGAGAGAGTTTAGGCCATTGTTGATCAATCCGCCCATTAGATCGAGTGCTGATCAACAATGGTTCCACCTTGAGACCAGCCAACTTCATCATATGAAGCATAGTCCAGTTTTTTTCAACTCGACTACCCTTATTATCGGCTAATACTTTCTTAATCGGGACAAAATCATCATTGATTATTCCACGATACTCATCATTCACAATATTCACACGAATATAATTATATATTGCCCTGGCTTTGCCATCATCAGTTGTACATGTATCTGTTAGTTGATGTACCAGTTCATTAATTTCCCGTTTCTTTTTAAGATAACCTTTACTAAAATCTCGTACCTGCCCGGCAAGATCATCCCACTTTTCGATAAAAGTATAATTGACGGTTCTATCTCTATAACCTACAATCTGAAAACTGATCTCTTTACGATAATCATCGAGGTTGTTGATAAAAACCTCATCTTTCAAAGCCGGGACTTTATACATGATCCACGTATAAATTTTGGAAGGTCTTTTATTGTCGAAAGATATTTTTTCCTGTGTATAATCAGATATTTCATCCAACTTGATATTTTTTTTGAAAGCCTTGTAGATAAATCCGGGAGGCACCAGCACACTAACCTGGCTGCGTTTTGTATAAAGATCATTTTGAAATTCCCAGGGTGTCAAATAACCTATGCTCTCACTTTTTTTCCGATATCTGTATTCTATTATAGCCCCCTTCTGCAAACCGGGCATTGTAAAGACTTTAACCTTGTAACGATCTACCTCTTCATCATAAATATTGCCGCCCTTTAGCTTTATCTTCTTCCCGTTTGGCAGAATTGTATGCGCCTTTACGTCTTTTATCTTGTCTTTATGCCAATATGGAATTCTGATATCACCATACTCCTTACCATTATCTGTAAGTATTTTTATTCTGACTCGATGTTTAAATTCTAGATAAAGATCATTCCTCATTACTATCTCGATGTCAACCTTATCCATCAAGATAATGGCATCAGCTTCCGGGGCATCAGCACAACGCGTCATCAATAATTCATCTTTTGAAATTTTACCCCATTTTGGAAGCGATGGACATTTGTCATCATCAGCACCCCGGGAGACACTTGTTGCAACCATTACAGCAACGACAAGAATAAGGTGGCGAAAAATCATACGTACCCCTCTCTATTTTGGATTATAAAATTGTTACAAACTCGGTTCTTTGAGAATATTGTCAACTTTCTTGTTCAGGGCATCCGCACAAAATATCAGGGATGATCAGAACTCTTCATTCACATTTTTACTAATGGATAATGCCCATCGTTAAAGCAAAGCCTATATCCTTATATTCAATTGAATGGAAAGGTAGAATAGCAATATTCCGATTATCCTGTTGAGAAAAAACAGGATTGACCGATAAAGTCAAAAATATAAGTATACCGTAAATACTCATTCCAGCATTCATAGTATAACTCCTTTTTTAATATTCAAGGTTACGCTCTGTATAGATTCATCACGATTATTCATATTCAAATGAAGATGTTTCATCTTGGTAAAATGTCAAATAATATTACATACAATAAAAAAACGAACCTTATTAGGTGAGAATGTAGTTCTTAAAGCTATTCCTTTAACCATTTTTGCACATATACCTACTTCAGGAATAAATTTAAATTGCGATTCCATTGCCCCCTCAATATGATAATCTGATAAATATTCAGAGTTTGGGTTTTCCGTATCATATTCCATTCTACTTGAACAACTGTGAGCTGAAGAATACTTATAATATTGCATATACAACCCCGCCTCAATCCATGTGAAATTTGTAATATATAATACAGGTACAGAACAATGAAGCTCAAAAGTTTGAAAATAAAAATCGTAATCGGGAAAATATCTTTTTGTATAATAAACACTCTTGTCACTTAGAAACTCTTTATATCTACGAAAAAGGGGTTCGCCATATATATCAGTTTTAACTTTGCTATTCATGAGGTCAATATATAATAGGCTTAAATCAAAGTAAGACAATATTCCTCTTTGCTTTCTTAAAGGAATTTGAATTCCGATGCCATAAGATCGATAACTTTCAATACTAAACTGAGTCTTTGCACTAAATTCAATACCCAATTCAGGATGTGGAACAGGGAATGGTATGTCAAAAAATTGTGAGGTAATATTTTGATGATAATTTTCCCTGCCAAAGCCGAATGTACAATAAACACTAAAATCCTGATTATCCTTCCCAGTAACAAATTTCTTTAAAAATGGGTTGACACCCATATCTGTTGACACAGCAAAGCTATTGGAATAACTATTTTTGAATAAAAATAAATATCTTTCAATATACCATTGAGCCGCTTTATAACTATTCTTTCTATTTCCTTTTGATCCGAGATACATCTTGTTTATAACTTGAACTACTCTCCTGACTTCTTTATCAAGCAGCAGCTTATAATCGAGTCCTCTCTCAAAGATCAAACCCGGGGCATCAGCAAAATACTTGTACATAATATAATTAGAATAATCTTCATGCCTCGCCAGCGTCGTGTCAATCTTATTTTTTATACTTCGTTCCGTGTAAAATCTTTTGTAAAATTCATGACGATATGGAAAATATTTTATAAAGCTGAATAGATCTCTGCTATAAACACTGATACTTCTTCTTTGCTTGGCCCAGGTACTTCTTTTTATTGCAGCCTCTGTTTTTTTGCTAATATAATTTTCCATATTGTTTGAATCTGCATTGGCAATGCCAACATTATAGGCTAATCTCAAATATACAAAATAATCGTAAATTAGAGCCGGATCAACCTTTAGACTTTCCAATTCATATCCAACCTGTCTCTTTAAATTTTTATCTTGAAAAATCTTCTCAGGTATATCATTTTTATAGATCTCAATTAAATCTTGAGAGTGCAACTCAAAGCATAATAATAAAAAAATGAATACACATAGGTATCGGAACATAATCACTTCTCCGGAATTCTGTTCAATATATTTCTGATAGTCCAAATATACATCATGGGCGATCTGACGGACCACCTATATGACCATGTTCAAATTTAACGAATTTAAAGTGAGGCAAAAATCAATATAACAATACTACATCATAATAGCAACAGCAAAAGTCAACTTAAACTAATTAACTATCTGCTAAATGAGTTTTCACCTTGACTTTCATGCATAATTTTATTAAAATCATCTAATTAATCTACTTAAATATGAACATAAATATTGGATACAGCATGCCGCGCGCATTAAAAATCATATTGATAATATTCACCATCGGACTAATCGGACTTCTAAGTCTGTGCGGTATTGGCTTCCACCTGCTGCACCGCACAATACCACAGACAGAAGGTTCACTCACACTTGAGGGTCTTAAAGACTCTGTCCAGGTCTACAGAGACCACTACTCTATCCCTCACATCATAGCTGCAAATGAAGCGGATGCATATTTTGCCCAGGGTTTTGTGACAGCACAAGACCGTATGTGGCAGATGGATCTATGGAGAAGAGCGGCAAACGGACGTGTATCACAAATATTCGGCAGAAACGGAATGAGGCAGGACAGCCTGGCTCTGACAATCGGCTTCAGGCGCATTGCCATTCAATTGGAAAAGCAAATTTCTCCTGCACAGAGAGCGCGGTATCAAGCTTATTCCAATGGAATAAACGCATACCGTAATGCCTATAAAGGCCGCTGGTCTCTTGAATTTATCATGTTCGGTTATTATCCTGCCCCATGGACAGTATTAGACTGCCTGACGATGTCAAAATGGACTGCCTGGAACCTGGCCAGCGGCTGGAATCATGAAGTAATTACAGGAGAGCTACTAAGACAATTGGGCCACGTACAATTCAAGGCCTTATTCCCCGGCACTGATTGGAGCAAAACCGATATTCATGCAATTAAAATTGCAGACTTGCCTACAATACAACCCGAATTACTGATTCCATCTATTCCCCCCGGCAACTCATCCGCATGGGTAGTATCCGGAGCAAAAACACAAACAGGCCTGCCTTTACTTGCAGGCGATATGCAGACAGAGCACATGCTGCCATCAAACTGGTATGAGATCCATTTAATATCCGATGCTATGGACGTCAGTGGCCTTACTATTCCGGGCATACCCGGAGTATTGATGGGACACACGCCAGCATTGGGCTGGACAATTAGCCATATCCCTTCACGAGACATCAATCTTGTACTCGTCAATAAAAACGAACACATTGACATTATCCGTGAATCTATAATATTACCGAGAGATTCATCCATTAGCCTCACGATTGAAACGACACAATACGGCCCCATAGTCTCTGATTTGCTGGGCAGCAAAGGTCCCGACTATGCACTTAGCTGGACAGGTATGAAATCCGGTGAAAGCGGTGAAGCTATTTACAGTATAAATACATCAAAAAATTTGAATGACTTGCAGAAAGCATTAGACAATTGGAATTTGTCAGCATTTGCATTTATCTTTGCCGATACTCTGGGCAATACCGGGCTCCGCACAGCAGGACGTTTAAATCCCAACAAACTCTTACCGAGACGTTCTCAGGCACAATACAGCATAAAACCGCAACATATTTCCATTATGAATCCCCCTTCCGGCCTTGTATATAATGCCAAAAATTCATATTTTAAAAATTACTCATGCATCACCCCATTGGACAGCCGCAGCCAACGCATAAATGCAATGCTTACTAATAATGATTCATTGAGCATCAGAGACATGCAGGCTTTGCAGAATGACATGTTGTCACCCTGGGCCGCTACATTGGCACATCAAATATTCACAATGATTGATATAAATCGTATTGCCGATGATGATCTGTCAAAATTACTTGAAAACTGGGAAACATGGCCGGGATCAATGCAGGCCGGCAGCAAGGAAGCCGCTATATTTCAAGTCTTTCTCTACCAATATGCCCGTAAAACTCTTCTCCCTCTTATAGGAGAGACACTATTAAAACACTTCTGGTCAATGCCTGAGGCAGTACGCCAGGCCATAGAGGAAATGATAACACAGCAATATTCACCCCTTATTGCCGGACAGGGCAGAGACAAAGAAGTATTAATCCACTCTGCCATGGATAGTACTGCAGCATGGCTGCATAAAAATCTTGGTGCTGCCTCCAACTGGTCGTTGGGTAATCTTCAAACATTGACACTCACCCATCCCCTGGGTGATCATCCTTTACTTGCGCCAACATTCAATCTCGGTCCCATTGCAATGGGCGGTTCTCCAACAACAGTCAGTGCAGTTCAGGCCGATCTAAAACACATAAGAAGTGGTGTTTCCACACGTTTAATTGTGGATCTCTCCAACAGGAATCAACATCTGGCAATAATTCCCAATGGGCAGTCGGGACATATAATCGATGCTCATTACAAAGACCAAATGCCTTTATTCCTGAATAAACAATACCATCCCTGCATCAGTAGTATCCGCCAAATAAAGAGATCGGGATGGAAAAAACTCAGCATTTACCCGGAGAGTACAAATGACTAATGCAAATCTACAAAAACATTTATCCGATATGACAACGGGTGAAACGCTCTCAGGATATTTTATCTTACGTAGTATTGAACTCAAAACAAAGCGTGACGGCAAGCCATTTCTATCATTGAGTATTGGCGATGCATCTGCAAGGCTGCCAGCTAATCTCTGGGACAATGCCGAGCATTTTTACCAACAGTTTCAAGTCGGTAGTGTCGTCAAAATCGATGGCAAAATCGGCACTTACAAAGACTCTCCGCAAGTAGTAATTGATAGAATCCGTAAAGCCACAAAGACAGATAATGTACATGCATCCGATTTCATGCCCAAGGCCCCTATTGATATTGACCTGGCCTTTAAAAAATTAAATAAAATGCTGGACACAGTCAAAAATCCGGATCTTCGCCGGCTGATGACACTGATCTTCAGTAATGACGACAGAATTCAAGCATTTAAATCAGCACCGGGCGGCAAACTATGGCATCATGCATACGTGGGAGGCCTGCTTGAGCACACACTCAATGTCTCCACTGTCTGCATGACAATGGCAGACATGTATCCCGACATAGACAGAGAACTACTGCTCTGCGGTGCCATTCTTCATGATATTGGTAAACTGGAAGAATATAATTTTGATGGTGGTTTCATAGATTTTACTGATGCGGGCAGATTGATGGGGCATATCACCCTTGGTGCTCAAATGGTTCAGAATCTGATTTCAGAGTTGGACGATGAATCTCCATTTGACCATGAAATCAAACAGCTGCTTATACACCTAATACTCGCTCATCAGGGAAAACGTGAACACGGCTCACCTGTTGAACCGGCTATTCCTGAAGCCATGATTCTCTATTATGCGGATGAGATGGATTCTAAGGTCAATGCGCTTGGCCGCATCAAAGAACGAGATGCATCTCCCGGACGCAAATGGAGCCAATACATTCAACTACTAGGCAGGTATATTTATCTCCGTGAGGACAGAGCTGAAGACACTGCACAGACTGCGGGCCCCATTGACCCTATGCCTCCAACCTCAATTCCTATTCCATCCGAACCACCCGGAGATGAGGAGCAAGCTACTTTATTTGATTAATTCGTTGCCACCGTCAAATACAAATCGCCATTGATTGTCATGCTCTTTACGCCAAACAGAGAGATAATAGCCAGCTCCTAATGTCACCTCTCCATCATCAATTATCCTGGCAAATGTATACTTGCCTATGGTGTAGGCCAGGTCCTTTGAACCGGCCATGCGCCCCCATACCGGATACCAGCGAAGCTTATGCGACAGATCTGTCCCTGCGCGTGCAACAAAATCATCATATCTATTTATGCGCCCTCCACTTCCCGCGGCTACACCTCCAGCTGCAATAAATGAGGTAAAAGCCGCTGCAGAACCAGCTGTATCGGCCATCGCTGCAAATCTCAAATCCACATCCATGACATCTCGGATGCCGGAAACATCACTGATTATTGGCGGCTGCCACTTTGGAGTCATACTTGAATCTATCAAACCTAATTGTACCTCAAGTTTCCATTGCCCTTCAATCTTACACCAGACAGTGGCATATAATCTCTTTCTATCTAAGAGCCTTCCCCACGACACAGCCATATCCTCAGCAGATGATGCCACCGACCCTTGCTGATTCCATGGCTGAGACGGAAAACGCCCAAGCAGGTTTGAAGCAAAACTTGCATGTCCTCTATTTGCAATAAATATTGTCACGGGTGTTTCTACACTGTCAAAGCCCTTTTGATAGTTCGCGGATAATACCCGATCGATTTCAAATAATACATCCACAGCCGGCTTCCGGCATTGGTAAATGGCAATAACGATTATTGCACAAAATAATACAATAAAACGTTTCATCACATCTCCTTCTGAACCACATTGTCAGATCAGGATGATCTGAGAGCTAATCAGCATTACTTATATTGAAAACATACCCGGCACTTCGCACAGACTTCAAATATACGGGACTGGCATGATTGGGTTCGAAATACTTCCTCAGCCGCATTATGAAATTATCTACTGTCCGCGTATCCAGCTGGCCGGAGAGATTCCATACATTCTCCAATATTTCACTGCGGGATACAATAACACCCTGCCTGTCAGCCAGATATTTCAGCAGCATGGCTTCTCTTGCCGTTAGCTGAAATTCATTGGTGCCATTAGAAGCCATAAGAGTATTAAAATTTACTCTATTACTGCCAAATACAAGTTCAGGTTCTGCATCTGATGCATCGATATACCATTGGCTGCGCCTGAACATTCCTTTCACACGTAAAAGAAGTTCTTTCAAATGAAACGGCTTGGTCATATAATCATCAGCACCGACTTCAAGACCCTTTATCTTATCCAGAATACCGGTACGAGCTGTCAACATGAGAATAGGCATTTGAGGTTTACTCTCTCTGACTACAGCTGCTACTTCAAAACCATCTTTGAATGGTATCATAATATCAAGAATTATAAAGTCGATATTTTCAGATGAAAACATGCTCAAAGCCTCATTACCATCCCTGGCATGTAATACCTCATATCCCTCTTCTTCCAGATTGAAGGTAAGACCCACGGCCAGAGCTTCTTCATCCTCTACCAGAAGTATACAGTATTTATCATCATTTTTCTTTTTCATGATCTGGCTTCCTGTTCTCTCCTAATACGTGAGGCAAGCTTCAATAGTTTATCAATTGTCCGCTTCTGCGAAACTTGATAGATTGGCAGTTCAATAGTAAATGTAGTCCCTTTTCCATGCCCCCTGCTCCGTACCCTGACTTTACCACCATGATAACGAATTATCTCGCGAACCCAGAAGAGTCCCAGACCAGTACCTTTAACATTTGGGACATCGGCGTGATAGATACGCTCAAACTTCTGAAATACAACTTTCTGATCTTTTATATCAATACCTATGCCCTGATCAGCAAATTCTACTACTATCCATTTCTCAGTATGTTTAAGATTTATATTGATCCGGACATCTCCGGTTGAATACTTAATTGCATTATCTATCAAATTATCAAAAACAATTTTCAAGGCATCACGGTCAACTACACATTGCCTGGCCGCACCACCCACTATTTGAATTTTTGAATTATTTAACTTAAATTGTTCAGAAGATTCTTTGATAATTGACTTGATCACCGCACCCGCATCATAGACCTCACACTTGTATACAATACGCTTTTGCTCAAGACCTGATACCTCTAAAATTGAATTGATTAAATACTGAAGACGATTTGCATCTTTTATCATAAGTGCCAGGAACTCTTGCTGTCTGCTTCGCTGTAGCTCGCGCAACTGCATTGTCTCCAGATACAATTGAATAGAGGCCAGAGGTGATTTCAATTCATGTGTGATATTGGCAATAAAATTATCATACATGCTTGTCAAATTCATCTGAACATTCAACCGACGAAACATCAATGCCATACCAACGGAAACAGTGACAAAAAGCACAATACCGCTTATAAGTGTTATAAGATTGAAACGACCTGAAACCATAAGCCTGTCTGAGACCTGATCCATGACCAAATTAGTTGCAACAAAACGATAGATCCATAGTCCCAGTAGGGACAACCATGCTACTTGAGCAAAAATAAAAACGAGGATATGAAAAAGTGAAGACCTGCGATTAATCATCAGAATTCCTTTACATTTGATAATGCGGCTGACTCGCTACAAAGTAATAACGGCATCAACAACAAGCAACTCCAATTTTAATCTTTTACAGGACTTTGACATTTCTACTGTAAAAAAATGTGTATACTAAGACGTTATTAAAAATACAAACACTTGATCGATTAACAAATGGAGTATCTTACTATGTCTATCAACCAACTCCCAAAACTTTCCATTGGCCCCTTCACAGCACCGTTACCAATTATTCAAGGCGGCATGGGCGTAGGGATATCACTCTCCGGTCTGGCATCAGCAGTAGCAAAAGCCGGCGGTATTGGTGTAATTTCATCAGTTGGCGTTGGAATGAACGAACCTGATTATAAGAAAAATTTTACTGAGGCCAACTGCCGTGCCTTGACCAGAGAGTTTCAAAAAGTAAGAGAGCAAACAGATGGCATTCTCGGGTGTAACATTATGGTAGCTTTATCTGACTATGAAGAACAGGTAGATGCTGCCATGGATGCTGAGGTAGACATTCTTTTTTTGGGCGCAGGCCTGCCGCTTAAATTTTCCAAAAATGTAACACCGGATAGATTAACACACGGACACACACGTATCGCGCCAATTGTATCTTCAGGCCGGGCTTTGGAGGTAATCTTCAAGACATGGGACAGAAAATATAAAACTATACCCGATGCAGTTGTGGTTGAAGGCCCAATGGCCGGTGGACATCTGGGTTTTAAAAACGAGCAGCTTGATGATCCTGCTTTTGCATTGCAGCAACTGGTACCTGAAGTTGTAAATGCTGCCATTCCATTTGAACAAAAATATGGTCGTTCAATTCCTGTCATTGCAGCCGGCGGCATTTATACAGGCCGGAATATTCGCCAGATGCTGGACCTGGGTGCCAGCGGTGTTCAATTGGGAACACGTTTTGTAGCAACACATGAATGTGATGCTGATCCACGATTCAAAGAGGCATATATAAAAGCAACTAAAAAAGATGTATGTATTATACAAAGTCCTGTTGGTCTTCCGGGTCGTGCACTTAAGAATACATTCCTGGATAGTGTTGCCGCTGGCGGGAAACATCCATTCAGCTGCCCATGGAAGTGCCTCAGGACATGTGATTACAAAGTTGCACCATACTGTATTGCAAATGCACTGGTTCAGGCTAAACGTGGTAATATTGACCATGGTTTTGTTTTTGCAGGAGCTAATGCCTGGCGTGTAGATAAAATAGTATCCGTACAAGAATTGCTGGATGAACTTATCCATGATTTTACAGCACGGGGATAATTTTAATAAAGTTTACCAAATATAGATTAAAAAAGGACGAGATTCATGATCTCGTCCTTTTTTTATACTCTTTACAGCAATAAATCTTTTACTCTCAGAATTATTGCGTATCTTTCAAAAAAATTGTATATTAAAGAAATGACACCTATAAAAACATTACTACTGCTGATGTATTCGATTGGCTTTCTGAACAGTCTCTTCTTTGCTGTTTATTATTTTAGCAATAATTCCGGATACAAAGCTTTGAACCGCCGATTCAGCTTAATACTCTTACTCCTGGCTTTAAGATTATTTAAAGCCATATTCATATATTTCATACCCGGTCTCCATACATTTTACCATATCATCTGGTTTGCTGTGATAGCACTTATTGGCCCTCAACTCCTCTGTTATGTAAAATCTTTTGAGCCTATAATCCGCCCCAGGAGGCAATGCTTATATCACATGATCCCCGGAATAATTTTTATTACCGGTCTAATAACCTTTCCTCAAATAATGACTTTAAAATCAGTCTATATCATTTTAACATTGATCATGCTTTTTTACTTCGTCTACTCTTTTTATTGTCTTATAATACTCAATAAAAAACATCGATTTTCACATTGGACCAAACATTGGCACAAAGCTATTATCGTATTTTTCATGATAGAGGCAATAATCTTTACTACTTCCAATTTAATAAATTTCAACATTTTTACAGTAGAGGCTGTAATAATCTCTATCGCCTTATACGCCCTGGCCTTCGCAGAATTGAAATGGAAAATTATTCCAAAAGCACATAATAAATTTAGCCCCCTTGGTTCTACAGAAGAGAGTCTCCATAATCGACTTATGCACCTAATTAATGTGGATAAAATCTATTTATCCCCAGACCTGACCCTGGCTGAACTGGCTCAAAGAGCAAGAACATCACCACATAATCTCTCGCGTTTCCTCAATACCCGGCACCACTTGAATTTCAATGATTTTATTAATAAACCACGTATCGAAGAAGCAAAAAACCGTCTACTTGATCCGGAGCACAAGCATAAAAAAATATCTTACCTGGCTCTTGAATGTGGATTTAATTCACTATCAGTATTCAATCCTGCATTCAAGAAATTTACCGGCACAACACCTTCCCAATATCAACGCCATCAATCAGATAGAAAATAGACCTTACGAAATTATCATTCCGAAAGACGCTATTATAATCCCGTTAGATATTTATATTGGATCCTACGTATTATAGGCAGATCACAAAAATAATAACTATGGAGACTGCCATGAAAAATCTAACAAGGGGCTTTATTGGAGCTCTAATTCTATCAACCAGTATCTTCTCGCAGGAAATACAATTCCCGCAGATGATCAAAGCACTGGATTCCAACTTGCCGGATAATGAAGCTAAAATCTTTGCCCCCGGCAAGGTTAGTACATCTACAGATGACTGGAAAATAGCCTTCTGTCCAACTGGAAAAGAAATTTTCTTTACAGTAACTGGTCGTGCTCATGCTGCAATTGTCAACATGAAATATGTTGGAGGTATATGGACTAAACCTGAGGTCATGTCATTTTCTGGTCATTATTTTGATTTCGCCCCAACACTTAGTGCTGATGGCAAGCGGATGATCTTTGTATCCAGACGTCCTACTGGTCGCCCCGATGATACTTCCGGTACAAAATTTTGGATGGTTCAACGCATTGGCAACACCTGGGGAGATCCAAAATTATTATCAGACAATATAAATAAGGCAGGCACCAATTTGATGTGGCCATGCCTGGCTGCAAATGACGACCTCTATTTTGTTTGTAAACAGGAGCATGGCTACGGAGGTACTGATATTTACAAATCAACTTATATGAATGGTGAATATCAACAACCACAAAACATTGGCTCTCCAGTGAACTCTGAACTAGGTGAATACTGTCCATTTATTGCACCCGATGGTTCATATATTATTTTTGAAATAGTGGACAAAAAAGGCGGCCTTGGTAAAGGCGACATGTATATCAGTATACGCAAGGATGATGGAGATTGGGGTGAGCCACAAAATATGGGCAAGGCCTTTAATTCCCGTGCTCATGACTGTTACCCAACACTATCACCCGACGGTAAATACCTGTTTTTTCAATCAGAGCGTCGTGTAAGGCTTCCAAGAGAACAGGAACACTTCTCATACTCACAACTTCTTAAGCAGAGTCAACAAAGTGGAGGCTGGGATATATATTGGATTCATACAGACGCACTTAAACCTTTCTTAAACGCCAAATAAACAATACTAATTTTTTTCACACAACAAAGGGCGGCTTTAAAAAGCCGCCCTCTATTTTACTGCCTCCAACGAGTCGATCAACTACAAAAGAAACGATGATAACAGAATAGCTAAAATAAAAACAGGTGCAATATATTTAATTGCAAAACTCCAGACTTTAGCACCTTTAAAATTATCAGCACCCTGATACATTTCTTTTAAGGCATTGGGTGTCTTCCATGAAAATCCAATAAATATGGCTACAAACAAAGCACCGATACTCAGAGACAGTCCGCCCCAGATTGTTGACCACACTCCTAAGAAACTTTCTGACAAGGCGCATGGAACACCTATAGCCAAGGCAATAGCCCCAACAATGATTGAAGCTTTTTTCCTGTCCCACTTTTTCTCATCAATACAAAAAGCTACCGGAACTTCCAAAATAGAAATTGTGGATGTCAATGCCGCAATTGATAATAAAAGGAAGAAGAGTGGGCCGAATACCATTCCACCCGGCATTTTATCAAATAGTACAGGCAGCACATTAAACATGGTACCCGGACCGGATACATCCTGCATGCCTAATGAAAATATTGCCGGAAAAATAATAAAACCAGCCATTATTGCAATACCCGTATCAAATACAGCAATCCATTTTGTTGCCGAAGGAATATTTTCTTTCTTTGATACATATGAACCGTAGGTAATCATGGTTCCCATGCCTAGACTCAAGCTGAAGAAAGCTTGCCCCATTGCATTAATAATGACACTTGGTTTCAAAGCACTCCAATCGGGTTTAATATAAAAAGCAACACCTTTTGATGCACCTTCCAGTGTGAGCGAACGAAAAAGCAATAAAAATAAAATACCAATCAATGCAGGCATAAGAATCTTTGAATACTTCTCAATCCCGCCTGATACTCCTTTTGACACAACATAGACCGTAAGAATAATAAATATCGCAAGAAGAAATATCTGAAGCACTCCATTACCGGCAAATGACTGGTATGCTTCTGTAGCAGCATTACTGGCAATGGCAGATTCACTGGCCATCCCCTTGAACTGTCCGGTCAAAGCCTTAAAGAAATACCCAACAGCTCCACCGGCGATGACGGCATAAAATGAAAGAATCATTAATCCACTGGCAACTCCCAGGTATCCTACAAATTTCCACGGGCTTCCGGGTTTGATTGCATTAAAAGCTCCAACTGGATTTTTTCCGGTAAAGCGGCCCAGAGTAACTTCAGCCATAAGAACCGGCAGTGCGATGACAACAACAGATATAAGATAGATTAAGACAAACACTCCACCGCCATTCTCACCAACTGCGTAGGGGAATCTCCATAGATTTCCCAGCCCGACAGCTGAGCCGGCTGCAGCCATAATAAATCCGATTTTACTAAAATTACCACGATTATTCTGCATATACCAATACCCTCAGTATTATTTAATTTTCATTTTGGCAGCATCTTCGGGATGCTCTATTTTGAACTTCACCCAGTAATCATCAACAGACTGGCGCATGTCCTTATGCAGCATGATAATGCCAAAAAGATTTGGTATGGCCATGAGTACAATTGCAATGTTAGCGATAGTCCAAATTATTGTTGTATCGGCAAGTGCAGCAGCAAAAAACGCAATAATATACACAACACGATATGGCACAACGTATTTCAAACCGACCAGGTAGGTAATGGCCCTATCCCCGTAATATGACCAGGAGATAACAGTCGAGAAAGCAAAAAGAAGCAATCCGATAGAGACAATGTATTTACCGGATTCACCCAGCCACCCCTTCTGAAAAGCCTCTGTGGTAAGACGGGCAGAATGCACGAGTGAGCGGCCATCCAGTTCAATGTCAGTATCATCGGGCAAACCATCATCAATGAGGATTGTACCGGTTATAGGCTCACCACTTTTTATGAAATGGACATCTTCGGCAACTGATCTGGCGTGAATTACTGTCACATCCTGACCTTCCACAATATGACCGTCAAGCAACTGAAGACTACCGTCAAAAGCTGCAATAGCATCATCTGATGAATTATTAATATGATTAGTCAAAGGGCCAAGATGATCCTGATTATCCTGATCCCACACACCCTGGACAATTTCCAGATCCGCACGCTGAAAAGAATTATGTACTTTCTCGTTCCAGGAACCGGAAGCCATAATTGCAAGACCGGTCAATGTGCAGATAAGCAATGTATCTATGAACGGTTCTAAAATTGATACCATTCCTTCTGATACAGGTTCATCAGCCTTTGCAGCTGAATGAGCAATGGCAGCAGATCCCTGACCTGCTTCATTGGAGTATATTCCACGAGATACTCCGTTTGTAAGAGCAAATACAAAAGATGCTCCGATAAAACCGCCCATAGCAGCTGAACCTGTAAAAACTTGCTTTACAATCATAGAAAATGAACTGATGATATTTGAAGGATTTGCCAAAATAACAGTCAGTGCGCCGATAATATAAATTATAGCCATGAAGGGTACAACTTTTTCAGTCACAGCCGCTATACGCTTGATACCGCCAACAATAATTAAGGCCAGCAGAACAGACAGAATGCCACCTGTAATCCATGGAGAGAGGCCGAATGTAGCTTTTATGGAGACAGCAATATTATTAATCTGAGGAAGGTTGCCAGTTCCAAAGGAACAGATAACAGTAGCAATAGCAAATACAACGGCAAGCCATTTCATGTTTAACTTGTTCTGCATATAGAACATCGGGCCACCGGCAATAGATCCATCTGACTCAACTTCACGGTATTTATGTGAAAGTGTACACTCGACAAACTTAAGGCACATTCCAAAAAAGGCCGTTGCCCACATCCAGAAAAGTGCCGCAGGACCTCCCATAAACAGGGCCAGTCCGACTCCTGCAATATTACCGGTGCCAACTGTCCCTGAAAGTGCTGTGGTCAATGATTGAAAGTGAGTGGTATCCCCTTCAAATTCATCTTTCTCATACTTTCCCGATACAATGCTAATAGCATGACGGAAAAAACGAATCTGAGGAAATTTCAAATAAATCGTAAAGAAAATACCTGTACCCAACAGAACAAAAGGGAACCAACCGGCATTACTACCAATATAGTTATTCACCTGGTTTAAAAAATCATTAACTGCGTCCATAATACTCCTCTCATAAATATCAAAACTTATTTTTTTTAGGTTAATTGCATATTTCACCGTCAGAGATATCTGTCATTGTGGATAAAAAATCCGGAAAGAGACAAAATGAATTACTTTTATTGTAGTGAGGATGTAATATGGCCAGAGACCAGGCAGGTATGGAATCAGGGTCAAGGGATTTCAACGGCGAAACGGATAGAAACATTAAATCTAATCCTGTTTGCAATTATATTGATATACTATTAAAATAGATTTGGATGTAAAGGTATAAATGGTGGAGACGGCGGGAATCGAACCCGCGTCCGAATATACGATTCAAGAGATCACTACGTGCGTAGTCTGACATTCAGTCTCACTGATCATCGTCCGACAGACAAGGCGATAGATCAGCCAACCTGTAAATTTTCGCTAAAAGATTCCAGGTAAATCCTAAAGCTAACCTTTCATTGCGGCGTCCTTCCGGGCCCCGGAAAGGTGCGACTCCCGGAGGACGGGCTACCTAAGCAGCCAGTGCGTAATTATAATCGTCGCCGATTAATATTATTGTTGAGGGAGTTTAACCAGGCTCCTCACCTGGACACGCGCTCTCAAGCTTCATTATACCCGTCGAATCCAGTTCGTCCCCGAATTCATAGGTCTTGAATATTAAAAATACGAAAATTTACGTAAAATGTCAATTTATAATTGTGATTATTCCGCAACTATTGCGCAAGATTAAAAAATTTATTTTCAATTTCTCCGGAAGCTCTTCTATATATAACATTCATTTCATTGATAAAATCAGTTTCCGAACGCCAGAACGATAGCACCCCCAACCTTTTGGGCAGAGCTGCATTAATTTTTACGGGCCCGGCAGGGGCGGGCAAACTGGCCCATGTCTTTTCTCCCCAAAATTCAGACAATTCCAGTGGCAAGGACTCAGGTTCAATTTCCTGCGGCTGCCGACAAATTTCATCTTTGACTCCGGTTTCCCTCAGCTGTTCAAGAAACTTATCCCGGTCGAGGCCGCGCAGTTTAAAAAGTAAAAAAGGATCATCATCAAAATCTTCCAGAGTCTGTACCCAGCGTTTGCCCCACCATTTTTTAGCGAAAGCTCCCCACCTGCTGCGGGCTTTAATGCCGCCGTCTACTTCTTTGGCAACCGTAGGCTTATACCAGAAATTGTCAAAATCATATGATCGGCCCATCATTTCACTCTCCTACTGCTTCAGCGCCTAGCTTAACCAGTTCACGCAAATCGGCATTTGACATCTCACTCAACCATTTTTCGCCTGTGCCCAAAACCTGATCAGCAACGTCTTTCTTCATCTCTATCATGGCATCAATACGCTCTTCCAGGGTGCCGGCCACGATGAATTTATGTACCTGTACATTTTTAGTCTGCCCGATGCGAAAGGCCCGATCCGTTGCCTGGTTCTCTACTGCCGGATTCCACCAACGGTCATAATGGACAACATGATTTGCCCTTGTCAAGTTCAATCCCGTACCGCCTGCTTTTAAAGACAGTATGAAAATTCGCGAAGCATGATCTTCATTTTGAAAACGCTCAACCATTATATCACGTTTCTTCCGCGGAAGGCTGCCGTGAAGAAAAAACACTTCCTCACCGAACTGTTCCTGAAAATATTCCTGCATCAAACTGCCCATTCCGGCATATTGAGTAAAAATCAGAATGCTCTCTTTCATCTCCCTTATTTCAGTTATCATCTCCAGCAGCAGCTTCAGTTTACCGGAACGGTTGTGGATTGAAGAATTATCCCCGGCAAACTGGGCCGGGTGGTTGCAGACCTGTTTCAGTTTTGTCAGCATTGCCAGCACCAGGCCTTTACGATCAATACCCTCTGCCTGCTCAGCAGTATCCTGCATATCTTCCAGAACAGCCTGATAGAGGGAAGCCTGCTCTTTGGTAAGGGTGCAATAACTCTTCATTTCCATTTTTTCAGGCAGATCGGAAATAATTGATTTATCAGTTTTTAACCGCCGCAGAATGAAGGGTGAGGAGACTTTTTTCAACCTGGCGGCAGTTTCTTCATCACGTAAAAACTGAATGGGTTGATAGAAATTTTTCTTGAAAGCCGCCTGTAGCGATCCCGCGTATTCCCGCAGGAAACGAAAGGCTCCTTCCGCATCGAGTTTGAATCCACCCGGATTCTTGCGCTTTAAACTTTCGGCTATTTCCGGACAAAGTGCTGAAGCCTGTCCCAGGGCGGTCAGCATATATTCAAAAGGGTTACCGCCCATTTTTTTCATTTGCTCTTTGGTTTTACTGTCCTGCTGCCAAAAATCTGCAACCGGCAGGTTAAGGCCCTGGTCTGTCTTGGGCTTGAGCAGGTAATCAACCAGCCAATCCCCTGCGGATTCCTGCGGCTCGTTCAAACGGAAACAAAATTTATAATGAGATGTCACGTTCAAATCAGCAGGCCGCCGCCATTGATTCAACTGGCCGGCAAACTCCTGCAAGTCCCACCAATTCTTCCAGTCAACCCGGGGATCTGCACCGGTCAAAGCCTCCAGCCAAGCATCATGCAGGCTGGAATGGAATTTAGGTTTGACAATATCCGCCTCAAAATTACGGACACAGGCATCCAGGCAAAATGCCAGAATCTGATTTACAACAATGCGGGCAGGCACATCAGGGGGAGTCTCATCCGACAGGCTGAGACTGCGGCAGACAGCAGGCATTGCAGCAATGAGCTTGGCGATTGCAGCTTCCTGGCATTCATCCGGGTGTGGTTGCCAGCGGGCCTCATAGCCGTCATCCCCGGCAATCAGAGAAGGCAGGAAGGATTCAGCGGCGGTCAGGTTGAAAACAATCTCCAACAGATGGGTGCCCCAGATGAGTGAATTTCCGAAAACTACTCCGCTGCCCGGCACATTCCCCTCGGAGGCTAGAGCGGTTATCTCAAGAAGTTCATCTAACTGTAGCTGGCGCATTGTTTTAGCGAATTGCTTTAGACGAATTTTCTTCCGCTTGTCTGTTTCACTCCAAATTAACGGAGTTGAACGCAATGCCTGCCCTCCTCTTGCCGGTAGCCAGACAAATCTCTCACAAGTGTTGGATTTTAGTATCTTCACACTCAGGCCGGTTTTTTTAACGGCTGAACGTTATTCTTTGATGCTGTCCGGGTCATTGCTTTCATACCATAAAAACGGAAGTCCGTTCAAGAGAGAAATATGTAGAGCTATCATAAAATCAGTACACTTTTCTATTAAATTAAATCAATTTATTAGAATTATGAATTCAGGGTATCTAATACGTTGTATAAAATAAAGGGTAAGCAGAACAAAAACAAATTATTTTTACTTATAAACGACTAAAGCGCCCCGGAGGGACGCTTTGTCGGAAGGAGGAATCTATAATTAAAAGTTTATAAAAATATAACGCGACTTTAAAGAGCCGCAAATTGGACTTTGGCCGCGGAACGAATAGGAATGCGTGCACAGCCCAATACAGATTGAGAATGATGTGAGGCATTGAGTATATATGCAACCATATTAATTGCCTGGCGTTGTTGATCTGCTCTGGTTAATAAATTCCCAAAAGCATCCCGGTATTCAAAATGAAAACGATCTACATCTTTCAATACTAATCTGTCATCTACCCACAGGGCACCATGTATAAATTCAAATTGACGTATACAATTATCAGCGGCTAAAATTTTTACTACTTGCAGCCTTGCCTCAAGAATAGAGCGGGCATTTTTTATTTCCAGATTTATCCATTCAAGCTTGTCTATATTTGATTGTGGTAGTCGGCCATTCACCACGTCCAACATGCCGATTTGGCCAATATCTCTGCCTTGTGAGTCCAGCCCGAAAAAAACCACAGCAACTGCCAAAACCGCAATAGCTATATAGAAATTTTTATGGTGCATGAGCCGATTCATTAAATTAAATCCATCCATTATTGAAATACATTTGATATGTTACAAAATTCACACCAAACCTAATCTTTAAATATGGTATTCTTGTAACAACTCTGTAAATACAATAAAAACAAATAATGGAGGATGATTCTGTAAAACTAAGATATGATAAATAAGAGATGATTCTATTTCAAAACGAAAACAATTCTAAAAAATAGGACAAGTTGTCTGTCTGTTTTTTGATCTTAGCCGGCAAAATAGTACAATTACGGCAAACTGGCCTGTAGAAATACTTGAAATCCATTCTTATGCCTTCCAATATACAAATATCCTGTTTGTACAAGCATATCTACAGCTTTATCAAAGTCCATTCCAACCTGATCGGGAGAATGTGCATCAGAACCTACTGTTACAGGAATTTTCCTCAGGCCAGCTTCCCGTAGAATTGCCAATTCAGGATAAGGCGATCCGGGCAGCTTTCGCAGACCTGAAGTATTTAACTCCATTGCCAGACCTTTTTTGGCAATTAAATCGAGAATGGACGTCATACGACTATTTATTTCATCTATTTCCTGTGGATAAAGCCATTTAATTCCATCTATATGACCAACTATTTCAAAGAAACCCGAGCATATACCCATTTCCAGCAAGTCAAAATATTCATCGAAATATCTATGCCGATTATTTAAAACGGTCTCAGGAGGATTGGGGTCAAATAGAAACTGGCCAAGAACGTAATGAATTGAACCAATTACATAATCAAACTTATAGTTCTTACGTAATATACCAAGGTGTTTTTCAAATCCCGTGTAGACATCGGCTTCAACTCCAAAATGGATCAAAAGTTCTGGATATTGCTCTCTTACCGCCATAACATGATTATGGTAGATGCCAAGCTCTACTGTTGACATTGAATGGACTGCTCCAAGTTGGTCGCAAGCAGGCAAATGGTCTGTAAAGCCCAATTCCTTAAAACCCTTTTCTTCTGCAAACATCGCATAATCAACAGGCATGTCAACAGCATGACCACATAGAGCACTGTGCAAGTGTAAATCGGATTTTATTTGCAAAATTTTTCATCCATATTGAGTATTTCTTTTATTTTATCAGCTTTTTCTTTAGAAAGACCGAGTCCTTGAGACATTATACCAAGATGCCTTGATAACAAACGATATACCTGTGCAGCTTCAGGATGATCTGCATCCAAAACCCTTAAATGCATTGCCACGGTGTTTATGTCACCTCGGAGCACAGGACCTGTAAGAGCATTTTTTGTCCCCCTGGCCTCCACTTCATTAAGTGTTGCCTTAATCAATGGCATTAACCAATTAATTCCCTTTTCGGAATCAATATCACCAGCCAGCCCGCTAATTAGATCCAGCAGCGCAATCCATGTATTAGAAGCCATTACGCAACTTGCATGATACAGAGCCTTCTGGTCCGCTCTAATTTGCATTGATACTCCGCCAAGTGCATTTGCCACGGCACAAAGCCTTGGCATGGCAGCACTGTCTCCTTCAATTGCTATTGGGATACCGCATAGTTCCTGCCTTGAATTTTCTGTAAACAACATTGCCGGATGAAAAGATGCTTTTAAAGCAATCTGCTTAATCCCCAACTGCTCTGCGGGCCACAGGCCGGATGTATGTGCCCAGATACAATCATGACGATCAACCTTTGTATTATATAATACATCTCCTACACATGAAATAGAATCATCGGAAACTGCAATAAAAATGCAGGTAATGTCCGGAGAAAGCCCGGAAGCCCCTGTCAGCCACTTTGAACCTGGTAGCTGATTTGATAAATGTCGGGCCTGCACCTTTTCCAAATCGACACAGGTATCAACATCAAGACCGGCTTGGTCTAACGCAAGTGCCAACGCACTACCCAATCGTCCACAACCAATAATAGCAATCCGCTCTTTCATAACATACTCCTTTCAAGTGCTCATAAAAATAGATATTTCCTAAACTAAAGTCAAGGGGTCAATATTAATAAGTGTCTATGCCGAATTGTGTGGGAATACTTTTTCTCAAGCAACATTGTTGATTGTTATTTTGCTATTTGTATTTTAGTCTTTGTATTTTGGTATTTTCTACTTGTCTACCTGTAAAAAAACCCTTAAATTATAACAACCAACAAATAAATAAGAGTAAATATGCAATTAAGAAGCAGAGAAAACACCTTCATGGCCACCCTGCCAGATGGACGCGAATCTTCCTTTCTAAAAGGCACATATCTTCAAGAGATACTCGACTTTTGCCGGCCAGATGATAAGGAAGCAATTGTACTGGGCCGCGTAAATAACAGTGCTGTAAGCCTGCTCGAGACTGTTAATGAAGATTGCCATATCGAGTGGATCCGCATTACAGATCCTGAGGGACAACGTTCATACAGAGCAACGCTCAGCCTTTTACTTTTTAGAGCAGTAAAAGACTGTTTCCCTGATAAACATCTGTTGATCGACCATTCACTTGGAAATGGTTTTTACTGTGAGTGGAAATCTGACACCACCGCCAGTAAAGGACAGATGAAAAAACTCAAGGCCAGAATGCTGGAACTAATATCTCATGATCTTCCCATTGTCCCAACCCCGGTACTAAGACCACAGGCATATGAGATATTAGAATCTGTTGGTGAAAGTCCAGATGTGTATTCGGGTGATGCCGGGCGAGCACGTTATACTTTTTTTGCTCTGGGAGATCACCAACTTCCATTGGGTTTCCCTCTCTTTTCAACTACTCGTAAAATTCAAAATTTTGATTTGCTTCCCTGGAAACCTGGCTTTATTCTAATTTTCCCTAAAGAAGATAATCCAACACAACTTGCGTCTCTACCCAATCAAAAAAAACTGTTCAATGTTTTTCAAGAGTATGGGAAGTGGGAAAAAATTCTTAAAGTTGAAAAAATTGCCGACATCAACAAAGCTATTGACTCAGGAGAGATAGAGGATCTTGTAAAAATTGCCGAAGGATTGCATGAAAAAAAGATAGCATACATTGCAGATATTATCACCCGTAAACGACAAGATCTGCGTGTTGTTCTTATAGCAGGTCCATCTTCATCCGGTAAAACAACATTTACAAAGAGGCTGGCAATTCAACTACAGGTAAACGGTCTTCGTCCAATGATGCTTTCACTGGATAACTACTTTCTAAACCGTGCCAGAACACCTTTAAATGAAGATGGTAAACCGGATTATGAATCTTTACGCGCTATTGATGTCGCCAGACTGAATACAGATCTCAGAGGTTTACTTGAAGGTGAACAAGTCTTGCTGAGAAAATATGATTTTATGACGGGTGAAGGACTTGACGGTGACGAAGCCAGGCTGGAAGCAGGTCAACCCATATTGATAGAAGGTATACACGGCTTAAACAATGAATTGACTTCTGATGTTCCATCAAAAAATAAGCTGAAAATTTATGTCTCTGCACTAACTCAGATAAATATAATGGATCACATGCGTGTACCTACAAGTGATGTGCGCATGCTTAGAAGAATGATCCGCGACGTTCAATTTAGAAATCATACACCTGAACATACAATTGAAACCTGGCCCGATGTCAGACGCGGTGAGGAGCAGAATATCTTTCCATACCAGGAAGCGGCTGACATTATCTTCAATAGTTCACTGATGTATGAACTGGCAGTGCTCAGATCAGAAGTACTACCTCATCTTGAATTAGTACCACGCGAACTTAAAGCCTATTCAGAAGCTCAAAGACTCAAAGAACTACTATGCTATTTCAAAGCTTTGCCTTCTGAGATTGTACCTATGAATTCCATTTTAAGTGAATTTATTGGCAAAAGCAGTTTTAAGTACTAATTAAAAAATCCCGTCTCAAATTTAATCCTGAGACGGGGCATAAAAACGATATATATAATTTACTTTGCTCTTGCTTCGGCTGCAGCTTTCTTAATTACAGCTTTACCTATTACACTACGCTGAATTTCAGCTGTTCCTTCATATATCTGTGTAATTTTGGCATCACGCATATATTTTTCAACGGGATACTCTTTGCTGTACCCGTAACCGCCAAAGACCTGAACAGCATCTGTAGTTACTTCCATAGCCACATCACCTGCATAGAGCTTACACATGGCTGATTCCATGGAGATATCCTTAACACCTGCATCAATCATACGAGCACAATTGTAGATAAGTCCGCGGGCGGCTTCAATTTTTGTGGCCATATCTGCCAATTTAAAGCTAATACCCTGAAATGAACTGATAGGTTGATCAAACTGAACACGTTGACGGCTGTAGGCCACTGCATGATCAAAAGCTCCCTGTGCAATACCCAGAGCCTGTGCTGCAACACCAGGCCTCGAACGATCAAGCGTACGCATTGCAATGGGAAAACCCATACCCTCACGGCCGATAAGATTTTCTGCGGGAATACGGCAATCCTCAAAAACCAGCTCACTGGTAGCAGAAGCGCGGATACCCATTTTATCTTCTTTCTTGCCATATGAGAAACCAGGCGCACCCTCTTCAACTATGAATGCTGATGCACCACGAGCGCCTTTAGAGGGATTTGTCTGGGCAATAATAGTATAAAACTTTGCCACACTTCCGTTTGTTATAAAATGTTTAACACCGTTAAGCACATATTCATTTCCCTCTTTACGGGCAGATGTTTTCATGCGCCCGGCATCAGAGCCTGCATCCGGTTCAGTCAATCCAAAACCGGCAAGCATCTTGCCTGAAGCCAAATCCGGCAGATATTTTTCTTTTTGAGCCTGGTTGCCATGATACAAAAGCGGCATAGTTCCCAGAGCAGTAGCAGCAAAACCCAATGCAATACCGCCGCAAGCTTTGGACAGTTCCTCTGTTGCCAGAACAAGACCCATTGCACCAAGGCCAAGACCACCAAATTCTTCATCGATATATACACGGAAAAAATCCATCTCAGCTAAAGTCTTCATGATATCCCAGGGAAATTCCCCGGTCACATCATGATGAGCTGAAACAGGACGAATTCTTTCATCGGCAACCTGACGTGCCAGATCCCGAATCATCAATAGTTCTTCGGAAAGGTTATAATCCATATTCCTTCTCCTATTTCCATCAAATAAGTAAATAATTGCAAAAAATTCATTTATAGATAAAATCTGTAAATCATTGTCATTTCAATAGTTATCGACACATAATATTAATCAGTCAGATTTAACTATTTTTTTAAGCCCATTGCATTAATAGCATTTTTAGCGGCATCCTGTTCTGCTATTTTTTTTGATCTGCCCTGTCCTACACCCTTGGAAAGGCCGTCAAGACATACTTCAACACGAAAAAATTTGCGGTGGTCAGGGCCGCTTTCATCAACAACATTATACTCAGGCCCTCTCAGACCATGAGCCTGGGCGTGTTCAAGAAGCCATGATTTAAAATTACGATGGAATTTATCACTGGCAGCCCTATCCATCTCCTCAAGCATATGATCAGAAATCAATTTTTCGGCTGATGAAACGCCACCATCTATATAGACGGCACCGATAATTGCTTCCATTGCATTTGATAAAATCGAATGACGATTACGTCCACCTGATCTTTCCTCTCCGGCTCCCAGAAACAGATATTGCCCGATATCCAAACGCCGGGCATGCCGTGCAAGCGCCTCTCTGGAAACCAGAACAGATTTTGCACGTGTCAATCTACCTTCACTTCGATGAGGATAACGTTTATACAAAGCATCGGTAACTATCATGCCGAGGACTGCATCACCCAGAAACTCAAGGCGTTCATTGGACTGAAAATGGGCCATCCTGTCGCCGAGTGCGGATCGATGTGTCATTGCCAGCCTGAAAAGCTCGGGGTCTTTAAATCTGTAACCAATTTCATGGTAAAGGGAATCCGTATTTCCGGATTCCCTTCGAATATCACGACGTTTCGAAAAAAAACGCTGAATATTTTTTACAAAACTATTTTCGAAACGCATATTTTATTCCATCAATTAATCATCAAAACGTTTGACACATAGTACTGCATTATGTCCGCCAAATCCAAATGAATTAGTTAAAGCGGCCTTCACATCACATTCACGAGCCTTGTTGGGAACATAATCAAGATCACAATCCTCACCCGTTTCAAACAGGTTAATCGTAGGTGGAATAATACCATTTTTCAGTGTCAGTACTGTTGAAACAAATTCTACGCCTGCTGCTGCACCAAGGAGATGACCAAACATAGATTTATTTGAGCTGATAGCTACATTACGGGCATGATCACCCAGTGCCAGCTTGATAGATCCTGTTTCAAGCCTGTCATTATGCGGCGTAGATGTACCATGCGCATTAATATATCCAATATCCTCGGGATTTAAACCGGCAACTTCCATGGCCCGTTTCATTGCCAGGCACTGTCCGGCTCCATCTGAACGTGGTGCTGTAATATGAAAAGCATCACCTGAAAAACCGTAACCACCAAATTCCGCATAAATTTTTGCATCTCTTGCCTTGGCATGCTCAAGTGTCTCTAAAACAACAATACCTGCACCCTCACCCATGATAAAACCATCTCTATCTTTATCAAATGGCCTGCTGGCATGTTCGGGATCATCATTACGAGTAGATAATGCTTTCAGACTGCAAAAACCAGCCATTGCCATTTCAGTGATAACAGCTTCAGTACCACCTACAAGCATGACATCGGCATCACCGTTAAGCAAGTGCATATATGCAACACCCAGAGCATGGGCCGATGAAGCACAGGCAGATACAGTACAGTAGTTAGGACCCATAAATCCATATTTTATTGACAGATGGCCTGCAGTAATATCCGGAATCATTGCTGGAATAAAAAATGGGCTTACACGCCGTGGACCACGTTCAAGCAATTTTTTGTGTTCATTATGATACACTTCCATACCACCGATACCAGAACTAATCATGACACCGATTCGTGAGCTATCTTCTTTTTCAACATCCAGACCGGAATCTTCAACTGCCATACTTCCGGCAGCAATACCGAGAATGGTGAAAGGATCCATGCGACGCGCTTCCTTGGGAGCTACATACGCAGATGAATCAAAATCTTTAAGCTCTGCCGCTATCTTTGATGTGAAATTTTCCGTATCATATTTCGTTATATGTGAAATGCCGTTTTTACCTTGAACCAGACCCTCCCAAGTGGCAGCCACATCATTTCCAATTGCTGTCACAGCACCCAGGCCGGTCACAACGACACGACGCTTATTCATAATGCCTCCTTCAACAAAGGGCCCCGCTCATAGAACGGGACCCCTATGAATGCGTTGTTACTCAGCTTTCATTTTCTCGAGATAATCACGAGCCTTACCAACACTGGTGAGCTGCTCGGCATCATCATCAGGAATTTCCAGATCAAACTCCTCTTCGAAAGCCATAATCAGTTCAACCGTATCCAGAGAATCGGCGCCCAAATCATCGATAAATGAAGCTTCGTCGGTGATCTCATTGGGGTCTACACCAAGCCGGTCCACAATAATCTCTTTGAATTTTTCTTGATCAATCATACTATTCACCTCCTTATTAATGTCTCATCCCAAACAATTTATGTTTATGCAATTAACAATCCTCCGTCGATATTAATGACTTGTCCAGTCACATAATCGGAAGCTGTAGAAGCTAAAAATGCTGTTACATTGGCTACGTCATCAGGAGTTCCTGCTCGTTTGGCCGGAATTGACTCAAGATAGGCGTCTATAACTTCTTTGCCTAAATCCTGAGTCATTTCAGTCTGAATAAAACCAGGTGCAATGGCATTTACCTGAATATTACGCGCAGCAACCTCTTTGGCTGTAGACTGGGTAAGCCCTATCATACCGGCCTTTGAAGCAGCATAATTGGCCTGACCAGCATTACCCATGCGACCGATAACAGACGCAACATTAATAATCTTGCCGCTACGCTGCTTCATCATCGGACGAATCACCGCTTTGGTACAGAGGAAGGCTCCTTTGAGATTAATCTGAATAACCAGATCCCAATCAGCTTCACTCATGCGCATAATTAAACTATCTCTTGTAATGCCGGCATTATTGATTAAAATATCTACACGACCAAATACATCTATAGTCTCTTTAACCATGGCCTTCACTTGATCGGCATCGGCTACATTGGCAGCCACACCGATAGCGGAGATACCCAAAGCTTCCAACTCTTTAGCCGTTGTCTTTGCACCGTCACCATCAATATCAGAGACCACTACATTACAGCCCTGCCTCGCCAGTTTCTCACAAATAGCCTTGCCTATTCCCCGGGCACCCCCGGTAACAACAGCTACTTTATCTTTCATCGTGTCCATATTCTTACCCCGTTAATTTGGGTCTAACTATTGGATGGACTAAAATTTGTCCAAATCAGCCAGCGAACCGCAATTGGCCAGTTCCAGTCCTCGATCAATTCTCTTGGCCAAGCCGGAAAGCACTCTGCCCGAACCTACTTCCACACATCGAGTAACACCATCTTTAACCATATTCTGAATGGTCTCAACCCAGCGCACAGAATGTGTCAATTGATGATGAAGTAAATTTTTTATCTCCTCGGCATTGGATACAGGTACAGCAGTAACATTAGCATATACAGGGATATCAACCATAGAGATGACCATTTTATCCATTTTCTTGCCAAAATCATCGGCGGCATATGCCATAAGCGGTGAGTGAAATGCCCCACTTACCGGCAGCTCCAAGGCACGCTTAGCTCCTGCCTGGAGTGCTACTTTAATTGCCGCCTTAATTCCTTCATATGACCCGGAAATTACAACCTGTCCGGGTGAATTATAATTGGCCGGCTGTACAATACCATCATCACCGGCTTCAATACATATTGTCATTACATCGGCTGCTTCCAAACCAATAATAGCTGCCATGGTACCGGGATTACGCTCTCCGGCTTCCTGCATGAGACGCGCACGCTCTTTAACGATAGAGAGACCGTCTTCAAAACTAAAAGCACCTGCCACAGTTAAAGCAGTATATTCACCAAGGCTGTGTCCTGCAGCAACATCCGGAGTAATGCCTTTTTCCCTCAGTAGTGCTGCAACAACATAAGAATGAATATATAAAGCAGGTTGCGTATTAATTGTCTGTTTCAATTTCTCTTCAGGGCCGTTGAAAGAAATATCAATAATATCATAGCCTAAAATATCATTGGCTTTGTTATAAATATCTTTAGCCTGTGCAAAATTATCATATAAATCTTTCCCCATACCGACAGCTTGTGCGCCTTGCCCTGGAAAAAGAAATGCCGTTTTACTCATGGGTATCCTCACTTATTAATTAAAATTGAATAAGGCTGGCGCCCCAGGTAAAACCACCGCCAAAAGCGACTAAAAGACACTTATTACCCTCTTTTAGTCTTCCTTCTCTACGCGCCTGATTCATGGCAATAGGAATTGAGGCGGCTGACGTGTTGCCATAATCTTTAATATTGACAAATACTTGTTCATCAGACAACTTCAGTCTTGACTGAATAGCTTCAATAATACGCATATTAGCCTGATGAGGAATTAATAAATCAAGTTCAGATGCATCAACACCTGCCAGATCAAGACCATGCAGCGCAGCATCCCGCATTGTACGTACCGCATGTTTAAATATTCTATTACCTTCCATCTTGATATAGTGCAGACGCTGATCTACAGTCTCATGAGTAGCCGGGTTCAAGGAACCGCCACCGGGCAGATGAAGTAAATCGCCTAAACGTCCATCAGCCTTTATATAAGCGGATAAAATACCTTTATCACCTTCTGATGGTCCAAGCACTGCTGCACCTGCACCATCACCGAATAAAATACAGGTGCCTCGGTCTTCCCAATCGGTTATGCGTGAAAGCACTTCAGAACCGATAACCAATACATGTTTAGCCGCACCGGTTGCGATTAAACTGTTAGCCAGTGTAAGGCCGTATATAAAGCCTGAACAGGCGGCAGCAACATCCATTGCAGCAGCATTTTTAGCACCAATTTTTGCCTGTACGCGACATGCTGTTGATGGAAATGACGTATCTGGTGTGATAGTAGCTATAATTATCATATCCAGATCTTCTGCTACAAGACCAGCCTCTTTTAACGCTTCTTCAGCTGCGGGAGCAGCCAGGTCAGAATTAGCCTTACCCTCTTCCAGTATGTATCGGCGTTCAATACCTGTTCTTTCCCGAATCCATTCATCATTGGTATCAACCATTTTTTCCAAATCGAAATTGGATAATACCTTGCCGGAAAGGGCGGAACCTGTCCCAAGAATCTTGGCAACCGGTTTTTTAATCACTGGTGACCCCCTTCATTTCTTTAATTTGCTCTTCAATATGTTCAGAAACTTTGCTGGTCACCATCTTCCAGGCCTCCTCAACAGCATTGCGAATCGCCTTTGCGCTGGAAGACCCATGTGAGATGATGCATGTACCACGTACACCTAATAACGGGGCGCCGCCGTACTCTTGATAATCAAATAACTTGAATAATTTCCTTAAACTGGGCCTGATAAGATACATACCAATGGCACCGGGCAAATTACCCCGGATAGTCCGCTTCATAGTTGTTGAAACCATACGTGCAAGACTTTCACCAAATTTCAATAGCACATTACCATTGAAGCCATCGCAAACAATGACATCAGCACCACCGGCTAAAATATCACGGCCCTCAATATTACCTTTAAAATTCAAAGAACTGTTCTTCAATAACTGATAGGCTTTTTGAACAGCTTCATTGCCTTTTTTCTCTTCTTCTCCGATATTTAACAAACCCACTTCCGGAGACTCAATACCTATTAAGTGATTCATAAAAATCGAGCCCATAATACCAAATTGATAGAGATGTTGAGCCTTACAATCCACATTGGACCCGACATCAAGTATCAAACAGACACCATTTTCATGAGGCATGAAAGTACCGATAGCCGGCCTCAAGACTCCTTCAATCGGCCTCAATGAGAAGAGAGCAGAGGCCATTACAGCACCTGTATTCCCGGCACTGACCACTGCATCAACTTTACCCTCTTTATGCAGACGTATCGCAACGGCAATTGATGAATCGGGTTTTCTCCGTAAAGCATGTGAAGGAGATTCACCCATTCCAACAGCCTGGGATGCATGCACAATAGACAGATCCAAATCTTTAATGAAGTGATGGTGATTCAGTTCTTCTTCAATAATTTTCTTATCACCAACTAATACAACTTCATACCGCCCGTTGGAATGCCGGGCAGCTTCAACACCACCGGAGACAATGGCACCCGGTGCCTTATCTCCGCCCATGGCATCCAGCGCAATCTTGAGCATGGAGTAAACTCCTCTCTAACGCTCCTCAGGTACGGCCACTAAGCGACCGGCGTAGTACCCACAATTGGGACAGGCCCGATGGGATAGTTTCGGCTGATGGCAATGCGAACATTCGCCCACATTGACAGCCGTGAGATTATCATGAGTCCTGCGCTTGTCACGACGGGACTTAGATATCTTATTCTTTGGTAAAGCCACGGATTTCTCCTTTCAATATACACATCCCCGTAATTAGACGGGACAATTAACAAAACCGTAGAAACGGTCAATACTATTCTTCATCAAGACGAAGCCCCTTAAGAGCTTCCCACCGGGGATCAATCTCATCCCTACTACAGTGACATTCAGTCAAATTCAAATTTGCACCGCAAATATCACATAGCCCTTTGCATTCTTCAATGCACAGCCCCTTAACAGGAAGGCCCATAAACAGGGCGTCCAGTGCATCCTGCGACAGATCAATCTTCCTTGTAGACGTAGAAATTACATGAACTTCTATATCATCACCGCTCTCTGTCCCGGCAGTATAAGTATAAAAACTGCGTACTTCACCTGTCACCGGACAGAGAAAATCGGTACCGCACCGATCACAGATCAATGCAACCCGACCAGTAGCTTTTACATTTACAAGATAACCGCCATCCACCTTATCTGTCTTTATCTCCACATGGACATCTTCAGGGAAAGTGATTCCACTCTCACCGGAAAGTAATCCGGGTGACCAGGTGATGGCCAGTATATCCCTGTTATCATCAAGTACCGCGACCGGGATCACCAGGTCACGGTATTTTTGAATCGTCAATTTACTGATTTCTCCTCAAAGAATCAAGCCAAAAATAGTTATTCCGCTTCAGGAGGCATGGGAGCCTCATTTATTTGCAACCGGAGCTGACATTTCAGACAGCGTTCAGCCTCACAAGTCAGTGTTACGTCATCAAAAACCAAATCTACCTGTGGCCATGCGGGTTTGAACCGCTCTTCCACGGGTATAGTTCCACGATGAGCCCTCTCTTTACCTGTAAAGGCCTCTGAATAGCCGATAGCCGGATCATCTATATCTTTATTGGCAAATGATTGATAAATATTACCGTCACCACCAAGATAACGATCAATTGCCATGGCACCAAGACGCCCTGCCTCAATTGCCTTGATAACCGATTGAGGACCTGTGGCCACATCACCACCCGCAAAAACTGCGTCACGGCTAGTCATGCGAGTTTCATTATCAATGGGCAGACTGCCCCAGCGATCCAGGTCCACACCAAACTTATCAGGGATAATATAATCTTGTCCGATGGCAACAACAAGCATATTTACATTAAAATCAAATTCACTGCCTTCAACCGGCACCGGACGGCGGCGTCCCGAGTCATCAGGCTCACCAAGTTCCATGCGGATACAGGTAACAACAATGTGATCATCAGCAGGTGTTATCTTTACAGGATTAACAAGATAGTTAAATTTAATGCCTTCATTATAACTCTCTTCAATCTCTTCAGGATCAGCCGGCATCTCATTACGAGTACGCCTGTAGATAATATCTACTTCATTGGCACCTTGTCTTAAGGCTGTACGGGCAACATCCATTGCGACATTACCACCACCGACAACGGCAATCTTGCCACCCAGCTTCATATCATGCCCATGAGATACACCTTTAAGTATGTAGATCCCGTCGGTTACACGAGCATCTTCATCTCCGGGAATCTTCATTGTGGAACCGATAGGAGCACCCAATCCAAGAAAAACAGCATTGTAACCTTCGGCAAACAAAGGATCCAGATCTTCTACTTTACTGTTCATCTCTATTTCAACGCCAATATTCTCAATCTCTTTGATTTCGCCATTTAGCACATCCAGGGGCAGGCGGTAACGAGGAATACCAGAGAACATCATGCCGCCGCAATTAGGTTGTGCCTCAAAGACTTTAACCTGATGGCCCTTGAGTCGCAGAAACCATGCGGCTGACATTCCGGCAGGTCCTCCACCGATCACAGCAACCTTCTTAGCTGTATCAGCGGTGATGTCTAGTTTGGTTTTCCAGCTGCCATTATCTCTTTCAGCAACAAATCTTTTAATATCACGGATAGCCACAGAACTACCAAGTTCTTCACGCCGGCATACTTCTTCACAGGGGTGATCACAAATAAGACCCAGTGCATGCGGGAATGGTACAGTTTCTCTGATAACTTCCAGAGAATCCTGATAGCGACCGGCAGCAGCCAGTTGTACATAGCGTGGTATATCAATGCCCGCAGGACAGGTGGCGCGGCAAGGCACAAGCACTTCGCCTTTATCATCAGGATTGATGAGTTTTTTCTCTTTCATAGCACCTGTAGGACATACTTCAACACATGCACCACAAAACTTACACTGTGTATCTGTATAAGTATCTCCAAATGCCGTGGAAACAAGTGACATATATCCACGATCAGAATAATTTAACACACCAACTTCACGTACATTCTGACACATTGCCACGCAACGGCCACAGAGAATGCAGAGATTCATATCGCGCTCAAACAGCGGCTCATCCTGTAGAATGGGTAGTTCACGACCTTTGTAGGCAAAATTCTTAAGGATTTCATCTACGCCCACATATTCCACTACTTTTTTAAGCTGAGTCTTCTCAGGCATATCCTTGGGTAATTCAGAGAGGATTAACCACATCAGCCGTTGACGCAGGGTCAACAGCTCCTCATCCCTTGTATCTACCACCATATCATCGCGTACTTCAGTTGCACAGGAAACAGGCAGCCCGCGCATACCTTCAATCTTGACTACACACAAACGGCATGTAGCAAGAGGCGGCAAATCCGGGTGAAAACAGAGATTTGGAATATAGATTCCGGCTTGCAGGGCCGCCTCCAGTACGGTCTGCCCCGGCTTCGCCTGAATCTTTTGTCCATCTATAGTCAGTTTGATACTCATTTTGACCTCATTCGGTTTAGGCGATAGAGACTGCATCGAAACGGCAGGCTTCTTTACAGGCACCGCACTTGGTACAGGCATCCTGATCAATTATATGAACCGATTTACGCTCACCGGAAATACAGTTCACAGGACAGGCACGGGCACAGAGTGTACAGCCAATACATTTGGTATCGCTAATACTAAAAGTGATAAGCGGTTTACAGACACCGGCCGGACATCGTTTTTCCTTTATATGTGCCTCATACTCATCACGGAAATATCGCAATGTTGTAAGCACCGGATTAGGCGCCGTATTGCCCAGACCGCAAAGTGCTGTCTTTTTAATTGTATCGCTCAAAGCTTCCAGCGCGACGATATCACATTCTTCACCATTACCACTGGTAATTTTCTCAAGCAGCTCTTTCATGCGGATCAATCCAACACGACAGGGCACACATTTGCCGCAGGATTCATCTACAAGAAAGGTGATAAAATATAGTGCAACATCTACCATACAGGTCTCTTCATCCATGACGATGAGACCACCGGAACCCATAATTGCACCGGCTTCCAATAATTTTTCGTAGTCAACAGGCAGATCAAGCAGGCTCTCGGGAATACATCCACCGGAAGGGCCGCCGGATTGTACAGCCTTGAACTTTTTACCACCGGGAATACCGCCGCCAATACCGTAGATGATCTCTCTAAGCGGAATACCCATTGGTACTTCAACAAGCCCTGAGTTATTTATCTTACCTACAAGTGAGAAAACCTTGGTGCCTTTGGATTTTTCAGTACCAAGCTGGGTGAACCAGTCTGCACCCTTGTGGATGATAATTGGCACATTGGCCCAGGTCTCTACATTATTATTATTTGTGGGTTTGCCCCATAATCCCTTGACAGCCGGATATGGCGGACGAACGCGGGGACGGCCTACAGAACCTTCAATAGATGCAATTAAAGCTGTCTCTTCACCACAGACAAATGCACCGCCGCCACGTATTACATGCACATCAAAATTAAAACCGGTTCCCAGGATATCATCACCTAGAAGGCCATATTCCTTGGCCTGTTCAATAGCACATTTAATGCGCTCCACAGCAAGCGGGTATTCATCACGTACGTATATATAAGCAATCTGCGCACCTATGGCATAGGCACCTATGGCCATGCCTTCCAATACTGCATGAGGATCGGATTCAAGGATGGAGCGGTCCATATATGCACCGGGATCACCTTCATCGGCATTACAGATCAGGTACTTAATATCACTATCAACATTCTTGGCAAATTTCCATTTAAGTCCTGTTGGGAAGCCACCACCACCACGGCCTCTAAGACCTGAGTGCTCCATTTCAGCAATAATGGAATCCGGTGTCATTTCATTTAGTGCTTTGGCCAAGCCCAGATAACCGTCAAATGCAATATACTCATCAATATTCTCAGGATCCATACGCCCACGATTTCTCAAAACTACAAGCATCTGATGTCTAAAGAAATCGATATCCATCAACTTGGGTATAGGTACTTTCTCTTCTTTGGGAACATACATACATTTTTCATAGGGGCGGCCCTTGAGGAAATGCTCTTCAACCAGCTTTGGTATGTCATCAACTGTCAATTGTTGATAAAAAATGTCATCCGGCTGTACAATTGCAATGGGTCCACGCTCGCAGAATCCCTGACAGCCTGTAACAACTACCTGGACTTCATCTTCCAGATTACATTTTTTCACTTCATTCTCAAAAGCTTCTTTAACGTCCAACGCGGTATTAGACACGCAACCCGTACCAGCGCAGACCATTACATGGGTTCTAAATTTTTTCGTGCTCACCACGTCTCCTATTCGTATTTGTCCAGGATTTTACCTAGATCCTTTTGGCTCAATTTACCATGAAAGTTTTCACCGACAACAATTACGGGTGCAAGGCCACAACATCCGACACATCTTACACCTTCAAGAGTATATTTACCATCTTCCGTAGTCTCACCCTCTACTACGCCAAGATCACGTTCCAGTTTATCCATTAATTTGTCGGCACCACGCACATGACATGCCGTACCGGTACATACATGAATAATATGACGACCGCGAGGTGTCAAGCTAAATGCCTTGTAAAATGTAGCCAATGCATAGAGGCGGGAAAGCGGCACAGCAACTTCTTTGGCCACTATCTCCAATGCCTCTCTGGGAAGATATCCTTCGGATTTCTGGACATCCTGCATCATGGCAATCAGTGACGATTTACGTCGATTATGTTTTTCGACGATTTGATGGACAACCTCCAAATAAACCTCCTAATTATTATGTTGTATCATTTAAAACAATCATATTCTCTGCTATTACTTGATACTCTTTTACCGGCTAGACTTCATAATCAAATTGGAAAGCATAGAGTAAACGATCAAACGCCCATCACAGGCAGCAAGGCCTTAAGCGGCTTTAATTGTTCCCTCACCCACTTTAAAACACCCATATCGGTACGCCGTACATTCTCTCCGAATCTCTCTGCAATTTCGGGAGATTGCCAGATAAAAGCCTCACCGTCTTTTTCAACCTGCAAAACAAATTCGGAATTCGGATGGCTGACAAGCATCACTGCCATGGTTTCAATCAGATCTCCAACAGGCTGACGATCAACATGTGCAAGGCCAAATATTATCGAGACCTGTGTACCCTCCGAAGGTGTAGAAGTCACATGCAACGCACCGCCTGTACGCTCTGCAGCTTCTCTTAATAATGGCAGACCAAGACCGGTACGCTTACCCGTTTTAGTTGTACCGAATGGATCCAGAGCCATTGAGACTAAATCGCCATCCATACCACTACCATTATCAAGGATATCAATTGATAATGTATCATTTCCCGTGTCAATGACAAATGATATTGCCACAACATCGGCACCTGCCCGTGTAGAATTTTCAACAATATCCATAACATGAAGAACAAGTTCCATCATGAGGCCACGCTCCATCCCGAAATTTCCCGGCCATCTGTGGCTTGTAATGCTTTTCTCAGCTCTACTACTGTCGGTTCAGCCAGACGAAATTTAGTAATAGCGCGGCCAAGGGCATCCAGCTGGTGTGCATCCGATGAACGTATGATCGGCAATCGGGAGACACCGGGATACACCTGCATGGCATCTACATCTCCACTGTATGAAACCTCAACTGCATCTAAAGGCAGATCATCTGAAATCATACCCAGTTGCCCTATGAGACTATTGCTCTGCCGATCAATATGTGATGCAATGGCAAGACCACCCAAAGCATGTATCTCACGAACAACAGTATCAACATCCATCATAGTTGAACCAATAAGCAGCCGTTGTTCTATCTTCTCAACCTCATCCAACTCATTAGCGACAATCTGCATACCAAAAAGATCGTCATCATTCTCACCCGGAAGCAAATTATCATAGACAATTTTCTGCAATGCTAAAGCTGCCTGTATGTCATCAAAAAGTGCCAGTATATGGGCCTCTTCTGCAGTGGCAACCTCCATACCTGCAATTACCACCAGGCCAGTGCCCAAAGCCGCTTTCCTTATACCTGGTACATTTGCTGCACTATTATGATCACAAACTGCTATTATATCAAGCCCAATCTCCAAAGCGAATGCCACAATGCCCACAGGTGTCATCTCAAATTCGCCGCAGGGCGATAGACAACTATGTACATGAAGATCTGCCCTGAATGTCTTCAGGTTCATGATTGACCGCGCAGCCCCATCTCATATAATTTACCAACGACTTCAAATGCCGGAAGATCGGTTGTAAAAATTGCAATGCCCTCGCTTGCCGCTTTACTCACAGCGGCCTCGGCCGGTGCATTTTCACCAATAACAATAATAGCAGTCAGTTCTTTTAATGTAGCTACTGCTATGGTATTAGGGTGTACCTGTAGAGTTATCCAGATATCACCGGCATGAGTATGTGCAATTACATCACTGAGCAAATCACTTACATAACCACCTGTAACATCTCTCTCAAGATCAAGTGTCTCCATAGGTGATTCCAGAGAAAGTACATCAACAATAGCCTTTAATTTCATGGATTATCCTTCTCCTCTTCAATAAAAACACAATCAGTTAGTCTAGCTTCTCCAACTACAATATCCCGTGCCAATGTTCGGCAATCAGGAGAGCCGCAGGCACCACACTCTTTACCGCATAATTGCGAAAGCAGTTCTTCAATCTTTTGACTTTTTTGAATGGCCTTGATGGGATCAGGGTCTAATGGAGGAAGCGGTGTTTGTTCAATACCCTCTTCCATCTTGTAGAAACCCTCATTGAACAGCCGGCGGATCATCTTCCTGGAGACTCTTGATTTCTCGCCGAACATTTTCACAAGAGTCTCACAACGCTGTTTTGCAATATGTCTGTTCTGAACAACCATGGGGCCACCAATACAGCCATCGGGGCAGATAAGCAGCTCCAGGTAATCGATATTTCTCAATCTTCCGGCTTCAGCATCATCTAAAATGCGAATTACATCCGAGACGCCGGAAACAGCCAGTGCATTCTCCAGATTCATCCCGCGGATCTCGCCGCCGGACTGAGCCCAGCCCAATCCTACACCTGACGACTTTTGAAGAATAACATCTTCCTCAACATCCTCTATTAAATCCAGCAAGTCGCCATAAATATCTTTAATAGAGACTACACCATCCAAATGTGATTTAGCCAGCCCAACCGGATGATTAACTGAAACCATCTTGGCAGCACAGGAAGTAATATGAATGATACCTATCTCCTCAGGCTTGAGATTGCGTTCAATTGCCAGCTTGAAACGCAGCCGTTTGGCAGCCAGTTCACGAGGTGACTCGATGGGGATAAAATGGTTGAGCAAGTCAGGATATAGATGAGTTATAAGACGTACAACTGCCGGACAGACAGTAGAGATCTTTGGCTTGAGTGTCGGATGCAGTTGCATATAGACTTCATATGCTGCAGTAACATTTTCACACATCCATGCTACGTCATATACATAATCAAAGCCAAATCTTTTAAGGCCTTGCAATACCTGATTAGGCATGACCTCCCAGCCAAATTGCATATAGAGAACAGGAGAAGGTAGGGCTACGGTATATTTAAATTTTTTAAGATAAGAAAAAGATGTGGTCTCGGGAATGACAGCATCATGGGGACATACGCGGTAACATTCACCGCAGTCTACACAGCGCAGAGGATCAATGACGGCCTTATCATTCCGAATACGGATAGCCTTCATGGGACAGGCACGCATACACAGTACACAGCCAATACATTTTTCATTGTCAATCTGTATGGAGTGAAGTTTAGTTTCCGGTGTCATCTATCCTCCGCAACGAAACACAAGATCAAGCCGTGTCCCCTTACCCATCTCACTATCAATAGTAAATTCATTACTGTTCTTGCGAATATTGGGCAAACCCATTCCAGCACCAAAACCCATCTCGCGCATCTCTTCCGTTGCCGTTGAATAACCTTCAACAAGAGCCTGCTTAATATCGGGAATTCCGGGCCCCTGATCAACAATAATTATATTTACATGATCAGCATTCACAGCCATAACTATCTCACCACCGCCACCGTACATTACCACATTCATCTCAGCCTCATAAGTAGCCACGGCAACCCGCCTGATGACTCCTGAATCATAGCCAATATCTTTTAATATATTTTTCACCTTCACCGAAGCCTCGCCAGCCGATGCAAAATCACCCTTCACGGGAAAGGCTTTTTTAAAAAGTGGTTGATCTGTCATAAATATTACTATCTCTCGTTTTTATATTTATAAAGCCGGCCACAAGCATCAAACATAGTCAATTTTGAGACTAACAATGGTAGATTACTCCTCTGTGCCATGGCCACTGTCTCTTTAGCAGGCCGTTTGCCCCGCACAAAAACAATCGCTCCAAGATCTACTACATGAGCTGTTCTGACGGCCTGGGCATTAACTAAACCTGTTATAAGCAGAGCATCCACATGTCCCTGCGTCAAAACATCGCTCATTAAATCTGAGGCTTGAATGACATTAAAAGATCTTTCAAGATCATCGCCTTCAGTTAATATTTCAGCATCTAATAATTCCTGAATTTTCCCCAACTTCACATCACACTCCAATTCAAAAGTAACTATACCAACGTTATTTCGCGCTTCAGCCCAGACAGCATCGGCAATAGGCTCTATACACTCTTCTACAAGAGGTGTTGTCTTCTCACTAAAAGTAGAGACGTCTGCAGTTTGAATTCCATAAATTACAATTGATTCAGGCAAGGCCATTCCTGTCTTGCGGCCCAGAGCCAGTGCCTCGGAAAATGCTACCTGATGACGTGCCATAGCTGAACCACCACCAAGATCATCAGGAATGAGACGTATAAATTCACCCGGTTTTTTATCTTTCAATGGTACAGCGTCTACTAAGATAGCGCGTTCATAACCGGAAAGCAAGTCCAGCAATTCCAAACCACCTGCAGCAGCCTCTTCTATATCAATCATAGGATGGCTCCAGAGTTCCGATATCTTTCTGACAACATAAATACCAACCCCATCATCGGTCAGGATAGTGTTGCCAAGACCCAGGATTAAGGTCTTGCCTGCCCGGCAATGGGGCTTTGTTAAATGCTTATACAAATAGTCTACTCTTTCTGATATTGAGCCATACCCTCTTTATACAAATCACCGCCACGCCAGTCATTAACAACAACAGCCGGGAAATCTTCTACCTCCAAACGACGAATGGCTTCAGGCCCCAAGTCTTCATAGGCTACAACTTCAGCCTTTTTAACCGTTTTTGCACCAAGTGCAGCAGCTCCGCCAATAGCTCCAAAATAGACCGCACATGTTGCTTTCATTGCGTCCACAACAGGCTTGGAACGATTACCCTTGCCTATCATACCCTTCAGTCCATATTCCAATAACTGAGGTGCATATGGATCCATACGGTAACTTGTGGTTGGCCCTATAGAACCGATGGGCTTGCCAGGTTTGGCCGGTGCCGGGCCGGCATAGTAAATTATCTGGCCTCTGAGATCTACCGGTAGATCCTCACCGGCATCAAGGGTTTCAATTAATCTCTTATGGGCCGAATCACGACCGGTAAAAATAACTCCGCTTATTAATACTGAATCGCCAATTTTCAAATCTTTGACCATCTCATCTGTCAGCGGCGTGGTGATGTGTTTAGGTTCAGACATAGCTGCCTCCTTCTGGGTACGTTAAAGGTCAAAGTTAAAGAATTACTTCCTTATGCCTGGCAACATGACACTGCATGTTTACAGACACCGGAAAACTGGCAATATGACAGGGATGAACTTCGATATGTACAGCCAGAGCCGTACAGCGTCCACCAAAACCCTGAGGGCCAATACCCAACTTATTAACCTTCTCCAGAAGTTCTGCCTCTAGTTCTGCATAAAATGGATTAACATGCACCGAACCAATCTCTCTTAAAAGTGCTCGTTTGGCAAGTTGGGCACACTTATCAAATGTACCACCAATACCCACTCCCACAACAACAGGCGGGCAGGGATTGGCGCCCGAACGTTTCACACGGTCTACTACAAATTCTATAACACCTTCAACGCCGGCTGCCGGTGCCATCATACGTACTTCACTCATATTCTCACTACCGCCACCTTTAGGTGCAATAGTAATTTTCAGCTTATCTCCGGGAACAATATCCACATTAATAATTGCCGGAGTATTATCCTTGGTATTTTTACGTTCAATGGGATCACTGACTACTGATTTCCGCAGATAACCATCCTCATAGCCCTGACGTACACCCTCATTAATAGATTCATTAAAATCACCGCCTATTATCCGGAGTTCCTGTCCCAGTTCAACAAAAAAGACAGCATAGCCTGTATCCTGACAGAGTGGTGCACGTTCATCTTTACCAATGTCAATATTTTCTATAATTTTCCTTAACACATCCTTGCCGGTAGGTGACTCTTCTTGCTCCAGACATTCTTTCAGACGTCCCTCAACATCTTTGCCCAGATAAAAATTTGCATCCATACAGAGTGTCTTAACCGCCTCTGTAATTTTTGACACATGCAGTTCCCTCATAGAATTCTCCTTAGAAATAGATGTGGAACACAAGATGAATAGTAATTCGAAATCAGCTACATTCAGAGCCAGCTCAAAACCTGGTTGACCAGTTTCTCAATTCCTCCGGCAATATCTGCAATGCCCGTACCGACCATATAGGCCGGAGTAGAAACAATTTTTAAATCCTCATCCATGACAATGGCATTAACACCGGCTGATACATGCTTGGACCCGAAGGCAGCAATATCAGCCATAATAGTTTCATCATTACCTATTGTAAGATAAGGCTTATAACTGCTGCCCTTTAATGCCAGAGCTACAACTACCGGAGCAATACACATTGCGCCAACGGGTTTACCGGCTTTGACCATGGACATGATCAAATTACCTACGTCTTCCCGTATACATGCATCTCGACCCTTGACTGCATAATCGCAAAGATTTTTCGCTGCACCGAAACCGCCGGGCAGTATCAATGCGTCCAGATCTTTAATATTGACATCCGAAAGAGGAGTAATATTTCCACGGGAAATTCTGGCGGATTCCGAAAGCATATTACGCGATCCGCTTGCAGGCGTCCCCAGTTGATGATCAATAACATGCGCTTGATCGCCATCCGGGGCCAGACACGTTATTTCAGCCTTGGCTTTGTCAAGAAAATAGAGTGTCAATGTGGCTTCGTGAATCTCGCTGCCGTCCATCACTCCGGCACCGCTAAGTAAAACACCAATTCTTGATGTCATCTGACTCTCCTCTCTATGAGATAGGCTAAAAAATAAGAATATTCCACTTTCATTGCAAGCCTAAATTGATGAAAAACCATGATCAAGATTATTCAACATTTCAGCAGTTTTTTGAACTGATAGAGGATGAATACGGGCAACTGCTGAGACCAGTACTTTCTCTGCCATATTCACAAGTTTTGCTTCGGCAGTCCAGAGCCGTTTTCCAGTCTCTGTCATGCAGCCTGTTACCAGCACATTTTCCCCAACATTCACAGGTCGTTTAAAACGGATATTAAGTTCAGCCGTAACACCAAAACGTCCTGCCAAATGGTAAGCAGCCCAGATCACGGCTTCATCGAGTACAGTTGACAAAATTCCACCATGAATGGTCTGAGCATATCCGATATGGGGGAGCTGCGGAGACCACCTGGCTTCAACCCTGTCAGTAAATCCATAAAAAGGCAGGTTAAGTCCATGATCATTATCCGGGCCGCAGACAAAACAACCCGGGAAACGTGGCAGTACAACTTTCTCAATCTCATTCATTTTATTCTCACTCTGTATTAGTGTATGTGTGCAGTAAACATAAATAACAACCCGCAAATATACATATAAAGAGTGTCTTTATCAAACTACAATATGTCTGCCATGGCCTTGCCGATCTCCGCAGGTGACTCTACCACGGTCACACCACAACTACGAAGTGTGAGAATCTTCTCAGCTGCAGTACCCTTACCACCGGCAATAATGGCACCGGCATGGCCCATGCGCTTACCAGGAGGTGCTGTCTGTCCGGCGATAAACGAGACTACGGGTTTATTAAAATGATCACGGATATACTCTGCTGCAGCCTCTTCATCAGAACCTCCGATCTCTCCTATCATGACCACGCCGTCTGTCTCAGCATCATCTTTGAAAAGCTTGAGCGCATCAATAAAACGAGTGCCAATTATTGGATCGCCGCCAAGGCCGATACATGTAGATTGACCGAGTCCCTGCTTGCTAAGTTGATCAACGGCTTCATAGGTAAGAGTACCGCTACGGCTAATCACACCTATCCTGCCCGGAGAGTGAATGAAGCCGGGCATGATACCTATCTTGCACTTACCGGGCGAGATAACACCAGGGCAATTCGGCCCGACAAGACGGGTATCACTACCCTCCATAAATGTCACTGCCTTAAGCATGTCCAATGTCGGGACACCCTCTGTAATGCAAATTACAAGCCCAACACCGGCATCAGTAGCTTCCATTACGGCGTCCGCAGCAAACATAGGCGGCACAAATACTACAGAAGCATTCGCACCTGTTGCATCTTTTGCCTCGTGAACCGAGTTAAAAACCGGTATTCCTTCATGTACAGAACCGCCTTTACCCGGCGTGACACCGGCAACAATATTGGTTCCATACTCCTTCATTTGGCCTGCATGAAAAGAACCTTCTCCACCGGTAAGTCCCTGAACAATCAGACGTGTATTTTTATCAACGAGTATACTCATAATCCCCTCGCGGTCTTAGTTTTTTAATTATGGCCGAGAAAAGAGAATTGCACACGGATGACACGGATTGAACGGATTATCACAGATAAAAACAATTGTAATTAAAGCTTAGGCTCTATCCTTAAATTCAATCCTCTTTTCTTTATATTTTTTGCTCTTATTATAATATGCTTGCTCTTAATCCTTATTTTCCTTTTTTTCCGTGTTATCCGTGTTCCATTGCTCTTAAGACTAAGCAGCCGACTGTGCAGCTGCCACAGCCTTTTCAGCCGCATCGGCCAGGTCAGTTGCCACAGTAAATGTCAATCCCGATTCTTCCAGAATCTTGCCCGCTAATTCGGAATTGGTGCCTGCCAGACGCACTACAATCGGCACTGTCAGATTAAGCCGCTTGGCAGCCTGTACAACACCATTGGCCACCCTGTCACAACGTACAATACCCCCGAATATATTGATCAGTACAGCCTTGACTTTAGGATCAGAGAGAAGAATCTTAAAAGCTTGCTCAACACGATCCGCCGAAGCCCCGCCACCCACATCAAGAAAATTAGCTGGAAATCCACCATAGTGTTTGATGATGTCCATGGTGCCCATGGCCAAACCGGCACCATTGACCATGCAGCCCACGGTACCGTCCAGTTTTACATAGCTCAGATTATGTCTGGATGCTTCAACTTCCGTAGGTTCCTCTTCAGCCAGATCACGCAGCTCAGCGATATCCGGATGGCGGCAACTGGCATTATCATCGAAGTTAATCTTGGCGTCAGCGGCCAGAAGGCGATTGTCTTCAGTGATTACGACAGGATTAATCTCTACCAGAGATGCATCTTTATCCATAAAGAGGCGATAAAGTTTCATAGCAAATTTAACACCTTCACGGTCCAGCGGCTTCTCTAACCCCAGGGCATAGGCGATTTTACGCGCCTGGAAAGGCTGAATGCCCACACGGGAGTCAATAGCGACTTTAATAATCTTCTCAGGTGTTTTAGCGGCCACCACTTCAATTTCCATCCCACCTTCCTGGCTGGCAATAAATGTAACTTTCTCTGTTGCCCTGTCCAGTACCATGCCCAGGTAGAGTTCTTTTTTAACCGACAAAGCCTCTTCTACCAGCACACTGCCCACCACCTTGCCTTCAGGTCCGGTCTGATGAGTGACTAATGTCATCCCCAAAATCTCCTGGGCACAGCTAGAGGCGTCTTTGGAATTCTCTGCCAATTTAATGCCGCCGCCCTTGCCTCGTCCACCCGCATGTATCTGGGCTTTAATAACCACATTGCATTTCATGTCGGCAGCAATACCACCGGCCTCATCAGCTGTGACCGCCATCGCCCCTTCCGGCACTAAAATGCCGTAGGATTTCAGCAGTGCTTTTGCTTGATACTCATGAATTTTCATGTATCCTCTCCTAAAAAAAAACTATTTGCTGCTGAACACACTGAATAAACTGATTTGTTTAAATTAAGCATGCTGGATTTTTTTCTGTATTTTCAGTGTATTCCCCGAATTACCTCTTTAACCATATACTTTTATTCCGACAAACAAAAACCCGACCCGCCTCGGGCCTTACGCCGCGAGAATGGTCGGGTTTTAAGCATCCGATAATCACATCTTTTTTCATCGATAATGCATAAGGTAATAAAGATTGTTGCATTTTTCCTAATTGAATCCAGTTAATGTGATAAAATAATCTATGCTGCTTCCACCTTCTGCTTCTCACCCCAATCAAAACCTCTATCAAAGGCTTTAAGGTTCAATGCTTCTGTACCTGCCGGTACTGATGACTCAACTGCCTTACGTACGGCATCGGCTTCAACCACACCACTCATTGAAGCAAAAAAACCAACCATAACCATGTTGAGAACAACTCGTCGCCCAAGCTCCTCGGCAATTCTCGTGGCAGGAACCTTAAAAAGACGTACAGACTCAGGTAGACCGTCAGGATTTACAAGATCTTCTTCAATAAGCATCAATCCGTCAGGATTAATTTGAGGAGAAAACTTTGAAAAAGCCTCTTGACTCATAATAACCATCACATCGGGTTTCTTCACATATGGATAACGTATTTCCTCTTCAGCCACAATAACCTGGGCTGAACATGCACTTCCGCGCGCCTCAGGCCCAAAAGCCTGAGTCATAGTGGCATTCTTGGTGTCAAAGATTGAAGCAGCCTTGCCGATAATATAGCCGGTCAGGATGACTCCCTGTCCACCAAAACCTCCGATTTTTATCTCAGTCTTTGCCATGACTAACCCTCATAAGGGGTGAAACGGTCACCCAGTTTTCGTTTTAGATGAGAATTCATGGAATCCAGCCAGGTAGGCCGATCTTTATCAACAAACTTACCTACAATTATTTTAGTGCGAAGCCCAACATCCACATTGGCCGTGGGTTCACCGTGCTTGATCTCCGAATGTTCATAGTAATAATTCAGCCGATCCAGACCATCACCGAACTTATTCCTTCGTTCAAAAATTGTAGGACATGGTGCCAGAATTTCAACAAAAGTAAAGCCGGGCTTGGTAAGTGCATCAATCATGGCCTCGGTCTGACGGTGAATATGCAACGCTGTCCACCTGGCAACATAGGTGGCACCCACTGATTCCGCCAGGAAGGGCAGATTGAACGGTGTTTCAAAATTTCCATATGGCGATGTAGTCAAAATGGAATCTGTAGGCGACGTGGCTGCCATCTGACCGCCTGTCATTGCATAGTTGAAGTTATTGACACAAATGACTGTGATATCCACATTCCGCCGTGCAGCATGCACAAAATGATTTCCACCGATGGAGACAAGATCACCATCACCGGAGATCACAACAACTTTAAGTTTTGGATTACCGAGTTTCAACCCTGTGGCAAAGGGTATGGCACGTCCGTGAGTAGTATGAAAAGAATCAATCTTTACATAGCCTGCAACACGGCCAGTACAACCAATACCGGAAACTACAGCCACATCATCCAGCGGGATACCAATTTTCTCCAATGCACGAGCAAAACAATTTACAACCACACCAATGCCGCATGTAGGGCACCAGATATGCGGAATGCGGTCCATACGGAGAAAATCTTCCATGGGATGACCGGCATCACCGGATTTATTCGTCTGAGCCTGAACAGCCGCTTTCAATTCATCTGTTACCGACACTGGTAGGCCTCCTCAATTTTACTGACAATATAATCGGTTTCATGAACTGTACCGCCGCCGTGTCCGGCAAGTATCACCGGCACCTTGCCTTTTGCACAACGGTCCACTTCAAAGAACACCTGCCCATAATTAAGTTCAGCCATGACCAGGGCCTTGCCCTGCTCAGCCAGCTCAGCGATTCGTTTTTCAGGAAAGGGCCAGACAATGATAAGCCGCATCATACCCACCTTGATGCCCTTATCCCGGGCAGCACGTACAGCTTGCACAGCCACTCTGTGTGTAATTCCATAGGAGATAACAACTACATCGGCATCTTCTACATCAAATTCTTCATATCTGACAATGTCATCTGCCTGATCACGTATCTTTCTGACAATGCGTCCAACCTGTTCTTCCTGAGCCTCAGGATTCATGGCAGGATAGCCACGATAATCATGGGTCAATCCGGTTACATGGATACGATGACCATCACCGACTTTACACATTTCAGGTACCATATTCTCTGCCGGTTTGAATGGTAGATACTCACCGGGAGGTAATTTAGTATAATTACGTTCGGTAATCTCAATTTGATCTGCTTCAGGAATAGATACACGTTCAATCATATGGCCTACACATTCATCCATCATGAACATTACCGGAACACGGTATTTTTCTGAAATATTGAATGCATCAATCATAAAATCAAAACATTCCTGGGGACTGGAAGGTGACAGGGCAATAATCTCATAATCACCATGACTCCCCCATCGCGCCTGCATCATATCTGCCTGGGCAGGCTGTGTCGGAAGGCCTGTTGAGGGGCCACCGCGCTGTACATTAACAAATACACAGGGACATTCCGTCATGGCTGCAAGACCTATATGTTCCATCATGAGGGAAAAACCGGGCCCTGAAGTCACTGTCATAGCCTTCTTACCGGCCCAGACTGCTCCCTGTAGGGCAATGGATGAGGCCAGCTCATCCTCCATCTGAATGAACACACCGCCGACAATGGGAATGCGGGAGGCAAACCGTTCCACAACTTCCGTGGAGGGAGTTATGGGATAACCGGATATAAACCTGCATCCGGCAGCCAGCGCACCTTCACAACAGGCATGATCGCCATCCAGATAATGTGCCCCGGTCATAACACCTTTGGGATCCGCTTTCAATGGACTTCCTTTCCTTAACCGATGACTGGTTCGTCTTCAACCGTATAGATAGCAAACTCAGGGCAGATCATTCTGCAAAATCCGCAATTCACGCATGCATGATCATTTACAGCTTCCGGAGGATGATACCCCTTTTTATTGAAGCGCTCGGATAGCTCCAATACATCCTGGGGACAATATTCCACACAGAATCCGCAACCTTTACAACGTTCATCAATAATTATTATTTTACCATGAGGCCGTGACGGTTTCTCGAACCCGAATGGTTTTTTATGCTCTCGAATACGCATGATTGATCTCCTAAAACCATCCCGAAAACAGAGATGGCGTTCGATCGTAGATGATCGTCAAAAAACAGTCGATCATCTGCTCACCTATTATCTGATTGTACCCACATATTGGGTAGTATACTGTTTACGCCGAATCTCGGGATTGGAGTAGTCGGGCAAGAGCATGGGTGAAACACGATCTTCCGTGGCTACATTGTCCTTATCCAGACCTGCGTTAAACTCTTTTACATGATTCAGCGTGAGTTTACCGCCTTTGTAACCGTTCTTGACATATTCCGAAGCAGAGACACCACATATCCGGCCATAAACCAATACATCAAGAAGAGAATTCCCCATAAGACGATTTTGTCCGTGAATACCACCTGAAACTTCACCGGCTGCAAAGAGACCGGGAACAGATGTTTCGCCACGTTTGTTAATCTCCAACCCACCATTTTGATAATGCAGTGTCGGGAATACAAGCATAGGCTCTTTGGCAATATCAATGCCATAGCGATGAAATAGTATCCACTTACCGGGGAATTCTTTACGAACTGTGCCTTCACCGTTAAGCATGTCAATCATTGGTGAATCAAGCCAGACACAGGGTTTACCGCCAGGTGTAGGAACACCCTTGCCACGTACCATACACTCCCTTATAAAAGCTGATGCTTCGATATCACGGGGTTCACGTTCATATACAAACTGCTCACCATCTATATTCAGCACATTAGCACCGGCACCCCGGAATTTTTCAGTGATCAACAGACCTTCAGATTGCTCGGGAAATACTGCACCTGTAGGATGATACTGTACCGTATGTAAAAAACAGAGAGGCACACCGGCTCTGTAGCCCATAATCAAGCCATCTGCCGTGGCACCGTAATGATTTGTACACATAAAATTCTGAATATGCAGACGCCCTGAACCACCTGTAGCCATTATTACAGACTTAGCCTTGACTATCAGATATTCTTCTGTCTCCATATTGTAGAGCACGGCACCGGCAGCATGTCCTTTATCATTGAGAATAATCTCAACCGCGGGACTGAATTCAATTACTTTGATATCAGTGGGGAAATTCCTGGCTTCATCACGAAGAGTACGCATAATCTCCGCGCCGGTTATATCACCTGCAGAGTGCATACGTTTGCGGCAAGTTCCTCCACCGTGCATTGTAGAGAGCAGGCCGGTATCATCCTTGGACAACATGGCTCCCAGAGATTCAAGCCAGCCAATAACACTGGGGGCATCTGAGACAAGTGTCTCAACCAATTCCGGTACATTTTTGAAGTGTCCGCCACCCATACAGTCAAGATAATGGTAATAGGGTGAATCTTTGGTCGATTTAGAGGCTGCCTGTATACCACCCTCCGCCATCATGGTGTTGGCATCGCCCAGACGAAGTTTGGTGGCCATTAGCACTTTCATGCCTTGTTTCCGGGCCAGTAAAGCCGCTGCCGTACCGGCACCGCCGCCACCCAGGATAAGAACATCTGTCTCATAATCAATTTTGCTGAGATCAATCTTATCAGGATCAACACGAGATTTGGCATGCAGCAAGTCTACCATCTCATGTGCAATACGATATCCTTTATTGGGGCCGACCAGGATCTCACGTCGGCCTTCTTCCTTGAAATCAGGATGATACTGGAGAATCTCCTCCCGTTCTTTCAAGGTCATAGGCTGAAATTCCTCACCCCGTTTCTTGCGCTCCACGCGCTGGGGGCGGGTTTTCTCAACCTTTTTAATCAATTCTTTTAGTTCTGGCGTGTATGGCATGACGGAGTCTCCAATGGAAAAGAGTTAAAGTCCTTAATCAACATTGACATAGTTGGTGTCGCCGGGAATCCAGTCTTCCGGACCCATATGCGGCTCCATCTCGCGCTCTGAGTATACTTTTTTCAATGTATCCAAATTCATAGCCTTAAGTTTGGCTATACCTTCTGTCCACTGGCCCTCTTCGGCAGAATTGATCGCTCGCTTTAAATGAGCAGATCGGGGCTGCATATGCAGTGCATATAGACGACGCGCCAGTATGGCAATATAGAACTGCACCTCTTCAGCCGGGCAACGACCGGAACAAAGCCCGCACATTACACAGTCAAATGAGCCCTTGGCAACACCTTCAATATCTCCCCGTATCGCCTTGGACATATAACCCAGCACATCGATATCCATGGGACATGAACGCGTGCATGTACCGCAACCGATACATTTGTACAGCTCAGGATAAAGAGCGGTAAACACAGAGCCATTGGGTTCAAGATCGGCAATATTGTATGTCGCCTTGTTACCCGGGAAAAAGGGCAGTTGCGCGATATACATATTGGGTTGAACCACGGTCTGACAAGCCAGGCCTACTTCAATCTTGTATGAATCGGGATACCGAAACACAGTACCACAGGCCCCACAGATACCTCCACGGCAACCGCAACCACGTACCAGTTGATAGCCCGCATATTCCAGTGCTTTCTGAATCGTCAGCGATGAAGGTACTTCATAACATTTTCCCATGAAAAAAATCGGCACCAGCTCATCTTTGCTTTTTACTTTTTCCTCACTCATGACAGACACCCTCTTCAGTTAGCGTCTTCTCTTCCAAATTCAATGGCCCCAAATTGCGAATGGTCTCAGTGAATTCATTCATAGTCTCAACATACTTCTTTCCCTCTGCCGCCGAAATCCATTCCAGGCGCAGGCGTTTCGGATCAAGCCCTAATTGCTCCATCATTGTCTTGAACAACGTCACGCGGCGTAAGGTTTTATAATTACCCTCAACATAATGGCAGTCACCGGGATGACATCCGCCAATAAACACACCGTCAGCACCTTCCTTGAAGGCATGTAAAATATGTTGTGGATCGATACGACTGGAACACATCACCCGTAAATTTATACCGTTAGGTGAAAATTCCAAACGAGATGTGCCGGCCAGATCAGCTCCGGCATATGTGCACCATTTACATAAAAAACACATTATCTTCGGTTCAAACATAATTAACCTCTAAGAATGGCTTTGACCATAGAAAAAATCTGACTATCAGACTGATTTAGCTGCTGTGCAGCACCTGCAGGACAGGCGGCTGCACATGCACCACAGCCTTCACAGAGTACTTCATTAACCTCAATCACTTTCCTTACAGCATTTAAAGTTCTGGCACCATACGGACACATGGAAACACATATTCCGCAACCTGAGCAAAGTTCCTCAATTACAGGAACAATAGTTGGCGCATGCATAAGTTCATCCTTGGCGAATAATGCGCCTACTTTTGCTGCTGCTGCAGATGCCTGTGCCACAGCCTCAGGGATATCCTTGGGACCAAGAGCTGCACCGGCCAGATAGAAACCCTGATTTAATGATTCCACCGGACGTAACTTGGGATGAGCCTCGGCCAACCAGCCATTACCGTCGATAGAAATTTTTAATTTCTTCATCAACTCCGGTACACCATCAGCCTTTGTCATTGCCATTGCCAAAACAACCATGTCTGCTTCTACTTCTACTTTTTGGCCCGTTAAAGTATCAACACCCCAGACAATCATTTTGTTGCCTTCTTTGAAGATTTTGGAAACCTTACCTCGCAGATAGAGTATGGATTCATCATCCGTGGCACGTTGATAAAATTCATCAAAATTCTTACCACCTGTACGCACATCAATATAGAAGACAATTGCATTACCATCGTGCACACGATGTTTGTAGAGCATGGCGTGTTTTGCAGTATACATACAGCATATTTTGGAGCAATAGGAATTATGATTCTCGGGATCACGTGAACCGGCACACTGAATAAAGACAACATTCTTGGGTACCTTACCATCAGAGGGACGTTGAACCTTGCCACCTGTAGGACCGGAAGCGGAGAGAATACGTTCAAACTCCAGGCCGTTGAGCACATCTTCATAATTCTCACCGCCGTACTCACCCAGAGCCTTCATATCATAGAGATCATAACCCGTGGCCACAACAACTGCACCCACTTCTTCCTCAATAATCTCTTCCTTCATATCATAATCTATGGCCTGAGCGTCACAGACATCTTTACACTTGCCACAACGAATGGGCAGTGTTCCCAGGCAGCTCTCCATATCCAGCGTATAAGTACCTGGCACAGCCTGGGGGAAAGGCATATAGATAGCTTTGCGGAAGGAGAGTCCCATATTGTATTCATCGGGCACAATCTGTGGACAGACATCAGCACATTCATTACAGAGCTTACATTTATCCTCATCAACAAATCGTGGTTTCTTTTTAATGCGAACCTTAAAATTGCCGACAAATCCGGAGATTGATTCTACTTCAGAGTAAGTCATCAGTTTGATTTTGGGATGCCGCGTGACCTCCACCATCTTGGGAGTCAGAATGCATTGAGAACAATCCAGCGTGGGAAATGTCTCTGAAAGCTGTATCATCTTGCCGCCCACCGAAGGCTCTTTCTCTACAACAATTACCTCATAACCCTGATCGGCTATATCCATAGCCGCCTGTAAACCGGTGACACCTCCACCAATTACCAGAGCTTTTTTGAACACACCGACCTTTATTGGTTCCAAATCTTCGTTCTGAATAGCCTTTTCTACCATGGATTTGACTATTTTAACAGCCTTTACAGTGGCCTTATCCCGGTCTGGATGAACCCATGAATCCTGTTCACGAATATTAGCTATCTCAACCTGATGAGGATTCAAACCCGCCAATTCCGCTGCACTCTGAAATGTCTTCTCGTGCAATGTGGGTGAACAAGCGGCTATAATTACAGAATCCAGCTTATCTTCTTTAATTTTATCCAGCACCAGCTGCTGACCCGGTTCAGAACACATATATACATAATCTGTAGAGAACTCAACACCAGGATAATCTTTAAGTAATTCAGCTACTTTCTCAACATCCACTACTCCGGCAATATTAACACCGCAGTGGCATACAAAGACGCCTATGCGCTTCTTTTTACCATCGTCTTTCATAGATTCACCTCCACATCCTCAGCATTTTGCTTAATGTCAAATAGCGGACGGGGATCACACAGATGTTTATCCAGACCCAAAGTTTCTACATCAGCCCCTAATGCCCAGGCTAAAAGCTGTGTAAAATAAAGCACTGGAAATCCATTGAATTCCAAATACTCTTCTTTAATACGGTCCTGACGGGTATCCATATTATAATAACAAAGAGGACATGACAGGGCCACCACATTGGCACCGTTCATCTTAGCCGAGTTCAAAACCCGGTAAGAAGGTTCATTGGAGGTCTCCGGCATGGATGCTGAAAGATAGGAGCCGCAGCATTCCTGCTTAAAGGGAAAGTCGACCACAGTACAACCAATGGCATTCAAGAAATCTTCGAAGATCGTGGGGGTCTCGGGATCATCAATGGCCACTTCCTTCTGGGGGCGGAGCAGGCGGCAGCCATAATAGGGTGCCACTTTAATATGGGAGAGGTCCCGTTTGACCAGGGATTTGAGATGACCCAAACCCACTTCATCCCGAAGATATTCCAGAAGGTGAAGCACTTGTACATCACCGTTGTAGGATTCAAAGTGGGTGCGCTTCTCCTTGGTCGTTGGGTCGATAAGAATATCGTCCGCCAAATACTCATTGACTCGCGTATGTAATGTCGGATTGTCCAGCATGGCCTTATTGGCCCGCTTTAATACGGCAAAACAAAATGCGCAAGTAGTCACCACTTTGCTGCCTTCCTCAATCTCCACCTGACGCAGGATACGGACAGGCGGAATCAGCCCATGTATCTTTTCGGTGATCAAGGGATATTCAGCCCCGCAACAGGTCCACCCTTCGGGTTCAACCAAGTCCGTATCTAAACGGGCCATGGCCTCGCGGGTAGAGTCCTCCAGATTGGTGGCTTTTTCCTTGAGGGTGCAGCCGGGGTAATAATGGACTCTCATACGGTTTTCCTTCGTTTATTAGACTAAAGATCAGCGGCATTGTACATCAGCATGGTTCCTTTCCTCAATCCCTCTTAACTCCCCAAACCAATGCTCAAAGCCAGCGCCTCTGTGTCTCTACAATTATTTTGCGAATTTCTTATAGACCGCCACAAGCACCTGCTGTGGCAGTTCCTTGGCCAGCTCCGGCTGTACATCATCTGGTCCCCAGAAATCTTTCCCTTTGGGTTCCAGCAAATGCCTTATGGCCTCACACACTGCGGCAATGTCAATGCCCTTGGGACAGCGTCCCTGACATGCAAAGCAACTGGCACAAAGCGTGAGTGTTTTGGAACCAATAATATCTTCTTCCTGCCCCATCTGCACTTTCCGTATAATCTGATTTGGCAGAAGATCCATTTCCTGTGCCATGGGACAACTGGCAGAACAACGCCCGCATTGATAACAGCGGTAGACATTATCACCGGTCAGCTCATTGACACGATTAATAAATTTCTTTTCATTTTCACCGATTTTCAATTTGACTCGCATGCGATTTCTCCGGTTTCGGGACCAGCTACCACTAGTCGCGGCGCAATGTCTCCACCAATTCGCGATGATGGTCGTAAATTTTTAAAATCATGGGCATCTGCCCTGGCAGTGTATGTGTAGCACAACCAAAACATGGATCATATGCACGGAAACCCATCTCAACCTGATTCAAAAGAGCATCATCCACTTTACCATTTTTAATGAGTCCCATGGCCGCTTTCTTAACAGACATATTAATTGCGGCATTGTTATTTGTTGTACCCACAATTAAATTTGCTTCTGTTATCATACCACGTTCATCTGTTTTATAGTGATGATATAGTGTGCCGCGAGGTGCTTCAACCACACCAACACCTTCGGTAGGTATTTGAGTAGGTTGAATACGATACTCCGGCCCGGCAATCTCAGGATCTTCTGCCAGTTCCACCCAGCGTTCTGCCGCATAGAGCATTTCAATGACGCGAGCCCAGTGTGTGGCCAGGGTAGCGTGTACAGGCTTACCGCCCAGTGTATCATACATTTTTTCATATTCGGCATGGGCAAGGGGTGTAGCCAGTCCATCTGCAGCATTACAGCGGGAAAGCGGTGTTGCTTTGTAAATGCCCGATTCGGGACCATCTACAAAACCTTTCCAGCCAATATTTTTTAAATATGGAAACTTCAAATAAGACCATGGTTCCACACGCTCTTCTATGTGATCCAGATAATCGGCGGCCGCAAACTTTACAAACTCCTTGCCATCAGGACCAGTAACTCGGATTTTGCCTTCATAGAAGTTGCTTAGATTGTTCTCATCAACCAGGCCCATATTATATGTACGGTGAGAGAACATATCTGAGAGTATGAGATCCACATACTCTTGATTTTTCAGGACAATGTCATTGAAAATTTGAATAGTAAACTGCCCGAATTCAACAGCTTGGCGGCCGGCCTCAAGAATTTCCAGACGATCAGCAGCCGTTAGTCCCTTAGACATGCCGCCGGGCAATGCGCCCACCGGATGGACAGCTTTACCAGCCATTTTTTTGATCAGTTCATGACAGAGTCCGCGCATATTGATAACCTTGGAACCAATCTCAATGCCGACCTTGTGTATGACGCCTAAAATGTTACGTTGCGCCTTGGGTGCATCGGGCCCTACTATAAAATCAGGACCGCCCAGTGCATAAAAATGGGTGGCATGATCAGTAACAAAAAAGATCATATAGAGCAATTCTCTGAGCATTTTTGCAGTACGAGGCAGTTCCATTCCATATACTGCGTCTCCAGCCTTGGCAGATGCCAGCAGATGCGCCTCAGGGCAAACACCGCAGATACGTGAAGTTATGCGGGGCATCTCTTCAACAGGACGGCCCTGACAAAATTTCTCAAATCCGCGCAATTCGGGAATCTGGAGATAGGCATCGGCAACATTACCGGCATCATCCAGAAAAATGTCTATTTTCCCATGTCCTTCCAAGCGGGTGATAGGGTCAATGGTTATTTTTTTCATATCTTTCTCCCTAAGATTGAGCCGGGCAGACTGAACCTGTAGAAAGTGCCCACCGGGTCAACAATCTGATCGGATATTCTCTGTATCTCTTCGGGATCGTCCGCTTCAATTACCGAGGCGATTGCGCCCGCCAATTTACCACCCAAATCTTTAATGCCTTCAGCCGGACCGTAACAACCTCGGCAGCCCATATTTACCTGAGGACAAAGCGCACCACAACCGGCCTGAGTTCCGGGACCATTACACACAAGCCCCTGTTCCAGGAGACAGATATCAGGATCAACCTCACCAATTTCATGGGGCCGCAAAAATTCTTTTATACGTTTTTCATCTTTACTTCGATCACACTCCTCACAGACAGTCTTTGGTGACACACCAATCACAGAGCCTTTGGGAGGCAGATCACCTGAGAGTATCGTTTGAATGACAGCCCAAATCTGCGCGGCCACCGGTGGACAACCCGGCATTTTATAATCAATATCGACTACTTGCTCAAGAGTACGTACATACTTGAACATGCCTGGCAGCGTCAGTTCACCTGCTTCAATAGATGTAGATTTTTGAGGATGTACTTTTTCCGGATTGACTGTGGAAGGCGACTCTTCAAAAGAGTAGCGGCAGATTCCTTCGTCATCTGTCAGATTACCCAAACCGGGGATGCAGCCTTCAGATGCACAAGAGCCATAAGCCACCAACACCTTTGATTTACGGCGTAATAATTGAGCGATATGAAGATTTTCCTCATTACGAATGGCACCGTTAAAGAGGCAGACATCAATCTCTCCATCGGCCATTTTCTCAACATCTTCATACTTTGTGTCCATAAGACATGGACAGAATACCAGATCCACGGCCCGGTCCACATCCAGGATCTTCTCCCGAATATCCAGAAATGCAATCTCACAGCCACCACAACTGGCAGCCCAATAGATTGCAAATTTGGGTTTACCCATGAATCATCTCCTTAAAAATAATTATCAATGGAAACAATAAAAATGCGATGACCGGGTCACAAATTAACAGTGACTCTGCCATCGCATCATAATTCTGGAAATAGCGTACAATGATCCGTTGTGTACGTACACACATAGGGATAAAAACGGTCTGATAACCGGCTAATCACAGGAGATAACACTCTGATCTCCACGATTGAACCTCCAAGTATTAGGGTGATATACCGAATTAAACGAATTAAACTAATCGATTCCGATTCAAGTATTCAACCCGGGACATATTAATTCCCGAGTTGAATTTCACCAAACTTGTAGACTGTGTAAAAGTAAAAAATGAATTAAAAACCTCTGAAACAAAGCTGGTTGCCCTGTGAGCAACATTCCATCCATACGCATGATAAATATTTCCCCATTATTAATCAAGTGAAAAAATCTTATGTTTATTATTAGTTGAACTTATCAATAAATCTTTGTATATTGGGTTAGCATCTTGAATAATATGAGAGTTAGCCCATATGGAAATGCAACAATTAAGAGGCTTTTATTATAGCGCAAGGCTAAAAAGTTTAACAAAAGCCGCTGAAAAACTGTCCGTAACCCAATCTGCGGTCACACAACAGATCAAAAATCTCGAGCGAAATCTGGATGTTCAACTTTTCAATCGCTATGGCCCCAGAAAAGAACTCACACCGGAAGGCCAGCTACTCTTTGATTTGGTTGCACCCGTGGTGCAGGAATTTGAGGGAATTCAATCTACTTTTGATGACCTGAAAGGCCAGGAACACGGGGCAATGACAATTGCAGCCACTACTTTGATGATTATGAACTTCCTGCCCTTTGTAGTAAAACGATTTGCAAGACAATACCCGCATGTACGCCTGATTATAAGAGAACGCCGCTGGGATGAGATAATTGAACTGGCTCAATTAGGCGAGATAGATATGGGTATATCTCCTATTGTCAAGATGCCGCAAAACCTTCAATACTTCCCCCTGGAACCCATAGGTCGTATGCTTATAACCGGCTTGGGACATCCTCTGGCTCAAAAGAGCCTGGTTACATTGGCCGATATTGCCCAATATCCGATGATTGCCTATGAAACCGGTACTGTGGCAAGAGGCGAGGTTGACCGTGTTTTTCAACGGGCACAACTTTCTCTGGAAGTTGTACTTGAGGCCACAAATGCTGAGACTATTAAACGTTATGTTGAGATGGGAATAGGAATAGCCATTATCCCAAAAATAGCACTGACGCCCGAACAGACACCACGCCTTGTTGCCATTCCTGTGCACGACCAATTTGAGGAAACCCATTACGGAGTTATTTTGCGAAAAGGTAAGCACCTTACTGCCTGGGCCAAAAACTTTTTACTGCTGTTGAATCCGGCATTGCATGACAGGCTGCATCAATAGAATACGGGCTATAAAAACATATGCAGCAGATAAACATCCAGTTCTTCAATTCTGGATAAAGCCTTATCATTTGTTATAAGAGCGGCACTATCTGTTTGCATGGCCATTGCAGCCTGCATCATATCCGGCAGGGGCAGTCCATACTTTGCTTTAAGGGCACCGGCTAATTCTCCGGCCTGGTAAGGGATATCCGTGGGGACAATATTCATGAATCTACGAAGAGCGGAACGGCAACGGTCGGCAAGCTCCAGCCTGTTCATTGCGATGGGTTTTATAATTATCTCAGCTACTGTGATGGGTGTCACAACTGCTTGAAAAACATTTCTTTCCGCCTGGCTAATAATAAACTCCGCCACTTCTCCGTATTGAGGACTGTCTTCAAACAAATAAATGAAAACATTGGTATCAATTACCACTCCTTTTTGTCCATTTAAACCAACCGGTATCTTCATGCACGTTCATCCCATTCCCGTCTTATCCCCCCAATATAGTCAACAGCATCTATGTCGTTCCGCAGTTCACGCAAAATTCCACGTACAGGCTGTGCCCCGATGGGTTCAACAATGATAATGCCATCCTTAACCATGACATTAACTTTCTGATTGGGTTTAAGCCCAATTTTTTTTCGCTCTTTGGCGGGAATGACTATTTGGTAGCGCATTCCTACTGTTGCAACTGACATAATAGCTCCCTCCTCTAAATTTTTCATATATATTTTAACATTTCATATTAAAATATAAATTCCATACACACCTGTCAAGCATTTTTTAAAAATTTTGCCCCAATCCTTTGTGTAATAACCTTTTTCTACATAAGCATTGAAAGCGTGTTTGTCGGATTTGAGAAGAGTAATCCGCCCTACCACTTAACGCCTGTCTCTGCGAGGGAGCCTTCTTTTCCAGGCGACCGCGGCAGTCTCCTAAAGGATCAGCGGGAACGGTTGATTAACGACGCTTGCGTAAGGGGGATTGCCACGGCAAAAAACGCCTCGCAATGACAAAAAGCCCGGGAAGGCATAATGTCATTCATTATAATGCCCGCCAATGGCAAAAATGTAGATTGATTTATCGTCAAATTTATATATTATTCTGTCTTTGTGTGATAAGCGCCTGGACCAGAACCCGGATAAGTTGTTTCTTAAGGCCTCAGGCTTTCCTAATCCCCTTGCAGGATCATTACGCTGCATTTCCTGTATAATTCTACATAAATTTTTATGCAGCTTTTTATCAGTCGATCTTAATTTTTCATATTTTTGCCAGGTTTTTCCTTCAAATACTATTGATCGCATCCAATTCCTCATTTGAAGGTTTATATCCTTCACCTGTATGATGTGTTTTAAATGATTCCGAGATTTGCTTCATCAATGATGAATTCTGCAATATATATAAAGTTTCCTGATCCCTCTCCCAATCCTCAGCACTTAATACAACAAAGTCTCTTCCTTCTCTTCTTGTTATTTTTACAGGCTCATGCAGATCAATTGCCTGATCAACATAATTTTTTAAATTTGCCCTGAATTTATTTACGGATAGCTCAATCATTTTTCTGTACCTCAACTGTTCAAATTTGTAACTGCCTCTAAATGTACCACCATGCCGTACATTTGTCAAGAGGAGTTTTATCTTCTGTTAACACAAATCCTTTCCGTCTCTGCGAGGGAGCCTTCTTTTCCAGGCGACCGCGGCAGTCTTCTAAAGGATCACTGGGAACTGTTGATTAATGACGCTTGCATAAGGGGATTGCCACGGCACAGAACGCCTCGCAATGACACGAAAACGCCTGTCTCTGCGAGGGAGCCTTCTTTTCCAGGCGACCGCGGCAGTCTCCTAATGGATCAGCGGGAACTGTAAATCAACGACGCTGCGTAGGGGGATTGCCACGGCACAGAACGCCTCGCAATGACACGAAAAGGGAGTTCGTAGTATCATTAAACAGCATTAAAGCTGCATCTTCACCAGCGGTCGTGCTGCTTGAAGACTGTTTGCCAACATTATCCGCACGACCTGCAACATATTCACGCGGCTCATCACATCGCTCCGAACCACCTCTTATCAGCCCAAAAACCACACTTAACATATGCAACCATGTCCCTTGGTGTGCAGCTTTCATTTTCGCAAATGCTTCTTTTTGGTCATCGGCTGAAATCTCAGGGCCTAAATCAGAGGGCCTTGAGCCAAAAAAGGCAGGAGAAATTTTGTGGGTCAAATGGCCAATTCGATTAACATATTTTTTAGCAATCATTGCTTGCCATACGTATGGTCTGAAATCATTCTTTTCAACCCACCCAATGCTGTGATGCACACGACTGGAAAGATCGGCGCGAATTTCCAATTGTCGGTGGCCGCTACTTTCTTTTGAGTCATGATGTTTCTCTTCCTCAAGCAGTTGTAAACGCGCAAAATTCTCACCCGTAAGGTTGTACTTGCTCAACATGGGATGGTTATTATTCTCCTTTAACCAGCGAAACAACGCAACTGAATCCCACTGCCCAAGACCCCAGGCATCATTGGTACGACCGATCCGTACATGACCACCAATCATACCCTCAATTAATAATGTTTGAACTGTCTCGAGGTCAAACACCACTTCATTCATCAACCTCGCAATTAAATTATCACGATAAGCATCAATCTCAGCCACTGCCATACCAATGCGCCCATAGGGTTTCCTCATGTGCGTATCAAATACATTTCTCAGCTTATCTGCATCAAGTATCTTTTCAAGATACTCTATAACCTTATCCAATTGAAGCGCCTTACGTACTGCCGCACTAACCGGTACTTCTATATCAAATCGATTCGGGATCGTAAAACGAAGCTCTCCTTTTTCGTTTCGCTTATAACGGAGCACAGTCCCTTTATCAATGTGGAGTATATGCAATAAAATATTTGCACTGTTACGACGCCCTGCTGTTTCCTTCCGGTAATGCTTTTTTGCATTTTTAACAATAATCGCACGCAAGTCAGCAAGCAGGGTTGCGTCAATGTGGCGAGTGCCGTTTTGAATTTCAGATACTCGTTTCATAAAGTGACTGAGCCCCATTTGAAAAACTTCCTTATGGTTTTTATTGACTTGTTTCATATCTGGGCGATCAATAAGTTGCTGAAAAACCTTAAAGGCTTTCATAACATCCTTATCATCTGTTTTGATGATCGTGTGAATTTGCTCGATCAAATACTCATCCACGGTCTGACCATCTTCATTGCGAACGACTGGCCAAGAGGTATCAGTCGATGCTTTTTTCTTGAGCTTCATCAGCGCACTCTGTCCCTGATGTGTTGCCAGTGTTGAAGAAGTTGGTTTTATAGTTGACATGGGTGTTCCTTTATTGTTAAAAGCGGCCGTGTTATGTAATTTGATAATATATGAATGATTGCAGTGAATGCAATAGCGGGAGTTCACAAACAACACCCCTCATGCTTTCATCACGACCGAAGAGTGAAAGGCTCTACCTCTTGATGCTGTCATCTCGACCGAAGGGAGAGATCTTAAAACTATACGCTTGTGCCGCTAACTAACCTTTTTAAGATCTCTCTGTCGCAAGCTCCGTCGAGATGACAAGCCGAGGATAAGAGGCAGGCATCAATCAGTGCAGCACCATCCATTTTCTACTTCCTAAAATACTTCACTTTTGGCATATTCTTAAAATCACTATCCTGAGTCCAAACTGTTGCATCAAATTTCTTTGCCGTAGCCCAAATAATGCTGTCCGCCATTGGTATTTTATTGTACAAACTGATGACTGCCCCGGACATGGCTATCTCAGCACTAAGGTCTATGACTTGCCCCTGTTTCATTGCCGCTATTCCTTTAAGGGCACTATTTTCATTCTTCTCTCTCAAGATCACTTTGAAAACTTCATAGATTGTTATTGATGGCACCAATAAATTCTCAACGTCAGAAAGAGGTTCTTCAAATTTATTTGCATTAGCACCGCCGGAGAAAAATTCAAGCCAGCCGGAGGAATCAACTATATTCATACCCTGTCCTCCTCACGTTCAAAATGAGTATCAATCCCTTTAAGAAAGCCCTTCATTTCAGTTATCTTTATTATAGGGATAAGCTCAATTCTATCTTCATATTGAATGACTTGCAATCTTTGCCCGGGAATGAGTTTCATGGATTCACGTACATTTTTTGGTATTACGACCTGAAATTTCGGTGAGATCTTTACCGCTTCCATTGGATTCCTCCTTGTTACACTGTTGTCGTAATACGTTAATACTATCGATCATCAAAATCAACAACTTTTTTCTATCGATAATATTTCCCCTCTTACACCTCGTTCCCATGCTCTGAGGCTGTG
>JAGLOF010000010.1 GCA_023139105.1 bacterium
ATCAATTTAAACTGCCGATAACAACGCCTTCATGTGAATAATCGGAACCGCAGTGCGGAAACCATTACAGTCACCTACCAAACCCATAACCTCACCGCCACGGCAGGGGAGGGGAGGGGAGGACTTTATTGCGGTTGAACCCACAGTGGTCACTTTTCTTCCTGGAGAATTTCTAAAAACGGTTTCTGTGAAGATATGTGATGACAATCTTTATGAGGCTGATGAAACTTTTTATCTGGAGTTATCCAATGTACAAAATGGCATATTAAATCATTGGGGGGTAAAGACAAATTTTATCATTGTCAATGACGATGAGGTCTCTTTACCAGTGCAGTTATCCTCTTTTAAGGCCGAGCCCCTAATAAGGGGGATGTCTCTTCATTGGACCACACAGAGCGAGACAGACAACTTGGGATTCATTTTGGAGCGAGCAATTCACAATGCACCCCAACAGTGGAATGTGATGGCCTCGTATGAAACACATCCAGAATTAATGGGTCAGGGCAACAGCTCAGAGTGCCATGAATACACCTTCACCGATAAGACTGCCCAACCCCCGGCCAGGTGCTTCATTACCGCCTCTCTGACGTAGATACAAATGGTGACGTTCACATTTATGACACCATTGAGATCACCTTACCCGAAGCCCCAAAAGAGACTGTGCTTGAACCACCCTTTCCCAATCCCTTCAACCCAGAGACAAAGATTCAGTATCAGTTGGCAGAAGCAGGGCCTGTAGAGATTATGATATATGACTTACTTGGCCGCAAGGTGCGGACGCTATTGGACCAAGATCAGGCAGCCGGTTCATACAACCTCTACTGGCACGGCAGGGATGAAGCGGGAGTGCAGACGGCCACGGGCACGTATCTGATTGTGTTGAAAACGGCGGATGGAGTACGCACGCAGAAAGCAGTCATGATGCGATGAAGCTCACATGGAGAAAGAGCTTTATTGACAGGAATAACTGGATAAAAACATATTAATATATCTTTATTCTCTTAATCCAGTAGATCCTATTAATCCTGTCAAATATTTGTTTTATCACTCTGGGAAGGCAAGTCAAGCGGTTGGCCCTAGCCGACAATAGAAGGAGTTCACTATGAAAACCCGACTCATCATACTCCTTTTATTATTCACTACCACCGCACTCTTCGCCCAGAACACCATCGTCAACAACGTACGCTTCGGCGAGTGGTCACAGGCTCTGTCATCCACTCGGCTTATTGCTCCTAACCGGTATGTCAAGCTCCTTCAGCTTCCTATATAAAGCCGTCCTCTCAACATCCAGTTCCATGGCCACATCCGAGACCTTCCAGCCATGGGCGATGAGTTTGGAGAGGATAAAATCTTTTTCAAACCGCTGCCGGGCATCTCTGAGCGTCAGAACCGCCTCCAAATCCTCCTCTAAAACCTCTCTGCCCTCGATTTTTAAGATATCCTGGACATCAATGATCTCTTCCCTACTCATCACGACTAATTTCTCAATAAAATTCCGTAATTGACGGATATTCCCAGGCCACTTCTTCTGGATGAGATGCGTCATTCCCCGCTTGGTGATCTGCTTCAACGGGCTGTTGAAATCCTCGCAGTATCGTGAGAGGAAGTGTCGTGCCAGATAGGAGATATCCTCTTTACGTTTTTCCAAAATTGGAAGATGCAGGTTGACCACATTGAGGCGGTAAAAGAGATCCTCTCTGAAAGCACCTTCTTTAACCATTCTCGGGAGGTTTCTATTAGTGGCTGTAATGACGCGGACATCTACTTGTTTTATGCTGGTAGAACCCACAGCCTGTATCTCTCCATCCTCAAGAGCTCTAAGCACCTTGGCCTGAGTCATAGGACTCATATCCGCAACCTCATCCAGAAACAACGTCCCCTTATGAGCCAGGGCAAACCGCCCCTGCTTATCGGCGAATGCACCAGTGAAGGAGCCCTTCTTGTGACCAAAGAGTTCACTCTCAATCAGTTCTTCAGGAATGGCTGCGCAGTTCACCTTGATGAATGGTTTGTCGTAGCGCTGGCTCAGACGATGAATGGCTTTGGCAGCCAGTTCTTTGCCCGTGCCCGTAGCACCGGTGATGAGCACCCGGATACTAGTCGAGGCGGATTGATCAATCGTGCGAAAGACATCCTGCAAGAGTATGCTGCCACCAATGAAACCGTATCTCAAAAAGTTGTTTTCGATCTCTTCGTCAAATGTTTGTTGTTTTTGCGTTTCTGCAAGTTGCTCTTTGATACAGGCGATGAGCTCCTTGGTATCCACCGGTTTCTCAAGAAACTCCACGGCGCCTAATTGTGTGGCTTCAACGGCCTTGGGGATGTTTCCATGGGCACTGATAATAATGACCGGTACGCTGGGCGCCCGTTTAGCCAGCAGCCTGAGCACATCCATTCCGCTCATATCCGGCATAACCAGATCAAGAATAACCAGATCAATAGATTCTGAATCAAACAGGGACAGTGCCTCTCTGCCGTTTCCGGCCATGCAAGTCACATAGCCTTCATTCTGGAGAATTTCCTGTAGGATATCACGGATCTTGGGTTCGTCATCGACAATCAAAATGTACGGTCTGTTTTCAGGCATGCTTGCTTCCAAAGCTATCTTCATCTTCAACAGGAATTTTAATAGTAATGTGTGCTCCCACGCCTTTATTACTCTCTATCATAATTCTGCCTCCGTGATCCTCGACAATTTTTTTGCAGATGGTGAGGCCAAGGCCCGTACCCTGCTCCCGGTGCGAGATGTAGGGATCAAAAATTGTATTCACTTGTTCCTGCGTCATCCCCGAACCGTTGTCATTTATTTCAAAGAGCACCCACTTCCTGTACTCGACACTCTTCCTGAGTGAGAGATATTCGCCCCGGGTGGCTCTTATCTCTATGTGCCCCTCTCCATTTATGGCTTTCGCCGCATTGTCTATCAGGTTGAAGAAGAGACTATGAAACTGGTCCAGATCGATATGGATATCGGGTAAACCGGACTCCAATTCTACAGAGAATTGAATATTATCCGGGATCCATGTGCTTAACTTATTCTCGATCTCACTAATAAACTCCGCCACCTTCACATGGCTCTTTTCCGGTTCCTGAATACACGTAATCCTCTGGAAGCCGTCAGTCACTCTTCTCAGCCGCTGAATCTCCTCCAGGGATGAATCGACGTACACATCATACTTTTCCCGTGATGCATCGTTCTCTTTGGTATAGATCGATTGGAGACGCTGAAGCGTGAACTGTATAGTGGCCAGGGGGTTCTTCAGTTCATGGGCCAGTTTCTGGGCGATGTCCGTCCAGAGTACAGCCTGCTCTGCAACATTCTTATGAGTCTCGTCATTGATAAAATGTATATACTCATTGTGCCAAAGACCTTTGTGAAGCGGTATGGATATCGCCCTGAACTGCCGCTGATTCCATTTGATGACGTCTCCATGAAATGCCTGTTTATGACTTTTATCTGAACACATGTGTTTGATTAAATGACATAGGATGGGATGGTCATTATACGGAATACTCTTTTGATCCGTAACTCGTGTATCAATGCCGCAAAGTTCCCGGCCTTTTGTGTTGCTGTATTTAATATTATTCTTCCTGTCAAGCCATATTACACCCATAGGCAACGTATCAAAAATTTGACCAATAATATGATTGCCGGCTAATCCAGGATTGAATAGAGAAACAAGAAACTGAATTATAAGAATTAACACAACACCGGAGATAAAACTTATGGCAATATAACCGAGAGGAATTCTATTGGCTAAGGCGGCCTTCTTCAATTCAAAATAAGAGACACCTTCTTTAGGTGAGTGTATGCCTAACAATTTTGACTTTCCTATCCCCTGTTTAAGAATAAAGGTCTGGCCGCCTTTCTCAATCCGGGCCATCTTCTCAAACCGATGGTTTAAAACAAGCGTGCGCGGAATCACCCTATTACTTATAATAATTTCTTTTTCACCATCACCATTCAAGTCATCAATAAGTAGAGTTCCGACGTTAAAAGGAAGCGGAACCTTTTTCATCAATTTCAAGGAATCTGTCAGTATATATGCCCAGGGTGTGAGGTCATGCATTATGAAAATAATTTCTTTGCTGCCGTTACCATCTAAATCGACTATTTCAAAACAATCGGTATTTGGGATAAAATCAAACTTATATTCATTCTCTTTATTATAAGAATCAGCATCATAAATAATTACCTTACCACCGGGAGCCACATCATAAGCACCATTAGAAAAACGGGCAACTATCTTCAAATCATTTGAACCGTTAAGATAAACTGCTTGAGCGTAAAAGTCTGAATGAAACCCTTCGTATTCATCTAATATGTAAGATTTACCCTTATTATCCAATATGATGATATAACTTGTGGAGTCATTAGTCCCATTCGCACTGGCCCCATTATTAATGGCCCCGGTGTCAACGAGGATTTCGTCAAGGCCATCTTTATTCAAATCAACAACTGAAACTAAATTAATATATGTACCGGTCGAATAACTCCATAATATTTCCCGGTTTTTAACATCCATAACCCAGATACCCCGAGGCAGCTTATCATAAGCAGTATTAACTTTAAGAACGATGTCTGGATATCCGTCATCATTCAGGTCCGCAACATCGATTAGCACCACCTCGCCATCCCATCCAGTATTGCCTTGGATATCCTGACCTACGACAATTTTTATTGTTGATTTCAGCTTAAGATTTATATCCAGAATATCCAAATAAGCAGTATTATTTTTTTTATACGTCACACAAATTCTAATTGCTCCATCTGGAGTTTTGAATGGTAACCCGATATCTGTAACTTCCGCATCTGGATAGTTCTTCTGGCCCAAAGTTGAAGTACCGAAAAGACGATAAAGCCGGACTGAATAATTGATTTTTCCATCATTTACAAGATAGAGAATTTCATCCTGTCCATCTTTCTCAATATCTATAGGTACCGCTTTAACGATTCTGGAATCATCCAGAGTACTTACATAGTCTAATGTATACGGGAGTGTTTTCTCAGATTCTGATTGGTCTTGGGCCGATACAGAAATGGCGAATAGAATCTGTGATAAGCAGACAAAAAATGTTAATCTGAAAATTGCCGGGGGAATTTGGTTTTTATGTTTAGAGTGTTTCATGGTAAATTTCCCGGTTTCTTTGGGTGAAGGTTATAAATTACAAAAGTTTTTTGGAAATGCAATGGTAATTGTTATTGATTGATCTTCATCCGCCTTTAAGATCGGCGGACTCAATCGAAAACTGATCGGTACAGGTGCCTGCTTTGTATCCCGGCCTTTGGCCGCAAGCAAAAGCCTTCCGCTTTGCTTTATTTTTATGGGCGGTAGCCACACGACCTGGAAGGTCGTGCCACATGTTATTACTTATATTTCTTTCACCCGGGACACCCGACGAATGCAAGAAACATGCGTTGACAAGACTGAAAAACGAAAATTGAAAATAATATTTTCATCTGGTACGTTCTTACAGTAACGTAATCCTTATCTTAATAATAACATTTTCTTTGCCGCAGAATAAGAATCACTATTTATAGTATATAAATATATACCTGAAGATACTATATGTCCAGATGAATCCCTACCATTCCATTCAACATTATAAATACCGGGCTCATGTACTTCCTGGGTCAGTGTTTTTACTTTTTTACCTAAAATTGAATAAATAATTATTCGAACAGGACTCTTAAAAGGAATGTGATATCGTATGCTCGTTGTAGGGTTAAACGGGTTTGGATAATTTTGTAAAAGAGCAAATTTTTGAGGTAGTGTTTGTTGATTGTTAATCCCCGTATCTTCATTGATTCTTCCACCACCATATGCACCCATATCATTTCTAAGAAAGCCCATGGCCGGCCATAAGGCATGCCATTTATGATTAGGATCTTCAATATCATAATATTGTGGATCTGGATCACCTTCATCAATACAATATGATTTTATTTTAAGAGTATAATCACCTTTTTCAGGATCAGTAAAATACGGGGTTATTTGCTTGTTGGTTAGCCCCCGATTAAAAATCTTATAAGTTGCTGAATCAATATCAGAATACGTTATTTGCACACTACCACCGCCATAACGATAAATCGAATACTCAGGTCTATTTTCAGAAAAATTATTCCAAATAATTGAATTTTTAATTTGTAAAGTACCTTCTGGTGTCAACCAACAAACTCCAGCATAATAACCCCCATTATTATTATAGATAACTGTGTTAATTAAATTGCAAGAATAATTTGTGCTATTTCTACCAGCAGAAATAGCTCCGCCCCCCCAACCCGCTGAGTTATCACAAATTACAGTATTGCTAATCGTCACCGATGAACCAGAATCAATGTAAAATGCCCCTCCATGCCAGGCTTCATTTTTAATGATCCTTGAATGATAAATCGATGGTGATGAGTAAAGACAATACATCGCACCACCTACGCCACTACTTTCTATACGATTTTCTTTGATAAGTGAATGTTTGATTGTCGGAGAAGATCGATAACAATAAATTGCAGCGCCTGTATCAGCCTTACAACCTGTAATTGCGCAATAATTCAATGTATCATCATCAGCACTATTCACAAAACCAAGGCCCAACCAGCCAGTCAGGTTATCATTTGTAAAAAATTGTATGGTATCAGATTTACTTCCTATTGCCCTCAATTGTGCATTCTCTCCTATTCGCAATCCATATTTTCCGATGAAACATACTTCAACTCCTGGTTCAATTATTAGTTGTTGTCCAGCTTGTATTTCTATATTGCCATATACATAATAAGGTGAGGTGGATTTTAGCCAAACACCGAATACATTGCCAGCAACTGCTGTACTTCCTTCAGGTATTCCAGTTGCATTAATAATTATATTTTTCATATATTGACTCCCTGACAAATCAGAGAAATAGATAATAATGTCTTTTTCAAGAATTCCTAACGTGTCTGACAATAACTTAATAAATAATTTTTTCCCCAGGTTAGGTTCTAATAATTCTCCTGTTAAACAATGATGAAAATGAGAGCTGTCATAGCTCAGCGTACAACCGCCCAGGGTCGTTACAGAGTCAATGGACATTGTGTTTGTACCTGTGTTTTTTAAAAGTATACTTTTTACTTGAGTAGTATCACCTAGATAGATGCAACCGAAATTAAGGGAATGATTGTCGACATATAAATCATTTAAAGTAGACGCTTCGGGCAAAATATTATATTCCGCTGATGCAATTGTCTCATAATTACGTGGCAAATTCACAGGGATATTATACCACGCTGTTGCAAACCCGCCCCAGCCACAATTTAAATGGTAAAAACCCTCTGTATTATAGCCATCACAAACAACTGCATGCCCAGAAGATTTACGAATGTCTAGTTCAGCAGGCAAGCCATTCATCATATTAGATTTCAGTTTGCTAAAGAAATCGTTGTCTAATCCTTCTCTATAAATACTTTTACTTTCGGCTGAATAATAATTAAACTTTGCAAGTAATGCTCTGCTAATTGCCCGTCCACCTGATATTGTACTATATCCTCTATACCAAGATTTTGTAGATATTCCACATGAAAAACAGAGGGCAGAGATGTCTTCATCATTTAATGGTATGTCATTTTCATACATATACTGAAGGTTATCTAAATAAATATTTAAAGTTTTAAAAGACGGAAAACTACAAACTGTACTATCATCATCTATCGCCATTGCACTCATATCCGCACGATATTTATCGCTTTCGTCAAATTGTACCGCCCCAATATATTTATGATAATTTATAATCTGTGCCATAGCTATGGCAACACAACCAGCAGGGCATCTTCTTTGTGCTGTCGTATCAATTGGACAGAAGTCATTATTGGGCGAGCTTTGATACCAAGTAGTCTCAAGCCACCCTCCTGTACTTGTCGTTCCTTCTTCTGGCCATTGTTGAAATGAATATTCGGAAACCTTACATATACTAAAATTCAAGTATTCTTGCCATTTTTGTTCATTTTTTTTTATTAATTCCCATGAGATTAAATGTGCTGACTCATTTCTCAACTGCAAATCTTTAATGATCATATGATGTAGAATATTTGTACTACTTGTGTCGGCACTCCAGTTATTATGAAATGAATATGAAATTATTGGTGTAATAGCAGTGTTATTTGAAAGAACAAGAAAACCCTTTGGTTCAATATTCACTATATAGCCTATTTTTTTCCCGGAGCGAAGATCTTTAAATTCTTGTACATTCTTTACTTCATGTTTGTTGTATTTAAATAAAACCGTGCTTTTGATCCGTTTTTTAGCAATAAAATTATTTGCTACCTTTTTAGCCTCTTGAATATTAACATCTTCTGCTAATAAAATATTTTGCAATAAAATAAGATATATTGCTGTCAAAATATATAAAATTGTTTTTCTCATTTTAATGTCCCTTTAAATATAATATTTAAACCATTAGCAAATATCCACCCCAAAAAAATTGGTGTGAAAACAAGAAAAACACTACTACAAAACAGTAACTTAGAGGTCAAAAATCACCATAAAATAGTGTTTTCACACAAACTCAAAGGAGGTGGCTTTAAAAGACGACCCAGAAAGGGTCGGATTACGTATCTAACATGGTGAGTTGATCCATGCGTTTATCACGTTCTTGTTGCCAAGGCACATATTTACAAATCATTTCATCATTCAAGCCAATTGTGCTAACACAGTATCCTTGTGCCCAA
>JAGLOF010000100.1 GCA_023139105.1 bacterium
AAATAATTAGTATCGGCCAAGTAAAATGATTGTTCATAAAAAGAATCATCTCTTGATTCAAACAAGGCCGCCTCTCTCCAACCGTAGGAGTACAACCTTGTAACAGATTCAACTATCGCTACTTCAGCTTTGATTATATTTGTCAGAGCTCCTGCAGAAGTGGCCGAATCAATCTGACGACCCCGCGCCTCAAAATGAGATGTCAAACGATATATTCGTTCTGAATTAACATGATGTCTGTCAAAACTTAATTCATGCCAGATAAAGAGAAGAGTCAACAAACTAACAGCGAGCGCCAAAGATAATGAAGCAATATGAATGACAGAAGTTACTGAATTTCTTTTAATAACACGCCATGCTAGAATTATTTGATTCAAAATCATATTGGCTCCATTATCTTCGGATCGCAGAAGTGAAATGAAAAAAATAGATGATTATTCTGCTATGGTACGTTTTCTGAACATAATAGGAATATTGTTTTTATCAACTGGAGCACCTATCTGAATCAACTCCCAATCTTTTTCTTTATCGGCAATAACATGGCGCAATACATCTATTTTCTCTTGACTTGTATAGTTTTCCTCATGCCAGTCAACAAGCTCTACACGATACTTCATGGAACGTTTTTTTCCATTGATGCGCACATCAATTTCAATATTCTGTTCTGATTCGAGTGTAGGAATCTGGAGTACAACTTCACGCATGATATCCTCCTTAATAAAGTTTAATTGGGCTAACGTTTGTCAAAATTAATATTATATAATAAAAATAATTGCCTACTCCTGTTGAAGAACGTGTGCCGGATTTGTCATAGCAGATCTGATAACCTGAGAGCTTACTGTTATTATAGCCACAACCAGTGCAATAATTGTAGACTGCACAAATATCCAGACTGATAAAGGAATATAATATTGAAATTGTGATAACCAACGATCTAATAATAGATAAGCTACAGGCAGGGATATTATTGCTGCAACAACAATCCATTGTATACATTCCTTTAACATCAACACAGTAATGCCGGCCATAGAGGCACCTAGAACTTTGCGAATTCCAATTTCCTTAAAACGCTGTTGAGAAAGAAATAATGCAAGACCGTAAAGGCCTATACACGATAAAATCATAGCTATAATAGTAAAAACAGAAAGAAGTAAGCGGATTCTACTGACTGTATCGTACGGGTCGCCCATTGTACTATCAATCATAATAGAATGAAGATCATTGTATGATGCCGGACGATTGGCAGAAATTACATTTTCACCTGCTCCCGATGCCTCCTGTACGCCTTGAATACTCTGCCTCAAAGCTATGTCCAAGGTTGACTTTTCCACATCTTCCTTTATAATATCCATGGATGTGGATTGCATATAATCAAGTTGCTTTGAAACGATGAAAACAGATGATATAAGTGAAATAGCCAGTGAAAACTGTACAACTACCAATACACGGCGCACCAACAAATTTGCCGGACCAATCCGCAAGGCTCCCTTAAGAAGTGTAATTGGCTTGAAGCTTGTAATAAACAAGGCAGGATAAGAACCAGCTAAAAGGCCTGTTACAAGTGTTACCAGAATGCCGCCGACCGTTATTAGTTTAAACGAATCACCGCCGGCAATGAGATTTTTACCGGTTAATTGATTGAAGAAAGGCAGTGCCAGTTCTATTAACACCATAGACAGAAGCAGAGCTAAAAAAGCAATTGCAATGGTTTCGGCATAAAATTGAAAAATCAAATCTTTTCTTTGACCACCTACAAGTTTACGCAAACCAATTTCTTTTGCCCGATTACCAGACCTGGCAGTAGTTAAATTCATAAAATTAATACATGCGATAATCAAAACAATTAGTGCCAGTACTGAAAAAAGGTATAGATGTCCTGGTGATCCGTGTCCGGCAACATCACCTTCTAATGTTGAATTAAGATGAATAGATGTCAGAGGCTGTAGTTGAAAAGAAAATGCCTTCTCTTTATGGTACAACCTTGCCACAGTATTAATTTTTGAAGCAATGACATGTATGTCCTTAGCTGCCTGCAATTTAATATATGTGTAATTTGGACTATTAACAGTACTCCCGATATCATATTCCAGCCCGCTGTCAATTACAGAACGGAAAGGTATCAATGCCGAAAAAATAAAATGAGTCGGCCCTGCCGGATTACTCAATACAGCAGTTACTGTAAGCTTTGTCCCTTGATCCAAGGTGATAATTTTGCCTACAGCAGGTTCCTCACCAAAATATTTTCTGGCTAATGCTTCTGTTAAAACTATTGAGGAGGTTTCTGTCAAGGCTTGCGGCCCCTCCCCCTCAAGGATAGTAAAATCAAACATCCTCAAAAACTGCGGATCTACAGCTACCAGCTCATTTTCAAAAAATCGAATATTGTTGTATTTAAGAGAGCGACGCTGAACCTGAAAAAATCTGGATACACCCTTAATGCCGGGTATAGAGGTTTTGATTGCTGATGCCAGAGAAACCGGAGTGCGGGCAAGAGAGTAATCCTGATCCGGAGATTGGACAAAGGTAGTTATCCGATAAAGAGATTTTGAATTAAAATGAAAACGGTCATAGCGCAGTTCATCCTGTACCCAGAGTAGTATCATCAAGGTACAGGTCATGCCCAGCGCCAGACCGAATATATTTAAAAAAGAGTAACCGTGATGCTTGGAAATATTACGTGCTGCAATTTTAAAGTAGTTGCGCCACATCACGTATGGCTCCATTGAGATTAATTCTGATCTTCTTTCTCCACCCAGCCATCGAGCAGATGAATTGTGCGATTCCCATATTTGGCTTTTTCTTCAGAATGTGTCACCTGTATGATTGTCACACCTTCCTTATTGAGCTTCTTGAGCATACCCATTATTTCTTTACCCTGGGCTGAGTTCAAATTACCTGTAGGCTCATCGGCAAGGATCAACTTTGGTTCTGAAATAACAGCGCGGGCAACGCCTACTAACTGCTGTTGACCACCTGAAAGTTGATATGGAAACAGATCTTTTTTAGCAACAATCTGAAAACGATCCAGAACATCTGCAACTCGCGCCTTTCGTTCAGAACCCTTGATCTTTTTATAGAGCAAAGGTGTTTCTAAATTCTCATAAACAGTGAGTTCATCAATTAAATGATAACTCTGAAAAACAAAGCCAATATGATTTTTATGCAGCTCTGACTTCTGCTTCTCACGGAGTCGTTGAACCGGCGTATCGTAAAATAGATAATCGCCATTTGAGGGGCTGTCCAACATACCAAGAATATGTAATAACGTAGATTTACCTGCACCTGATGGGCCCATGATTGTCAGGAACTCACCTTCTTCAACTTCAAGATTAATACCACGCAATACATATGTTTTGATATAACCGTTTGTGTAATATTTCTCAATATCTAGTAACTTAATCATTTCTGTCTCCCTTTATACTCCCCAAAACAGAAAAATTGAAGAGGCGGCCTGTAAAAAGGCCGCCAATAATTGCCATTTTAGACGTGGAATTTTTCTTTAATATTTTCTGTAACAATATGACCATCAAAGAGATGAATAATGCGTTCACCGTATTCTGCATATGCAGGTGAGTGAGTTACCATTATAATGGTTGTACCGGCGGCATGCAGATCTGTGAGCATCTTCATTACTTCATCACCGTGAGAGGAATCCAGGTTACCCGTAGGTTCATCTGCAAGAATCAATTTTGGACGGGCTACAACTGCACGGGCCACGGCTACACGCTGCTGTTGACCACCTGAAAGTTGTTGTGGAAAGTGACCTTTACGATGCATAATGGCCATGCTCTCAAGCACTTCGTTTACACGGCGTTTACGGTCTGCACTCGATACACCCAGATACAACAGCGGCAATTCAACATTTTCAAATACAGTCAATTCATCGATAAGATTAAAGCTCTGGAAGACAAATCCAATATTATTCTTACGCAAGTTTGCACGTTGACGCTCAGAATAATTGGCTACTTCTTCATCCAGGAACCAGTATTCACCGTCTGTAGGATTGTCCAGCAGACCCAGCAGGTTCAACAATGTTGATTTACCACAACCGGATGGCCCCATGATTGAGACAAATTCACCTTCCTGAATTTCAAAGTTCACATTATTCAGAGCAGTTGTTTCTACATCTTCTGTTAAGAAAACTTTTCTCAGGTTATTAGTTTTAATCATTGCCATGTTACTTTCTCCTTCCGCTAAGTGGGATTAAAATAATATTCCAATATTACTCTATTTTTTTAATATCAATTTATCTATATCATTGAAGCTGTCGTATGAACTGGTAATTACCTCTTCTCCGATTTCAAGGCCTTCAAGCACGGTAAATACCTGAGGATTATATCGACCCAGTTTAATATCCCGTTTAATTGCAAACTTACCTGATTCATCAACTACATAAACATACTGTCCGCCGGTTTTCTGATAGAATCCACCACGAGCCAACAGTACTGCCTCTTCCAGATCACCCAGTTCCAACTTGATATGCAATGTTTGTCCACGACGAATTCCCTGAGGTTTTTCGCCGGTAAAAATCAGATCTACCTGAAAACGACCATCTGTCACTTCAAGATATATTTTATCAATTACCAGTCTATATGTTGTGCCTGCAATATCAAAAGAACCTTCTCTACCTTTTTCAACTCTATTGATATAGTATTCATCTATTGCTGCCCGTACTTTGAAGTGATCAAGAACATCAATTTGACCCAGTCGTTCACCGGCAGCTTTGGTCTCACCGATCTCTGCATTAAGCGATGTCAGATGACCGTCAATAGGAGCACGCAGAGTGAGATTATCTTGTTTCTGTTTAACAATTAAAAGGTTTTCCTGCATGCCTTCAAGAGATTCTTCCAGTGCGTCTACTTGATTAAGCCTGAAAAGTGAGTCCTGTCGTTGCTGAGCAATAGTCAAATCACGTCTTTGTATAGTGAAAAAATATTGATCCCGGGCATTTTCAAAAGCTTCTTTAGAACCAAGATCTCTATCCATCAATGTTTTCTCTCGATCATACGCCCGTTTTTGAGACGCTATATCATAATCAAGAGTCAATAGTTGATTACGTAAAGAAAGCGTATTCTGTTCCATTAAAAGACGAGTACTGCGAAGTTCATTACTTGCCCGGTTAACCTGAGCCTCATTATTTAAAATTGTTAAAAGCAAATTCGTGTTGGAAAAACGAAGTATCGGGTCACCCTTGGAGACTTTTGTTCCGGATTCAATATAACGATGCTCTATTCTGCCGCCTTCATCAGAGCTTAGCTCTATTGTTTTTATTGGTTCAACAGAACCCATTATCGGAATAAATTCCTGAAACTCACCGCGATAAACTACAGAAACTGTTTGCTTCTCAAGTTCAATATTTAACTTTGAGCTTTTATCTCCAAAGATTAAAGCATAGGCAACGAGAAAAAATAAAATCGCTGGTATACCTATAGTTGCAATCTTTTTTACTGTCCACTTTTTCTTTTCAATCTTTCTGTCCATGGATTCCTCCATTTATGATTCATCAACAACTGTTTCTTATACTGCTCTCTGTTTCTTCAAAAACCATACCAATATTGTTTTTTATATACTTACGGATTAATCCTACCTTTGCCGCCTTTCTAATTGTCCGCTAGCGTCCACGATATGTCCGCATGCGGACACATTATTTTGTTTACCAGCTCTCAAATTTCCAGCTTCCTAAGATTAAATTCATAGAAATTGCATCTTCGTCCACACAGGGGATAAAAATGGGAATGTACTGAGAGAGAATATTGAACCGCATAACTCCGAATGTCGAACAACGAAGTAAATCATACTTCATGATTCGATATTCCTTGTTCGACATTGGATATTTATCTTTTGAAACGAAGAGAGAATATCGAACCGCAGAACTCCGAATGTCGGACACCGAAGTAAATCATACTTCATGATTCAATATTCCTTGTTCGATATTGGATATTTATCTTTTGAAACGAAGAGAGAATATCGAACTGTAGAACTCCGAATGTCGAACAACGAAGTAAATCATACTTCATGATTCGATATTGCTTGTTCAATATTGGATATTTATCTTTTGAAGCAAAGAGAGAATAATGAACCGCAGAACACGGAATGTTGAATATCGAAGTAAATCGTACTTCATGATTCGATACTCCTTGTGCGTCATTGGATATTTATCTTTTAAAACGAAGAGAGAATATCGAACCGCAAAACTCCGAATGTCGAACAACGAAGT
>JAGLOF010000101.1 GCA_023139105.1 bacterium
GAGATGATGATTCAATCTGAGAAGATGATATCTGTGGGTGGGTTTGCGGCAGGAATGGCCCATGAACTCAACAATCCCCTGGCAGGAATCATTCAAACCCTTCAGGTTGTGCAGAACAGATTTTCAAGAGATTTGAATAAGAATATTCTTGTTGCCCAAGCATGTGGACTATCATTTGATAGTATGGAAAAATATCTTGAGGAACGCGATCTTAAAAGTATGTTGAAAACAGTATCAGAAGCAGCAAAACGTGCGGCACGTATAGTTGAAAATATGCTCTCTTTCAGCCGTAAGAGTGAATCACTATTTTTACCAACTAATATTAATGAACTCATTGATAAAACAATTGAACTGTGTTCCAATGATTATGATTTGAGGAAGAATTATGATTTTCGGGGACTGGATATCATCCGTGAGTATGATAACGACCTGCCTCTGATTCCATGTGATGCCAGTAAAATACAACAGGTACTTCTAAACCTCTTGAAGAATGGTGCTCAGGCCATGGCCGCTGCCGGTATAGTCAAACCTGGTAAACATGCTGATAAAGGCCATTTAATTTTGCGGACAAGCAGCAGGGCGGGAATGATCCATTTGGAAATAGAGGACAATGGGCCGGGAATGGTAGAAGATATACGCAAACGGGTGTTTGAACCCTTTTTTACAACCAAGTCTACTGGTGCTGGTACCGGTTTAGGATTATCATTGTCCTATTTTATTATTGCTGAAAATCATAATGGAACCTTGAGTGTTGTGTCTTCACCCGGTGTAGGTACAAAATTTATTATTGAGTTGCCAAAGCTTTAATCTGTATAATTAGGGGAGGGGTATGATTTTTATGAAGAAATTTACACTATTTATGATTTTGTGTTGTTTAGCGTTTCTTTTTCCGGGGAAAAATATCGCGCAGCAACAATTTCTCCCCTCTCTTGATCCTGATAAAAAGATACATCATTACGTTCATGACATCTGGACCATGGAAGACGGGCTGCCTTCAAATTCTATATGGGGCATTACTCAGACCACAGACGGTTATATCTGGCTGGGTACATACCACGGTCTTGTCCGTTTTGACGGAGTCAATTTTACAACATTTGACCGCGCCAATACTCCTCAGTTTAAAAATAATAAAATTCTTACAATTTCTGCTGACCCCACAGGCGGTCTGTGGATAATTACTTCTGACAATCTGTTGGTCAAATATTCAGAAGGAGTGTTTACAAAATATTCAATAACCGATACGCTGGCCTGTGGAACTCTTCAGTGTATGTATATTAATGAATCAGGGACGCTCTGGATTGGAAGCAGTAACGGGCTTGTGCAATATAGTGGTAGAAGTTTTAGTATGGTTCATCCTGCAGGGTTGAAACATGGTGTCAGCTCAATCTGTAGAGATGCCTCGGGCACTATATGGTTTGCCAGCACAGGAAGTGGTTTATTCAGTTTTCAAAGCGGCATATATAGGCAATTAACAGAAAGGGATGGATTGCCGTTTAATAACTTTATCCAAATTTGTCCGGAAAAGAGTGGCGGGCTGTGGCTGTTTACAACAGAAAGACATTTATATCGATATTGCAATAACGTCTCAACTGAAATTATAAAACTTTATGACCGGACATATATATTTTCAGATCGGGCCGGAGTGCTTTGGTTTGGAGACAAAGGATTAAAAAGACTTGGTACAAATGGAATAGAAGAATTTTCTACAACTGATGGATTAAGTGATAACAGGGTGCGGACTATTTTTGAAGATAAGGATGGCAGTCTCTGGGCTGGAAGCTATGCAGGAGGACTTGAGTGTTTTAAAAATGGTAATATCAAGGTGTTATCGGTAAAAGAAGGATTACGGGATAAGGAGGTATGGTCAGTCTATGAGGACTTGCAAGGTGTACTTTGGGCCGGTACAAATAATGGCTATATATACCGAATTGTCGATGGGGAAGTAAGTGAAAGAATCAAGTTGCCCGCAGAAGCATCCAAACGTATAGCCGGAAATTATATTTATGCTATCATCAAGGATAGAGGCGGACACCTGTGGATTGGTGCACATCTGGGAATATACACTCTTTATGATGGCCATGTGAAATATCATCAACACTTATCCGGCATACCGGTTCTTGCTATTCATGAACAATTGACAAAGCCGGGTACGTTGATAATTGCTACAGCAGAAAAAGGAGTTTATATCTATAAGGATGGTGTGTTTAGAAAAAAATATACATCCGTATTTAAGGAAGAATGGGGAGTGACTTTTATTTCTGAGGACCCGTATAATCCTGGAATTATATGGTATGGAACAAATTATGGATTAGTTCGGGAAGACAGCCTGGAAATAACAATCTATGATCAGTCAGATGGTTTGGCATTTAATGAAGTAACAAATCTGGCCTATGGAACAGGCGGTGCTATATGGATTTCAACGGCTGGCGGAGGGCTTAACCTATTCAAAGATGGTGTTTTCACCGCATATACTACGGATGATGGTATCTATGATGATATTATATGGTCAGTGATTGAAGATGATCATGGCAGACTCTGGATGAGCTCTGACAGGGGCTTGTTCTATGTAAAAAAACAGGATTTGCTGGATTATACTACAGGAAAACTGGAAAAGATTGAATCAATGATTTTAGGTGTTTCAGATGGATTGAAATCAGTTGAATTTGTTGGCGGCGATTGTTCGGTTGTTAGAAGAAAGAACGGAGAGTTGATTTATCCAACATTGCATGGAGTGGCTTTTGTCAATCCCGTCAAGGAAGATGTAGGAATGGTGCCACCCCCTGTCTATATCGAACATATTACTGTGAATGGGGATGAAATAACTAAAGTACCCGGTGTAATTTTTAAAGCCGAGTGTAATAATATAGAATTTAGCTATACGGCTTTAAGTTTTCTTAATCCGGATAAATTAAGATTTAAATATAAACTCGAAGGTTATGATAAGGATTGGATAGGTGCAGACATAAGGCGGACAGCCTATTATTCAAACCTTTCCCCTGGTAAATACAGATTCAGAGTAATTGCCTCAAATAACTCAGGTGTCTGGAATGATACTGGAGCAGAATTTGTCTTTTCGCAGTCTCCCTACTTTTACGAGACCTGGTGGTTCAGGATTTTGGCACTTATCCTGCTGATTCTTCTGATTTATGCCATTATAAATAGGCGGCTGATTGCCGAAAGGGCGAGAAACAAGGCACTTCAAAAAGAAATAGATGAACGGAAAAGGGCATGGGCATTACTGGCGGAGAGTGAAAGAAGACTTCAGGCAATTTTTGACAATACAACCTCAGTGATGTATATGAAAGATCTTGAAGGCCGCTATATCATGGTGAACCGGCCTTTTGAGGATGTAAATAATATAACAAGAGAAGAAATTGTTAATAAAACGCCTTATGATATATTCCCTCATGATACGGCTGTTGGTTTTGCAGACAGTGACCGGGAGGTGCTTAAGAAGAACAGGCCTATAGAATTTGAAGATCAGGTCATGCATGCAGACGGCCTGCATACCTATATCTCAGTCAGATTTCCTCTTTGTGATAAGGACAACAATCCCTATGCTGTCTGCGGTATCTCAACGGAAATTACTCAGCGCAAACAGGTGGAAGAAGAGATGCGCCATCTGCGCAACCTTCTTTCCAATATAATCAATTCCATGCCGTCAGCCCTGGTAGGTGTAGATATGGACAGTCGGGTAACACAGTGGAATAATGGAGCGGAAAAAGTCACAGGTGTCACAGCTGAACAGGCTAAAGGACAGTATATCCACAAAGTCTTTCCTCAATGCCAATTAGAGATGGATAGAATAAAAAGAGCAATAAAAAACAGAAGAATTGAGCAGGCGCTTAAAGTTAAACAGCCACTTGCTGGCGAAATGTACTATTGTGATATAACTATCTTTCCGTTAGTTGCCAATGGCGTTGAAGGCGCAGTTATCAGAGTGGATGATGTGACCGAACGAGTACGTCTGGAAGAGATGATGATTCAGTCGGAAAAGATGATGTCAGTAGGCGGCCTGGCTGCAGGTATGGCTCATGAAATTAATAATCCTCTGGCTGGTATCATCCAGACAATGCAGGTCATTCAGAACAGAGTCTCCGCTGATCTTCCAAAGAACCTGAAAGTAGCAGAAGCTTGTGGTGTGTCATTTGAGAAGTTGGTTGAATATAATGAAGAACGTGGATTAATTGAGATGATGAAGACAGTAATGGAGTCAGCGCGTCGTGCTGCTACTATTGTGGATAACATGCTATCATTCAGCCGGAAAAGTGAATCAAAATGTGTTCCTGTCAATATAAAAGATCTTATGGATAAGACAATAGAGCTGTGCTCCAGTGATTATGACATGAAGAAAAATTATGATTTCCGGGATCTTGAAATAATAAAAGAGTATGCTTCTGATCTGCCGCTGGTCCCCTGTGAAGCCAGTAAAATCCAGCAAGTCATTCTTAATCTATTAAAGAATGGTGCTCAGGCAATGCAAATGGAAAATGAAAAATTGAAAATTGAAAATGGAGAAATAAAGAAATCCTGTTTCATACTGCGGCTGGCTGAGGATGAGCAGAAAAATATTATGAGAATTGAGATTGAAGACAATGGCCCAGGCATGGACAAGGCCATACGGCACCGTATTTTTGAACCTTTCTTCACTACTAAGGCGGCAGGTTCCGGTACAGGTCTGGGTCTTTCGGTGTCATATTTTATCATTACCGAGAATCATGGGGGGGAGATGTGGGTAGAGTCGGTACCGGGAAAGGGAACAGTATTTATTATTCGGCTGCCGGTTATTCAAGTAAACTAGAGAATTAATATATATGAATCCTGGTAAACGTGAATAGCGATTCACATTTATATTATTAGATGTTGTTATTAATGCGTGGAGTAAAAAAAATGAACTTTAATAGAATTATTCTCTCAAAATTAAACATCTTAAACATTATTCCTGTTCATTTATTTTTATGCTATATTTTATTGGCCCCCTTTTGTTTATATAGTCAGCCGCAAAACATCAGATTCTCTCACTTCACTATTAAAGATGGATTGTCTCAAAATTCGGTTCTTTGTGTTTTTCAAGACAGCCGGGGATTTATGTGGTTTGGCACTGAAGACGGCTTAAATCAATTTGATGGTTATAAGTTCACCGTATTCAAACATGATCCAAACAATACAAGCAGCATTAGTAATAATTATGTAACAGCCATTTGTGAAGATAGTTCCGGTTATCTCTGGATTGGAACTGATGGCGGGGGGCTGAACCGTTTTGACATACGTACCAAACAATTTATTCACTTTAAAAATGATCCCCTTAACTCCAATAGTATTAGTGATAATAGTATCATTAAGTTAATACTGGACCAACAGGGAAATTTTTGGATTGGGACATTAAATGGGGGGCTTAATCGCTATAATAGTAAAACCAATCAATTTTTAATCTTTAAAAATATTAAGAACGATGTAAATAGTTTAAGTGCCAACTGTGTGGTTTCTTTATTAATTGATCATGATAAAAATCTATGGGTTGGGACTGAGGGTGGTGGTTTAAACCGTTTTAATAGAAAAACAAAAAAAATTACAAGATATAGACATGATCAGCTGGATCATAACAGTATTAGTAATAATGATGTCTTAAGTATTATAGAAGATGATGAACAAAATCTTTGGATAGGTACCTCCAACGGTCTCAATTGTTTTGATAGAAAAACCGAACAATTCTTTAAGTATTTTAATGAGGCAGATAATCCACATAGTTTGAGCAATAATATTGTCTATTGCGTACATCAGGATAAAGATAAAACATTATGGGTTGGTACGATTAATGGGGGTTTGAATTGTTTAAATAGACGCACTCAACAATTTACCCGATATAAGAAAAATCCAGCCAATCCCTGGAGTTTGAGCAGTGATTTACTGTCTTGTATTTATGAAGATAATCATGGGGGAATATGGTTTGGTACCTGGGGAGGAGGCGTCAACAGGGTAGATTTGGAGGCAAAAAAATTTAATACTTATTTTAATGACCCCGGTGATCCAAACAGTGTATCCTCTGGTTTAATTCAAAGCTTTTGTGAAGATCATTCTGGTAATTTATGGATTGGAATTAGTAATGGGTTAGACCGGATTGATAATGTAACACAACAATTTTCACATTATCAAATATCGGTACATTCTAAAAGTGACAGAGGCGAGAATGATGTCAGAGCGATTTTTGAGGACAGCGATCAAAAGCTCTGGGTTGGCACTTATTATGGACTTTACCGGTTAAATCAAACTACAGATACCTTTAACACTGTTCTATTTAATCATGAATTAGGATTTGACCTCAGGCGGGAATTGATCTGGTCTATTTTTGAGGATTCTTCAACAGATCTTTGGATAAGTACACGGAATGGCTTATTACAATATAACAGGTCGGGAAAAGATTTTGTATTATATGAAAATGATCCTGATGATCCGGGCAGTTTGGGGGAAAATGATGTTCGAGTAGTGTATGAAGATAAAATAAAACAATTATGGATAGGTACATATAGGGGCGTTTACCGGTGGGATCATATGCAAAAACGTTTTGTTGCCCTTAAAGATATGCCTGATGTTTCAAGTACATTGGAGGATAAGATTATCCTTTGTTTCTATCAGTTTGACGATGAAGCTGGAGAAAAGTTATGGATTGGAACTATTAATGGCTTGTTTCATTATGATTGCGGCACAGGACGCTATATTCAATATTTGGAAAAGGATGGTTTACCCAGCTCAATTATTATTGGAATTTTGGAAGATGAAGACGGTAATTTATGGATAAGCACAACAAATGGCCTGGTAAAATATTCCCGACAAGATAGCAAGTTCAGAGTCTATGATGAAACCGATGGTTTGGTGAGTGATGAATTCCGTTTTGGTGCTTTTTATAAAAAACAAAACGGTGAAATGCTTTTTGGTGGAATTGACGGATGGGAAATTTTTGATCCATCAAAAATCAAAGATAATCCCTATACCCCCAAAGTGGCTATTACTGATTTTCAAATCTATAATCAGTCAATTGACATTGGAAAGGTTATGGATGGACGTGTAATCCTTGAACAAAATATCACTGAAACAAGCTCTATTACACTTGCTCACAGGCAAAGGGTTTTTTCATTTGAATTTACAGCACTGCATTATGCCAGTCCGGGTAAAAACAAGTATGCATATATGCTGGAAGGGCTGGAAAAAAACTGGAACTATGTAGATAGTAAGAGGCGCTTTGCAACTTATACAAATTTAGGTTCCGGAACATATATTTTTAAAGTGAAAGCAACGAACAATGATGGATATTGGAGTGATGAGATAACAAATGTGATTGTAAAAATTTTACCGCCACCCTGGAAAACATGGTGGGCATATTTTTTATATATGTTGATATTAATATGTATAGTGCTTTGGTTTATTCAATCCCAGCGTAGACAGGTAAAACGTAAACAAAAAGAAATAATGCGGCTTCAATCGATTTTCGATAATACAACGTCAGTCATGTATATGAAAGATCTTAAGGGACGTTATATTATGGTTAATCGGCGTTATGAGGAACTTAATAATATTTCAAAAGAAGAGGTTGTAAATAAAACGGTGTATGATGTGTTTCCTTCTGAGACAGCGGCAGTATTAGCGGCAGATGACCTGAAGGTGCTTGAGAAGAATATAGCTATGGAATTTGAAGAGCAGATTATGCTTGCAGATGGCCTCCATACTTACATCTCAGTGAGATTTCCTCTTCGTGATCCAGACAATAATCCCTATGCTGTCTGTGGTATCTCTACAGATATAACTGAACGTAAAAAAGCAGAAGAAGAGATGCAGCATTTGCGTAACATGCTCAGTAATATCATCAATTCCATGCCATCTGCCCTTGTTGGTGTTGATATGGAAAGTCGGATAACGCAGTGGAACAATGGAGCGGAAGAAATTACAGGCATCACAGCTGAAAAGGCCAGAGGGAAATTAATTGATGAAGTTTTTCCTGATCTTCATGTTCAGATGTCAAAAATAAAAAAGGCGATTACTCAGCGGCAGATACAGCGTGACTTAAAGGTTAAGCAGGAGAGAGAAAACAAGGTGTCCTTTTGTGACATTATCATCTTTCCTTTGGTGAGCAATGGTGTGGAAGGTGCTGTAATCCGTGTGGATGATGTTACTGATCGTGTGCGCATTGAGGAGATGATGATCCAATCGGAAAAGATGATATCAGTAGGTGGCCTGGCTGCAGGAATGGCCCATGAGATAAATAATCCTCTGGCAGGTATTATTCAGACTATGCAGGTTATTCAGAATAGGGTCTCAAATAACATACCAAAGAATCTAATGGCCGCAGAAAAATGTGGAATTTCATTTGACAAGTTAGTAGAATATCACAAGGAACGTGGGCTGATTGAGATGATGAAGACAGTCTTGGAATCAGCGCGTCGTGCTGCTACTATTGTGGATAACATGCTCTCATTCAGCCGGAAAAGTGAATCAAAATGCGTTCTTGTCAATATAAAAGATCTTATGGATAAGACAATAGATCTATGCTCCAGTGATTATGACATGAAGAAAAATTATGATTTCCGGGATCTGGAAATAATAAAGGAGTATGGTACGGATCTGCCATTGGTACCCTGTGAAGCCAGTAAAATTCAGCAGGTCATTCTTAATCTATTAAAGAATGGTGCTCAGGCCATGCAGAAGGAAAACGAAAAATTGAAAATGGAAAATGGAGAAATTAAGAAATTCTGTTTCATGCTGCGATTGGCCGAGGATGAGCAGGAAAATATGATAAGAATTGAGATTGAAGACAATGGCCCGGGTATGGATGAAGCAACGAGGCGTCGGATCTTTGAACCTTTCTTCACAACCAAGGCGGCAGGTGCTGGCACTGGCTTGGGACTTTCGGTGTCATACTTCATTGTCACCGAGAATCATGGCGGGGAGATGTGGGTGGAGTCGATCCCTGGAGAGGGTAGTAAATTTGTGATTAGATTGCCACTTAGTGATATTGGCAAATAAGAGTTAAATATAGTTTGATTTATTGGGTGTTTAAATTGAGGGAATACAATGATTTTTCTAAAGAATTGTAAGGTATTGGTGTTTTCATGCTGCCTATTTTTTATTCTAATAGAAAAAAGTTTTACACAGCAGCAATTTCTCCCCTCTCTTGATCCTGATAAAAAGATACATCAATATGTTCATGATGTTTGGGCAATGGAAGACGGGCTTCCTTCAAATTCTATCTGGAGTATTACCCAGACCGTTGATGGCTATTTATGGCTGGGCACCTTTCATGGCCTGGTGCGTTTTAATGGACAGGAGTTTGAGGTTTTTAATCGAAAAAATACATCTGAAATTTATAATAATAAACTATTGGTCCTTGCACCAGACTCTGTGGGCAGGCTCTGGGTTGCTACTGAAGAAGGCTGTATAATCCGTTATTACAAAGGCCGATTTGAACGCCTCATCCCTCCGGACGACATGCCATTGGGGAAGATTAACAGTTTACTTGTAGTAAGTGACAGTGTGCTTTGGATAGGATCACAAACGGGTGCTTATTGCTTTAGCCAAGGACAATTTACCCGCCTTGCCGTTAGTGGGCTGAAGTCAGGGATTGTGGACATGGCCAAAGGTCCTGATGGTACGATCTGGGCTGCAGGAGATGAAGATGGACTTTTTGCTTTTCGTGCAGAGCAGTGGACGCATTATGCAGGGGATCATGGGCTGCCTACTTCAAATTGGTTGAAGATCAGTGTTGATCCCCAAGGGCGGCTTTGGATGCTTTCACTCCATATGAAACTTTATGTTTTTAATGGTCAACATTGCCAATTTAAAGCGAGAGTTAACCCAAACCAGCCGCAAATGTTAGTGGATCGGGCAGGCACGGTTTGGATTGGTGAGGGAGGGCTTTGTCGTTTGGAAGAAAACGGTTTTGATCATTTTTCTGTTAAAGACGGATTGACAGATAATCGGATCAGGGCTTTATTTGAGGATGCCGAGGGTAATTTGTGGATTGGTACTTACGGCGGCGGGCTAAATCGGTTAAAGACAAGTCTTATCTCTGTCAACACGGTGCGGGATGGCTTGAGCGATGCGACTGTCTGGTCTGTGCAAATGTTCAAAGAGGGTGTGCTGCTGGCTGGCACACGGGATGGTCGTTTACATCGTATTGTGAATGGGAAAATGGATACTATTATAGACTGTTCGATGGGCTACACAGCCAACCCCATCTTCGGGATACTGCCAGAGGGCGATGACCGTAAATGGTTGGGAACGCACCACGGGTTGATGGTGGTAGAGCCAGAACGAGTCAGGGCCATTGAGGGAGTCACATCATTTTCAGTGAGGAGCTTATTGCGCATTCCTGGACACGGAGGGGGGCTGTTGCTGGGTACGTTTAACTCCGGGTTGCTGGTGATGGATCGCCATGAACGAATTACGACTTACCGCTCTGAGCTTGGTCGAGGCTGGCGTATCAACAGCCTTAAAGTGGATCCAGTTGATTCTACCACGATTTGGTGCGGGACCAATCGGGGATTGATAAAAATAACAAAAGATTCACTCAGGATTTATGGTTTAAGGGATGGTTTGGGAAGCACCAATATCACACATCTTTCATTCGGGCAAGATAACAGGCTTTGGGTGGCCACCTCGGGCGGGGGGTTGAATTGGTTGTCCGGTGATGGATTTAAGTATGTAACCTCGGAGGCCGGACTCTTTGAAAATATTCTCTGGTCTGTCCTGGAAGATGGAGAGGGCCGTATATGGATGAGTACAGATCGAGGGCTGTTTCATGTCAAAAAAAGTGATGTTCTGGCTTTCCGGGCTGGAAAACAAGATCATGTTGTATCCAGGGTTTACAGCAAATCCGAAGGCCTGAAATCCGTTGAGTTTGTGGGTAGCGGTAATCCGGTGAGTCTTGAATTGAACAGCGGTGCCTTGATCTATCCCACAGTAGAGGGGATTGCGGTGTTGAACCCGAACACTGAAATAAAGAATACACGTATCCCGCCGGTTTGTATTGAAAAGGTTGTTGTGGATGGCCGGCGCATTGATATAGGGAGTGAAAGCAAGCTCCCGGCAGGAAGCCGGAGAATTGAGTTTCATTATTCAGCCTTAAGCTATGTGGATCCGTCAAAGGTGCACTTTAAGTACAAGTTGGAGGGGTTTGATAAAAACTGGGTAGAGGGAGGATCCAGCCGCAGTGCCTACTACACCGGGATACCTCCCAAAAACTATCGCTTCAGAGTGATTGCCTGTAATAACTCAGGATTGTGGAATGAAGAGGGCGATGTCATTGCCTTTGCATTAAAGGCCTATTTTTATGAGACCTGGTGGTTCAGGGCGTTATTATTTTTAATGTTGATATTTATCATCTATACAATATTTCACAGAAAATTGTTGGCTGAAAAATTTCGTTCTAAAAAATTGCAGAAAGAAATTGATGAAAGAATTTTGGCGGAATCAGCTCTTAAAATGAGTGAAGAAGAGATGCGTCATTTGCGTAACCTTCTCTCAAATATCATCAATTCCATGCCATCGGCTCTTATAGGAGTAGATAAAAACGGTCATGTAACCCAGTGGAATAATAGAGCTGAGCTAATGACAGAGGTTAAGTCTGACCAGGCTTTAGGACATTCAGTCCATGAAGTTTTTCCGCAGTGTCAATTAAATATAGACAAAATTAAATTGGCGATACAACACAGAAGGATAGAAAGAGCGCACAAAGTTGAACAGCCTTTGGCTGAAGGAATATCATATTGTGATGTAACAATATTTCCGCTCATTGCTAATGGGGTTGAAGGTGCCGTTATTCGTGTTGATGATGTAACGGAGAAAGTCAGAATCGAAGAGCTGTTGATTCAATCCGAGAAGATGTTATCTGTTGGCGGCCTGGCAGCAGGAATGGCCCATGAGATAAATAATCCTTTGGCAGGTATTATTCAGACTATGCAGGTCATTCAGAATAGAGTCTCAAGTGATTTGCCAAAAAACCTGCAGGTAGCAGAGGAATGTGGTGTGTCATTTGCTAAGTTAGTAAAATATCATAAAGAACGTGGGCTGATTGAGATGATGAAGACAGTAATGGATTCTGCCCACCGTGCTGCTAAAATTGTTGACAATATGCTCTCATTCAGCAGGAAGAGTGAATCAAAAGTTTTTCCCACTGATATAAAAGATCTTATAAATAAGACCGTGGATTTGTGCTCCAGTGATTATGATATGAAGAAAAATTATGATTTCCGCGACCTGGAAATTAAAAAAGAGTATGCTGCTGATCTGCCGCTGGTTCCCTGTGAAGCCAGTAAAATACAGCAGGTCATTCTTAATCTATTAA
>JAGLOF010000102.1 GCA_023139105.1 bacterium
TCTGTGTTCTTATACCAGGCGATTTCATCGTCGCTTGAAGATGCCGAAAGTACATCCAGATCGCCATCGCCGTCCAGATCCGCTGAATAAACATCCCGGGCCCAGGATGTTGATGTGGTGATTGGAATTTGCGCATCAAAGCTTCCCCACCCCTGGGAGGCTTCCATAGTAAACTGAAATGTATTGGCTTCGCTCAGGGCCTTATCGCCCGTGGTCTTTATGCCCGTGGTCATGGTGACGGTTACTACTTCACCATATTTAAAATTATTAGTAGGATCAAAGACAATAGTGGCCGTGCCGCCACCTGAAAAAACGCCCTGATGCTCGCCGGACTGAGAACCATCAACATTGAAAGTGACATCGTCATTTAGGGTGGCGGCGTTGATGTTGGCGCTGAAGGTCACGGAAATCGAACTGTTTGTCGCCACATCAATCGCATTTTGTATGGGTGTGTGAGAGGTGACTGTGAGTCCTAATCCTGTGAATTGCAGATAATGATCCTCCACCTCGCCGTTGGTTACGGTTCCGGTGGTCGTCATTACCGTGCTGGTGCTGTCGTCCAACCGGAAGCGGCTGAACCGGTTATACGTGTCATCAGAAGGGATGGCTCCGGTCGGAATATCAAAATTGAGACTATTTGTTCCCGTAGTCATGGCCTCCATGTTAAAAATCTGTTCGCCTGTATCCACAAAATCATTGTCGTCATTCCAGTCAATCCAGGCAGAGAGATAACCGGAACCGCCGGTGACTGTGACTTCCATAGATCCGCCATTTATGCCATCGTGCCAGGTACCAATCACGGTGACCCCGTCTTCATCACCGGATGTGTTGTCATCCCCGGAACTGGCATCGAGACCTGCATCTGAGCTCTCCTGTCCGTCCAATTCAGCATCAATTGCTGATCCCAGAAAAATGCCTATATTGGAAATGTTATGTCGGGCACCGTCGTCGGCCAATTCAGTCAAATTATAATCTGTGGGTAAGTCACCAAAGTCGAATCTTTCGTTCTGCCAAACTTTGTTGGGTTGGTTAGAGGTATTGGCAACAAATGCATCCAAGTCGCCGTCATCGTCCACATCACCCAGAGAAACGTCGATGCTTGAAGAAATGCCCATGCTGTTGCCGCTGTCTAAAAAGGTGCCGGCCGTGCCACCCTGAATGCCGCCCTGGTTCAGCCAGACTTTGTTGGGCTGATTGGAAGTATTGACAACAAAGGCGTCCAGATCGCCGTCATCGTCCATATCTCCCAAAGAAACACCCAGGCTTGAAGAAACGCCCAGGTTGTTTCCGCTGTCTGTAAAGTTGCCTTTCCCATCATTGCTCCAGACCTTGTTGGCCTGAGCTTCATTAGCGACAAAAGCATCGAGATCGCCGTCGCCATCCACGTCGCCAAGTACAACGCCCTGGCTAACCCAACTTCCGAGGCTGTTGGCACTGGCAGAAAATAATCCGCTGCCGTCATTGAGCCATACCGTGTTGGCCTGATTGATATTGGTGACAAAGGCATCCAGATCACCGTCGCCATCCAGATCACCCAGAGAAACATCACTGCTTTGGGAACTCCCCAGGCTGTTGCCGCTGTCTGTAAAGTTGCCATTCCCATCATTGTTCCAGACCTTGTTGGCCTGATTGTAATTGGCGATAAAGGCATCCAAATCACCGTCGCCGTCCACATCACCCAGGCAAACGCCGATGCTTGAAGAACTGCCCAAGCTGTTGGCACTGGGAGAGAATGATCCACTTCCGTTATTGAGCCAGACGGTGTTGGCCTGATTTTGATTGGAAACAAAGGCATCGAGGTCGCCGTCACCGTCCAGATCACCCAGAAAAATTTCTGTACTATTTGCACTACCCAGGCTTTGGCTGTTGTCTGTAAATGTACCACTTCCATTGTTGAGCCAGACAGTGTTGGCTTGACCCCAATTTGCAACAAAGGTATCCAGATCACCGTCGCCATCCAGATCACCCAGGGCCGCGTCCTGGCTGGTGGAACTCCCAAGACTATTGCCGCTGTCATAGTATGTACCCCAGCCGTACGCCGCATTCACAGTGAACTGAAAAGCATTGGGTTGATTGAGAAGTGAGCCGATTGTGGCGGAAATGCCGGAGGTCAGGGTCACGGTTACTACCTCTCCGTCTTCAAAACTAATGTCGGGATCAAAGGTGATGGTGGCCGTGGCGCCACCGGAGAAGCTACCCTGATGTCTGCCGGAAAGGGAACCGATCACATTGAATGTGGCATCGTCATTTAATGAAGCTCCGTTGATTGTACTGTTAAAAGTCATGGATATGTTGACATTTACAGCCTGACTAAGGGCGTTTTTAGCAGGCGTATGGGAATCGACTTCCAGAACTAGATTCAGCCAGACCGTATTGGCCTGACCGGAAATATTTGCTGAGAACACATCCAGGTCGGCGTCCCCGTCCACATCAGCCAGTCCAATAGACAGGGTTGATCCGGTATCAAATGAACTGACTGCTGATGCACCGAAATTACCGGAACCATTATTGAGCCAGACTTGCTGGGCCTGTCCTTCATTGCCTGTAACCGCATCCAGGTCGCCGTCGCCGTCCACATCGCCCAGGGCCACAGATTGGCTGATAGTACCGCTGCCGAAAGTGGATGCACTCCCGAAATCGCCCGATCCATCATTGAGCCTGACCGTATTGGTGCCGGAATTGCCTACCACCACATCCAGGTCGCCGTCACCATCCAGATCACCAAATGCACCAGACAAAGCAGATCCTGATCCAAAACTGTCATAGGCCGTGGCCCCAAAATTACCCGATCCATCATTGAGCCAGATTTCATTGGCAGTCCCTTGATTCATCACCGCCGCATCCAGATCGCCATCGCCATCCACATCACCCAGTATAATGGATTTGCTGAGGCCGCTACCGAAAGTGTCGTGAGCTGACGCCCCAAAATCGCCGGAGCCGTTATTCAGCCAAACCTCCTGGGCTTCATTTATAAAGTTCGCGACAACTGCGTCGAGATCTCCGTCGCCGTCTACATCACCCAAAGCAACATCATTGCTGTTGCCGCCGCCGAATGTGTTGTATGCCGAAGTGCCGAAATTGCCCGAGTTATTGTTGAGCCAGACCTCCTGAGCTGCACCGTAATTGGCGATTACCGCATCGAGATCACCGTCGCCGTCCACATCGCCTAACTTTATAGATTTGCTGGCTCCGCTCCCAAATGAGGTGCCGTTGCTGAAACTGCCGGAACCGCTATTGAGCCAGACCCCCTGGGCCTGACTCTCATTGGCTGTCACCGCATCAATATCGCCATCGCCATCTAAATCGCCCATGGCCACGGAGTTGCTGGGGGAGCTGCCCAGACTGTTGGAGCTGTCATAAAAATAACCGCTGCCTGCTGTTGCTTCTACAACAAACTGAAATGTATATGCTGTAGCCAAGGCCAAGGCGCCTGTGGATTGAATGCCGGTAGTAAGTGTAATAGTGACGGTCTCACCATATTCAAAGTCATCCCAGGGATTAAAAATGATAACAGAAGATCCGCTGCCGGAGAAACTACCCGGATGCCCACCGGATTGAGAGCCGTCCACATTGAAGGTGGCATCGTCATTCAGAGTGGCGCCGTTGACTGCGCTATTGAAAGTGATCGCGATGTTGCTGCCTACAGCTACAGCACTAGCGTTTTTTGCGGGGGTGTGAGTAGAGACGGTTAAATATTGAGCCATCAATGCTGTCAAGGGCAGGAATAAACAGATGAGGATTTGTTTAAGCATATTACTCTCCAATTAAAAAAAATAGCCAATCATGAAATAGGATCATAATTCGGTCAAGATTGCCGAACATATCCCGATGGCGTTATTCCGTAAACTTTCCTGAAACACATAGTAAAATAGGAATGGGTGCCAAAACCCGATTGTTGGGCAATTTGGGCCACAGAAAGAGGCGCCTCTTTTAACAGTTTTTTTGCCAGCAAAAGCCGACGTGATAAGATCAGGTGGCTGGTAGAGTGGCCGGTTATGGACTTTAACCTGCGGTGGAGCTGTGAGCGGCTGTAACCTGCTTCCCTGCTCAGGTTTTCCACTGTGAATCCGGGATCCTGTAAACAGTTGTCAATAATCTGGACAACTGAGTGCAGGAAGGCTTTTTCTCTGGGAGTTCTTTTTTGCAAGTCGCCAGATGATCCATTGTTTTCTACATTGGGATCCATCTATGTATCCTCGATTTTAGCTCATATTATTGAGGTAGTCGAAAAATACCGGGTGTTCTAATGTGATGGTTAAATATACAAAAAAAGAAGGTGGGAGGGGTTATCACCATTGATGCAAATGCTGTAACATATGTTGTGTTTTGGGGGAAGATAGAAGATTTGGATCTTGAATCCCGAATACTGAATTTCGAATGATGAAGTTAGGTTTTAATTCTTGTTGGAGTTATGTGTTTTCATATTCAGTGGGAGATATACCGAACTGTTCCTTGAAACATTTACTGAAGTAGGAATGGTTGTTGAAGCCGACAAGATAGGCGATCTCAGAAACAGGAGCTGTTTTTTCTTTCAAGAGTGCCGCCGCCTTTTTAAGACGCAGAGACCTGATGAATTCAGTAGTGGATTGATTCAACACCCCATGCAGTTTGCGATGCAGTTGGGATCGGGAGAGACCGATTTCCTTGGCAAAGCTGGTTATATCCAGATCGGGATTCTGTAGATGTTTGTCCAAAACTTTAGCGGCACGATTAATGAAGTCCTGTTCGGCCGAAACTTTTATAATATTTTCAGAACCGAACAGCACCTCTTTCCGAAAATGTTCTTTCAGCCTGCAGCGCTGGTCGATGAGGTTTTGTATCCGCATTTTGAGTTCTACTGATTCAAAGGGTTTAATGAGGAAGTCGTCGGCACCCTGTTCAAGGCCTTCCAGCCGGCTCTCTCTACCAGACCTGGCCGTGAGGATAATCACGGGAATGTGATTGGTACGGTCATCGCTTTTAAGTTTATCACACATCTGGTAGCCATCCATTTTCGGCATCATCACATCGCTGATGATGAGGTCGGGAATGAGTTCAGCTGCTTTTGAGAAACCAGCTTCACCGTCGGCTGCTTCCTCAATCCGGTAACAATCGGAAAGTACATACCGGATGTAGGCCCGCATGTCATCATTGTCTTCCACGATAAGGAGAATGGGAGCCTCTGGATCATCGATCATCGACATTTTTACTTTTTGCGGTTCAGGGTTCTCCTCAACAAACGAATTAGTGGCGGGAGGTGATATTTCTGCATCTTGTATAGGGATAATTTCTTCATCCTCAAGATGCTCTCTGCCCAGCGGCAACTGCACTGTAAACACACTCCCTTTCCCCTTTTCACTGGTAGCTTTTATTTGGCCATGATGCAGCTGTACTAATTCCCGGGTTAGGGCCAGACCGATGCCGCTGCCTTTCTGATCTTTGGTGTAGCCGCTGCCGGCCTGATAAAACCGATCGAAAATGTGGGGAAGTTGTTCAGGGGGAATGCCGGTTCCTGTATCAGAAACCTGAATTTTTAAAAGCTGGTTTTTAGAAATAGTGATTTCTACCCGGCCGCCGGCAGGAGTGAATTTCACAGCATTGGAGATGAGGTTGCTGACAATCGTTTCCATCTTTTCATGATCGTAAAAAATCTTGACAGATTTGGGTTTGGACCTAAAGGTTAGATCAATATCTTGCTGCCGGGCAAAGGATTCAAAGGAGAGGGAAATACTTCTTACAAGGGGAATGATATCCTTTTCTTTTGCCTGTAGATTCATCCTGCCGCTCTCCAACTTTGAAAGATCCAGCAATTGATTGACCTGTCTGAGCAGCCTGCTGCCGTTCTTTTTCTGCATCCGGGAAAATTCTATTACCTGTTTGTTATGATTTTCAGCAATCAATTGCTCAGCCGTTCCCATGATGAGAGTGAGGGGGGTTCTGAACTCGTGGGAGATATTGGCCAGGAAACGGGATTTCATCTGGTCAAGTTCCTGTGACTTTTCCGCTTCCATTTGTTTCAGATGCAGCTGACTCTTCATGCGTTCCTTGTAGATCCAGAAGCGGGAAATTGAGATGATGATGGCCAACCCGGCCATCACAAAAAGAAGCGTAGCCCAGGTTGTTTTCCACCAAGGAGGTGTGATATGGATCTGGAGGACTGTCCCTGTCTCGTTCCACACACCGTCATTATTGCAAGCCTTTACTCTGAAAGTGTAATCTCCATGGGGAATATTGGTGAAGGTCACAAATCGTCTGGTTCCGATCTCATTCCACTGGTTTTGGAACCCCTCCAACATATAGGCATATCTGTTTTTGGCAGGATTTACATAATCCAGAGCGGTAAACTGAAAACTGAAAACGTAATCCCGGTGAGAGAGGGTTATTGCACGGGTAGCAGTAATAGGAGCTGACAGAAGTGACCCAGGTCCGGGGTGGACTGATTCATTGAATATTTGAAAATCAGTGATCACCACTGGTGGAGCATGAGTATTGATGTTGATTTTACTGGGGTGAAATAGGTTTAATCCACCAATCCCACCGAAAAGCATCTGCCCATCCCGGCAGCGGCAGAAGGCACCTGTATTAAATTCAGTGCTCTGTAAACCGTCACTCTGATCATAATATTGAAAGCTCTCCCCAATTGGATCAAACCGGCCCAATCCGCCGTTAGTACTGAGCCAGAGCTGCCCGTCTTCGTCTTCAAGGATACCATAAACCACATTATTAGGCAGACCATCGTCTTCAGTGTAGCGCTTGATCTGAACAGTGCTCTCATCACCGGGCTCACCGGATGGCCAAGACAGCCGGTTTATGCCACCGCCTGCTGTTCCAACCCATAAAGAACGTGAGGCATCCTGATGAAGGGATTTGATGTGTGGGTGGCTTAAACCCGCAGGATCATTCGAATTATAGCCATAGCGGATACTGTGGCCTGATCTGAGGTCAAAGAGGTTGAGCCCCTGCTTGGTACCAATCCATATTTTATTATTTCCGGCAGAAAGCAAAGCAGTGATCCGATTATTACCGATGGATAGATAATCGGTCGGATTATGGGTGTAATAGGTGAACGATTCTCGCTTCATATCAAAACAGCCCAATCCGGCGATATCAAAGCCCACCCAAAGGAGATCAGGATTTAGCGGATCGATCAAGAGCACATTCACGGTGTTTTCAGAGGGATGACTCGCAGTGTCTGTTGAATCGTGGACAAAGTGATGAAAAATACCCGTTTTGGGCTCGAACCGTTTCAAGCCGTCGGTTGTACCCAGCCAAACGCGTCCAAGCTGATCTTCATACACACTTCTGACATGGATGGTTTCATTTTTTCCATTAGCAGCGCCATAGATGAAATCGGTGGTGATTTGTTTGTCAGGTATGTCATACCAGGAAAGGGCACCGCCAACTGTTCCGATCCAGATCCTGCCGGAGAAGATCCTTGATTCCTGAAGCGCGTACACGGAATTATACGCGAGGCTCATTCCCGGACTGCTTCCTGTATGAATATGCTCAAATCCCTTGTCCATGAACACGATTTTATTAATCCCGCCTGAATTAGAACAAACCCAAATGATGCCCTCTTCAAACCAATGATATTGAACCAGGCCATTCTGACTCATCGTATTCGGATTGGTTAGTTGCTGCATGTACAGGGCGAATCTATGTCTGTTCGGATGCATGCGGATCTGGCCATTCGGTGTATCCAGCCAGGCCTTTCCATCTCTGTTATACCCGATGAATGTCAGCTGATCCTGAGGATATCGGATAAAACAGTTGTTTGATCTGTCAAATCGGTTCAATCCGTTATGGTCTGTGTTTATCCAGATATTTCCATCAGCATCTTCAACAAGAAGCTGTATATGGGCGCCGCTCAGACTGGTGGTATCTCCGATAATCGGTTGGTAGCGTATGCACTTGCCTGTGTGTCGGTTCAGTATATTAAGACCATCCCCGGTACCCACCCAAAAATTTTCCTGGCTGTCTTCAAAAATGGATCGGATATAGTTACTGCTCAAACTGGATGCATAATCGGGGTCATGGCGATAATGCTGAAAGCGAAGCTGGGTATCAGCTTGAGTAATGTCAATTCGCTCCAAACCGCCATTTGTGCCAAGCCACAATACACCAGGGGATGAAGGTGCTTCATAGATAACAAAGACACGGTTATTCACGATACTGGTTGAATCCTGCGGATCATGGACATAATAAGTGAACAGGCCGGTTTGGGGATTATACTGATTGAGACCGCCACCTTCGGTACCCACCCAGATAATGCCACGGGAGTCTTCAAAAATACAGAGGATGAAGTTGTTGTTTAATGATGTGGGATCTGAAGGGTTATGCTTGAAGGTTGAAAATTTATAGCCGTCATACAGGTTCAGGCCATCACCGGTTCCTACCCAGATGAAGCCACGGCTGTCCGGAAAGATGCAGGTAACCAAGCTCTGAGACAATCCCTCTTCCAGGCCTAAATGTTCTATGTGAACACTACCGTCTTGGGCTGGCGCATGGCCTATATGCATGAAAAGAATAAAGTAGATGATACTCATTGTGTGGAATCGATTAAATCTTGTGAATGTAAACTTCATTAGACTCTCAATTGTGACTTCAATGGCGTTTACTATTTTATTTGTGTGAGGTTGTTGGTTGTTTTTGATCGATCTGCATGTCTTTACATGGATTGTAAATCTGGTAACATATATTTTCGTGTCTGAAAAGTTACTTAATTATTAATCTGGAATCTGAATAATTAAAGTTAATACTTTATACTGCAATAGCAAATAAAAAAGGGAGACAAGTAATTACCCTGCCTCCCCCTTTTTTCGTCTTATTTTAGTTTATCGTATCATCACAACTTTTTGTGTTTTTACACCCTCTACTGTTCTCAACACAATCAAATACGTTCCGGTCGATGTCTGATTGCCCGCCTCATCCCGGCCATGCCAGTAGATGTTATAACTGCCGGCTGTCTGATATCGGTCGACCAGGGTTTTTACTCTGCGGCCGAGGAGGTTGTAAATTACAATTTCAATTCGGGATGATTTTGACAGTTGATAGCCAATCTTTGTTTCTGGGTTGAAGGGATTGGGGAAGGGGGGTTCCAGCACAGTCTCTTTTGGTGCATCGGGCAGGGTGATCTGGAGGATATCGTAAACATGCACCTCACCTGCGGTATTTACGTCAGTGAGTCGGTAGCGGAGTGTCTGGCCTGGCTGGACGGTCTCGTCGGTGAAGCAATAATCCGTGCGCACGGAGCTGTTGCCCTGACCGCATAGGGCATCGTTGGTTTGGTGGGAGGCTATCACATCCCACTGTAGGGGCGAGAAATCATTCGCCCGCTCTAAAACAAATCCCAGGTTGTCGGTTTCGCTCTCCGTTGTCCATTTCACCAGCACACCGTTATAGACATGCTCTGCGGAGAAGGTAGAGAGTTCCACCGGCAGGGACTGGTCCTGGTTGGCATAGCTGACCGTGTGTTCACTGGCAGTAAAGTCACCGTTCCCCCCACTGTTGGCCTCAATATAAGCGTGGCCGCTGCCGACCGAGGTAAATGTACAGACCAGGGCATTGATGCCTCCTGTGGTCCAGTAATCATCGGCCGAAAAGACGGCGCTGTTATCGTAGTAAAGTCTCCGGGTGAATGTATGCCCACCCCTGGACCAGGTGCCGGGCTGGATATTCATGGTCCGTAAACCCGTGCCCCAGCCCCAGTTGGTGGCCAACTGAGTGTCATTTACATTGCCTGTTTCAAGAACAGTGCTTCCATCATCATTATAATAGATGTAGATGCTCAGGCCGCCGGCCTCCTGGTTGCTGGTTGTTCCCTTGACATTCAGGGTCAGCGGATTCACACCAGACAAAGACATCGTAATGTCACCAGCGAGCAGTGCGCTTGAAACAAGCAGTAGGAGTATTAATAAGACTTTGGACTTCATTGACTTATCCTTTGATTTATATGTTCGTAGTGTTTATACCCAGGTGCTGCTTACTGCACATTGCATGTTTTGCCGCTGTTGGGTTTTATCACCATGTAGTCGGTGGAGTTTACACCGCCGCTCAGGTTGCAGTCTTCAGAAAAATAGCCGTTGGAACCGTTGACAATTTTTACGGTCATATAGTCGGTGGCGTTGACTCCGCTGCTGCAGTTGGGATCGCCCGCATACATCCCGTACACCCCGCTCTCCACAACCGCCGCTTCTCCACCATAGTACTTATCCAACCCCGTAGTAAAATTATACAATGTTGAATTGCCTGCTGCCAGCGCATGCACCTCATCACTCATCACAGCCAAATGATTGCGGTGGCGGATGACGATGAAGTAATCACCGGCTGCAGCATCAACGGTGATGTACTCGGTGGTGCCGTCATCAGCGACGATTAAACCGTCTTTGCGTAGAAAGGCGCTCCTGGATCTGACTGTACTGCCGTCAGCGGTGGATCTGAGTTCAACCAGTACCCAATCTGTAATGGTAGAGGGTATGTCGGCCACGGTGCGGGCATCTTCAGAATAGGGTGAAGTAAGGGGAATGCTGCCGTTGATGGCTGTGCTCATCTCATTGGCCGTGTCATCGTAAGGGCCTTCCAGGAAGATCTTGGCCTGGAGGCGTGCTTCAAAATAGTTAATCCATACTTTGTTGGCCTGATCGTAATTAGCCACAAAGGCATCGAGATCGCCATCGCCGTTCAGATCGCCCAGGGAAAAACCTGTGCTAGAGGAATTGCCCAGACTCTGCCCGCTGTCTGTGAAGTGGCCGTTGCCAGCGTTCTTCCAGACTATGTTGGCCTCATCGAAATTGACCACAAAGGCGTCGAGGTCGCCGTCGCTGTCCAGGTCACCCAGTGAAACACCTCTGCTTTGGGAATTGCCCAGGGTCTGGCCGTTGTCAGTGAAAGTGCCGCTGCCGTTGTTCAACCAGACTATGTTTTTATCTTTATAATTGGCTACAAAGGCGTCCAGATCCCCATCGCCGTCCAGATCACCAAGAGAAACGCCGTAGCTGTTGCTGCTCAAACCCAGGTTCTGGCCGCTGTCAGTGAAAGTGCCGCTACCGTTATTGAGCCAGACTTTGTTATAAGTATTGTGATTAGCTACAAAGGCGTCCAGATCCCCATCGCCGTCCAGATCACCAAGGGAAACACATGTGCTGTTTGTAAGGCCCAGGTTCTGGCCGCTGTCAGTGAATATGCCGTTACCGTCATTTAGCCAGACTTTGCTGTATTGACCAAACATAGTGGCTACAAAGGCATCGAGATCGCCATCGCCGTCCAGATCGCCAAGGGAAACATCGTAGCTGTCTGCAAGGCCCAGGTTCTGACCACTGTCAGTGAATATGCCGTTACCATCATTCTTCCACACTTTATTGGCTTGATTGTTGGAATTGGCTACAAAAGCGTCCAGGTCACCGTCGCCGTCCAGATCACCAAGGGAAATATCATAGCTTTGATAACTGCCCAGGTTGTTGCCACTATCCATAAAAGTACAACTACCGAAAGGTGCTTCCACAAAGAACTGAGAGGTATAGGGTGCATCCAATGGTGTCGCATCTGTGGATTGAATACCTGTAGTCAAAGTGATAGTGACGACTTCACCCACCTCGAAATCATTGGTTGGATCAAATGTAATGGTAGAGGTGCCGCCGCCAGAGAACACTCCCTGATGTTCGCCAGACAGGGAGCCGTCCACATTGAAAGTGATATCGTCATTGAGTGTAGCAGCGTTGATGTTCTTGGAAAAGGTCATAGACAGGGAACTGCTCACAGATACATCAATGGTATTCTGTGCGGGCGTATGGGAAACAACCACAAGGTTAAACCCTGTAAATTGCAGATAATGGTCTTCCACCTCGCCATTGGTGACCAGCCCTGTTGTTGTCATAGCTACAGTGTTGCTGTCGTCCAGACGAAAACGGCTGAAGCGGTTATATGTGTCAGGGGTTGGAATGCCCCCCGCCGGAATATCGAAACTGAGGGTGTCTGCTCCTTCAGCCACGGCCTGCATGTTGAATATCTGCTCACCGGTGTCTGCAAAGTCATTGTCATCATTCCAGTCGATCCAGGCTGAAAGATAACCGGAACCACCCGTGACGAACACTTCGACTGCTCCGCCATTTGTGCCTTCTAGCCAACCGTCAACCACAGATACACCGTCTTCATCATCGCTGCCGGAACTGTTGTCATCCCCGGAATCGGCTGCCCGGCCTGCATCTATGCTCTCCTGCCCATCCAGTTCAGTATCTATGGCTGGTCCCAGGTAGATCTGCCCGGTATATTGTAATTCATGACGGGCACCATTGTCAACCGCTTCTGTCAAATTATAGTCAGCAGGCAGATCGCCAAAATCAAAGTTCCTTGAGAATTGTAGATAGTGATCTTCTACCTCTCCATTGGTGACCAGCCCGGTAGTGGTCATGGCTGATGTGTTGCTGTCATCCAGGCGGAAACGACCAAACCGGTTATAGGTGCCATTGGAAGGAATGGCCCCTGCCGGAATATCGAAACTAAGAACATTTACACCCGCAGTCACAGCCTGCATGTTAAAAATCTGCTCACCGGTGTCTGCAAAGTCATTGTCATCATTCCAGTCTATCCAGCCAGAGAGATAGCCTGAGCTGCCCGTAACGATCACTTGCACCGATCCACCGTTTGTGCCATCATGCCAATAGCCCATGACCAATACGCCGTCTTCATCATCGGTACCAGAGGTGTTGTCATCACCAGACGAAGATGCCCGGCCTGCATCTGTGCTCTCTTGCCCATCCAGTTCAGCATCTATGGCTAATCCCAGGTAGATCTGTCCAGTATTTTGTAACTCATGACGGGCGCCATTGTCAGCAGTCTCGGTGAGGTTGTAGCCTGCAGGCAGATCACCAAAATCAAAACTTCTGGAGAATTGCAGATAGTGATCTTCTACCT
>JAGLOF010000103.1 GCA_023139105.1 bacterium
AGGTGTAAATATTACAAAAAATATGGTGGGACACCCCAAAAAATCATTTTTAGTGTACTTAAGTTGCTGTTTTTTATAGCTTTGTTTTTTTAACAACTGAAAAGTGTCGAAAACAGGGCACTCAATCTGAATGACCGTGATCCTTTTTTTGAGGGATCCATATTGTTCTGATTGGTTAATAACACTTCTTTTCTTCCACAATGCAACAAATTTCTCCACGGATCTACACGGATTTTCACAGAATTAAAAAACAACTCTTACACTCCCATTGGGATATCCGTACAATCCATGACATTACAGTATTTGGCGTTTCTGCCCTTCTCTGTGTACGCTCCGTGTAATTTCCGTGGAAATATGCTGTACTTTTTTTATGACACTAAAAAGGGCAGTCCGACTATCCACTCGATTCAACATAAAGTTTAAAAAAATAATGCTGATAAAATAGAAAAAATTGTTATATTAATCTAAACTTGGATAGAATACGAAAGGATTAATACAAATGAAACTGAAAACGATGCCGATTTTTCTCGCTTTTCTGGTTATGGGAATTGCAGACGCCATGGGTCCCATGGCCAGTGCAGTCCAAAAAAACTACGAATTAAGCACTGTGATGGCCACGCTGCTCACCTTTTTTGTATTCATTGCTTTTGCAGTTTTTAGTGTGCCCGGCGGCGTGCTTGCCGCACGTATTGGTAAAAAGAATCTTCTGCTATTAGGTTTGGGACTTAATATAATTGCTATGGCTGTCCCCACCTTTATGGAACCCGGATTTATGCTATTATTATCCTGCATATTTTTATTGGGCATTGGCACAACCTTCCTTCAGGTTGCCGGCAATCCTATAATGCTTGATGTAAGTGCTAAAGGTAATTACAGCCGTAACCTGGCCCTTGCTCAGGGTATTAAGGGATTAGGCTCTTCCGGATCTTCCTACCTGGTTGGCCTTGTACTCATTCTGCCCTTCTTTGCCGCCATGGGCTGGCGAGGCGTTTTCCCGGTATTTTTTGTATTTATGACTCTGGCATTTATTTTTGTCGCTCTGTTAAAAATAGATGAAGCCAAAGCTGATGTGCCGCCCAGTATCGGATCATCACTGAGCCTGTTAAAAGAACCTGTATTTGCTTTGGCAGTTTTAGGTATATTTTTATATGTTGGTGCAGAAGTCTGTATGGCCCGTTTTCTTAAACCAACATTGGAAAGTTTTGGATTTGCTGCAGATAAAGCCGCATTACTGGGACCAACTCTCTTTTTTGGCACTGTAACAGTTGGACGACTTACTGCCGGCAGTATCAAATTAAATGCCAGGACATTCTTTAGAATTTCTGCGGCACTGGGACTTCTGGGCCTTGTTTTAATGTTGACCGGACAGTCGTACTTTATCCTGGCAGGTGTAGTGCTTGGCGGTCTGGGCTTTGCCAATATCTGGCCTATGCTCTTTTCTATAACTATTGAAGAGAAGCCCGAACGGTCCAGTGAACTCTCCGGCCTCATGTGCATGGCCATCAGCGGCGGTGCACTGGTACCCCTGGTGATGAGTAAGCTGATTGATTCCGGCATGTCATCCTTTGCTTATATTGTTCCCCTGGCCTGTTTTGGCTATCTGTTTTTACTCTCACTCAAGGGCAGAAAAACAGCACAATAAACACCACTAACAATTGCAGTGTGCGTTGCAATAAATGGTGCACACTGCTATGTACACCAAAATAACAGGGCGATGGAAATGGACTATAAATCAGATAAAAGAACAGTGTTAACTTTGGACGCAGGTGGAACAAACTTTGTTTTTTCAGCCATTCAGGGCGGTAAAGAAGTAATAGAACCGGTCGCATTGCCATCTAATGCTGACAATTTAGATCGATGTTTGAATACACTTGTTCAGGGATTTAAAAAAGTGCAGAGCCTTCTTCAGGTAAAACCGGCAGCCATCAGTTTTGCATTTCCAGGCCCGGCCGATTACCCCAACGGCATTATAGGCGATCTGGGCAACCTGCCGGCTTTTCGCGGCGGTATCGCTCTGGGACCAATGCTGGAAGAACAATTTGGCATGCCTGTATTTATAAATAATGACGGTGATCTCTATGCCTACGGCGAAGCAATTGCCGGCTTTCTTCCATACATCAACCAACTACTTAAGGATGCGGGCAGTCCCAAGCGGTTTAAGAATTTAGTTGGATTCACTTTAGGCACAGGTTTCGGTGCCGGCATTGTACGCAATGGTGAATTATTTATTGGTGATAATTCCGGGGCCGGAGAAGTATGGCTGCTGCGCAATAAGCTGAATCCTGAAATGAATGCCGAAGAAGGCGTAAGCATACGCGCTGTCCAGCGGGAATTTGCCCGAATTACCGGCGTCTCATTTGAGGATGCGCCCACACCCAAGGATATTTTTGAAATTGCAACCGGCAACCTTCAAGGTAATCAGGAAGCGGCCCTCAGTTCATACCGCCGAATGGGAGAAGTCCTGGGCGATGCCATTGCCAATGTCCTGACTCTCATTGATGGAATTGCCGTAATCGGTGGCGGTGTTGCAGGAGCATCATCTCTATTTTTCCCTAAGATGATTGAAGAAATGAATGCTAATTATACAAATCCCAAGGGTGATACTTACAGGCGTTTGGCTGTGCGTGCTTTTAATCTGGAGAATGCCGATGCTCTTGAACTATTTAAAAAAGGAAATTCAAAAGAGATTGTCGTTCCGGGTAGTTCAAAAAAAATACTTTATGATCCAATGAGCCGTGTGGGTGTTGGCATTTCCAAAATTGGCACCAGCAAAGCCATTGCATTAGGCGCTTATGCATTTGCACTGAATAAACTTTAATTAATATTGCCCATGCAGATCAGAGGGGCTGTCTCAAAAGGTCAGCCCCTTTTTATTATTTACAATATTCCACCTCAAAAAATCCTGTTAATTTTAAAAATATTTATATATTGGGCTGCTAGCAGTTTACTGTGTCACAATCTATTGGCATTTTAATGTGTCCGCCGGATTGGCCAGGGCCGCTTTTATAGCCTGATACCCCACAGTCAGCAAAGCCACTGCAAAACCGGAAATACCGGCTAGAATAAAAATCCACCAGCCGATTTCTGCTCTATAGGCAAAATTCTCAAGCCACCGCTGCATTCCCCAGTAGGCCACAGGCCAGGCAAGCAGATTGGCCAGGACAATTAACAATGCAAATTCTCCGGATATCAGTTTCACAATTCCGCTATGGGTGGCCCCCAGCACTTTGCGAATGCCGATTTCCCTGGTACGCTGTTCTGTAGAAAATGCGGCCAGGCCGAAAAGTCCCAAACAACCGATCAGTACCGCCAGGAGACAAAAGGAGAGTGCAATTTTTGAAAAACGTTCTTCCGAGCGGTACATCCGGTCAATAGATTCATCCAGGAAAAAATATCGCCACTGTTTATGAGGAAACAGGGAATGCCATCTTCTTTTAAGTTGATCAAGTGTATCATCCAAATTTCCCGGAGCGAGCCGTAAAGTTATATAACGGATTCGCGGTGTGTCATAATAAAAAATCAAAGGCTCAATCTGTTGATGCAGAGAGGCCGAATGAAAATCTTTTACCACACCAATCACTCGTTTGGTGGTGAATTCGCTCTCCGGTCCCTGAGCTGCTCTGAAAGAAAAGGTTTTACCCAGAGGTTCAGTCCATCCAAAAGCCCTGACAGCTGCCTCATTGATGATCACTGTCTCATCTCCATCTGAACCCATCTCTTCAGAAAAATTGCGGCCGGCTGTCAATTCCATTCCCATTGTGGAAATATAATGGGCATCCACAAAGAGTTTCTCCCCCATCTGCGGCTGGTCCATTGAAAAACCTTCAGGAAAGAGAATGGCCCGCTGCGTGCCCCGGCTGGGTATCAATGAAGCACCACCCACATCCAAAATACCCGGCACTTCCATAAATTCTTTTCGGATAGTTTCCAGGGAATGCTGGCGTAAAGCACCTCTGGCGCCGGGAATACCTATCACATTCTCTTGATCGAATCCCATACCTTTATGCTTCATAAAATGGATTTGGTGGGTAATGGTTGTGGTTCCGATAATGAGTATGATTGAGATGGCAAACTGAAAAACAACCAGCCCATTGCGAAGCCGTGAGCGTCTCTTTCCTTTGTCACCTCCGGAAAGAGCTTTAATCGGTGTTAATCGTGATTGAATTAATGCAGGATAACTGCCAGCAACAAATCCAACCAATAATCCTAAACCAGTCAGAATAAATAATAAATGCATCGGTTTTAAAAATTGGAATCCCAGTTCACGGCCAACTATAGAAGAAAATGACTGTAGCACCAGGCTGACAAGAAATAATGCCAAGAATAGCGATAAAAAACAAATGACAGTCGATTCCGTTAAAAATTGTATCCTTAGCTGGAGTCGATTAGCCCCTACTGTTTTTCTCATGCCAATTTCTTTGGCCCGAACCGATGACCGTGCTGTGGACAGGTTGATAAAATTAATACAGGCGAGAATAAGGATAAAAAGGGCAATCCCGGAAAAGAGATAAACTGTGGTTATACTCCCTTGCGGCGCAATCTCCCCACTAAGTTTGGAATGGAGATGGATCCCCAGCAGCGGCTGAAGGAAAAAGTCCAGCTTCCCCCCCATGGCCTCCAGACTGCTTCCCATATGCGTGTTAATAAATTCTGGCATCTTTTTTACAAATGCGTCAATGTCAGTATTCTCTGCAAAAAGAAGATAAGTGTAGAACTGAATATGAAACCAATTTTCCATCAACGGCCGATTCTGTGCATAAAGGGTTTCAAAGGAACAGACCATGTTGAAACGAAAATGAGAATTGAGAGGGACATCCTTGATAACTGCTGTGATCATATAGTCAAGCTGCCCATTAATCCTCAGTGATTTCCCCAATGGATCATCATCCCCAAAGTACTTCTCAGCAGTAGTCTCCGTGATCACCATAGTATAAGGGGCGATTAGAGCAGTATTCACATCTCCCTTCAACACCCGAAAAGTAAAAATATCAAAGAGGGCATTATCCGCATGACAGACACCGTTTTCCTGAAAGACCTTCTCATCATATCTTACAGAAGCTCGATGAGGGCGTTCTACACGGACTGCATTGACAACCTCCGGATATTGCTGGATGAGTAGAGGGGCCAAAGGGGGTGCAGTCATTGGATAGACCATATGACTGCCCGCTTCAAGATCAACAGCCATGCGATGAATATTATTTTTATTCACATGGTATCGATCATAACTAATCTCATCAACCACCCATAGAAGGATGAGAAGGCATACAGCCATGCCCACGCTTAAGCCAAGGACATTGATTATGGACAGGGTTTTGTATTTTTTCAAATGACGGAATGTAGTTTTAATAAAATTGTAAATCATAGTATAATATCCTATTGTCCTAGTACATATCAGTAATTTATGAAGCACGGAGGGCTGATTTTCAGGATGAAGTAACAGCCGAGAGTAGCAATACCTCAATTAGAGATGGTCTTGCAGCCTATTAATACATAGTTTACTCAATTCCACGACAATTGTTACGCTGTAAATACCAAACATTATAATATCATTTTCATGCACTATATATCAATCTACTCAAAAACACGACGAACAATTCTTTGATTGCTGACTTATATAAACATATTATTTTTTAGCTCTATTTGACTAGTAGGCATTTCTGAATTTGATAAAATTCCCCGGAATCCATTTTTATAAAATATATACCTGATGTCATATCAGAAGCATCCCAGGAAATAATATGTGTTCCGGGATTGAACTCTTTTTGAAGCAATACTTCCATAAGCTGCCCTTTTAAATTATATACCTTTATTTCTACATAAGACTGCCCGGGGATAGAAAACTTAATATTAGTAACAGGATTGAATGGATTGGGATAATTGGAATACAATTCATAAAACTGAGGAATAACAGTACTTTCCACAACCGTAGAGCCCGGTCCATCTCCCGGTGTTCCACCGACCTCAGAACTTGCCTGCCAGTTTGCTGCCACTCCGTTATCCAATAACAAATCTCTCAATTCCAGAGACGGGCCATCTCCATCGGGAGTTGTCGCCCAGGGAGCCTGATCATCATAATCAACTGAATCCATCACCATTCCTGTAGAATTTACAAGCCAAATTTTCTCCCCGGAGTTAGTAAGACTGCCGTCCGTAAATTGAAAAACCTGATATCCATTATTCTCATATGTTGCTTTATTTGATGCAATTACAACAGCCTCTGCAGGATTAATATAGCTATTTGCAGGAAATGTAAAGGTGAGACCTTTATTGAACTGCCATCCTGTAAGGTTAATCTTCTCTGAACCGGTATTAATTAATTCAATAAATTCATAATCATCATCTATACCCTGCAGAGTTTTTGAAGCATTATAATGAATTTCTGAAATAACCAGAGATGGCTTTGAAGACGCTTCAAATACAGCAAACATCCAGGTTGTATCAGTAATCGATATTGTAACAGTATCAGTTTCAACGGAATAATTACCGTGCCACCCACTAAATTTATAACCTGCTCGCGCGACTGCCTGCAGTTTAATCGGTATATTTTTAAACCATGGTCCTGCATCAATAGGCACCGGAACAGGAGTATCCATTACCTTCACATACCCTGCCATTGGATCTGAAACCTCCACAATCAATTCGGTTGTATCTGGCAGCTCAAATGAAGAATAGAGATGAGTGATCATCCAGCCTGAACGTTCCCGGGCAAATTCACGCAACACTTCAATTTGTTCTTCCCAGTAAGCCATGTCTGTAATGGCTCCCCAGCGATTAACCTGTCTCTCCATTTCTGGAAATATTCTCATCATCAATGTCTCAATAATCTGCAGAACCCTGTGAGGATTAAAAGTCAAATTCAAATGCGTTATCATTCGCTGAGCAAATTCATTTTTAAAATTATCATTTTTTAGTAAATTCACCAAAAAATCAGAAGCCTCCCCCTGATTCTGCGCCCAGGCTATAGAATTGGTCGTATACTGCTCCTCCCCTTCATGTACCTCACCTCCAAAACCCCAGTCAGTGTCATAGAGCAGCCAGCGGTATTTTCCGGTTGAACTCTGTTCTCTCCAGAATTTGATATTCTGATGAAGCCAGTCGTGATTTCTAAAATAGATCTGAGCTATAAAATAATTCATGCACCCTGTTATGTCTATCATAGACTTAACATAGTTATAATGAATATCATTGGATAAATCATTTGATCTGATATAAGTCAGTAAATTCTGATAGTGATCTTCTGTACCTGCTGAAGCCTGCCCCGTTCCCTCAAGCAGATCAACATTATCTTTATCAATACCATGATTGCTTTCAGGATAAAACTCATTCATTTTTTCCCGGATATTGTAAATGCCCCAGAAAACACCATTGATGTAAACTATGGCCGGTTCATAGGCCATGTAATCAATATCCATCTGACCGATAACAAGTGTATTCATCATCCCGTCACGGAAAAAAGTACGATTATAATCATTACTGGATGCACGCAGCAGAAATCTTTTATATCTCTTCATAGGCTTGGTAGAAAATAGCGGATAATCAAAATCTGAGTCACCATATTTATTTCTGGCATAGAGAGAGAATGCTTTCTGAACAATCTGGCGGCCAAATGCTCCACCAAAAAGCCTGAGCCCTGCATCCTGACTGAATCCGCATACGCCTGAAGTATCAAAATACTCGATATGGACTGGCCGCTCCCATTTATGCCAGAAATTTGCATTGGGATCAAAAGGTGGAGGCGAACCAAGCAGGACAGGCACATTGATTCCCAGAGTTATTCCAACTGAATCATCAAACAGAAAATACGGGTCAGTGGCAATGGAAATTACCGGTAATTCTGTATTTTCATCAAACAGATAAGAATGAGTAACAACAGTACTCATAAGCATACTGTCTGAAAAAGATCGTGCCCGTACAACCGTGGTTGTATCAATGGTTATTGGAACAGTGTAAAATATTGATGAGGTATCCGGGAATGAACCATCAAGAGTGTAATATATAGCAGTTCCGGTTTCAGATGTTAAAGCAACGTGGATTGAAGATTGAAAAAATCCACTCTTCTGAGAAAATACCGGTGAATCAGCTCGGGTAGAAGAAACAGATCCGGGTAAAAAGTTTGCAGTTCTCCATGTCGGAGAGTTAAAGTACTGCCAATTGTCCGAACCGTTGGGATATCGACCATATGAGATATCAGCATACTGCTGCTGGTATGTAACTGTATCAACCACTGTCCCGTCTGCCCTGAACAGACCTACTGCTTCACCCCCGTCACTTAATTTAAAATTGGTATGCTGTTCAATGTCTTTCCCATCTGCCCAGAAGGTGATATAGCCGTTAGCCGGAATTATTAACCAATCAGGAATTTTCCATTTTAAATGATCATCCAGTTTATCAGTCAGATAAAGCCCGCTGAGGCTGACAGATTGACTTCCACTGTTATACAGCTCAATCCAGTCAGAAAAATCCGAATAATCATCTGTCAATTGAGAGGCAATATTGAGGGCCATGAATTCATTGATCCGCAATGAATCAAGATCATCGGCATTGAGTTGAATTGCCAGTAATAGCATAATCAAAATTATAACATTTTTTTTCATATCTCACTCCGGCTATAATTTACTATATTATTGACATGCAAATATAATACCGATAAATCTGATTAAATCTTTTTTAATAATGGAACGAACTAGCTCGGAGCAAGTTTCTGGAAATTAAACCCGAAGAAGGATTAAAGGTAGTACAGATTTTTATATACTATTCTTCAACCTGGTAATGACTATACAGTATCAATAAACTGACAGTAAGCGGTGTCTTGGTCTGCAACAATAGCAGTCGTTTGACGTTTCAGGGTGAAGATATTTGTAAGATCAATGTATAAACATTATCCTACTTCGTCAAGGTATAATCGATTAGCATTAGTTCTCCGAACAGTCTTATATACGCTGCGGGGAGTTATTTTATTACACTGAAAACTGCAAAGGTCATGAGGATCAAAAGGCCGTAATGATGTTGTAAAACAATGCGCACCGGGATTGGAATCCCGGTGCAATACAACTGTTGTATAGTTATTTGTTGTTAAGTTTTAGAATGATAATATTTCTCCATCTTCCGGAATTATTAACCGGGAGGGTGGTATCATTGCGCTGTCTGCCATTTTACGAAGTGCTTTGCGGCTCACCGTGCAGTGGTCCAATGATTCCATGTGAATTGCAACAATCTTGGCTTTCGGAGCAGCATTGGCCATAATGATGGTCTGCTCTCCATTCATTAGTATAGGATCATTTTCAAAACCCGGAATAATTGCACCACCAGAGTGTGTGATAATTATGTCGGGATTAAATGTTTTTATGGCGTTCTCCACCTCATCGTCCCAGATGCAGTCTCCTACCCAATAGATGGTTGGTTCCCCTTTTGCTTGAAATACAAATCCCGATACTTCTCCCATGTGCTGAAGTATTTCACCGCTGCCATGTTTACCGCCTGTTCGAGTGATGGTAATTCCTTCCCACACGTAAGACGTATCAATAGGAATGACGTTCTGAAATCCTTGTCCTGTCAACTTCCCTTCATCTCCCTGCTGACAAAAAACACGTGTATCCTTTGGTATGATTTCACTCGCTGTTGTGTCAAAATGATCCGGATGATAATGGGTGACAATTACACACTCTATCCCTTTTATTACCTCTTCTACCTGAAATGGTAAATCGATTGTTGGGTTTCGTGCTATACCGGCAAAGGGATCAAACTCATCTTTGGGAGACAACATTGGATCAGTGAGAAACGTTCGTCCTGCATAGGTTATTTTCATTGTTGCATTTCTTATAAGTTGAATTTTCATATTCCCCTCTTCTTTTTTTTGATTCCCGGAATTTGTACAGCTAATAATCAGTAATAAAATTGAACTCAGCATTAATAATCTCTTCATCTCTTTTCCCTTTAATAAAATTGTTTGATTTTTTCTTAAAATTAACACATTATTTAATTTTATACAAAACCTCTTATATGTCCTATTCAGGATTGAATAAAATGTAGGCAGTATTGGGATGGCGTAACACCGAAGCGCCGCAAAAAGGCACGTCTCAACCTTTCTTCTCGGCCAAAACCACTAATCTCTGCGATCCTGTCCAATGATTCATTTCCTGCAACCATAATTTCTCTTGCTCTATCAAGGCGCAGAGTCTCCAGATATTTATTGGGCGTCATTCCGGTTTTTATTTTGAATACCCGGGTGAAGTTTCGCTGACTCATAGTTGAATATTCTGCCATCTGTTCAACTGAAATTGGAGCACCTAGGTTATCCACAAGCCAATTGTGAAGATCTGAAAAACGCTTGCCGGCTGCTTCCTGTGCTTTCAGTGGTGTGCTGAACTGAGATTGCGACCCCGGGCGTCTGTAATACAGAACCAGTAATCTTGCTACTTCTATCGCAATTGATACACCAAAGTCTTCTTCTACTAAAGCCAGGGCAAGATCTATCCCAGCTGTTACACCGGCACTGGTATATATATTATCTTCATGTATAAAGAGAGCATCGGGTCTCACCTTTACTTTGGGATAGCGTTTCGCTAATTCATCAGCAACTCTCCAATGTGTCGTAGCTTGTTTGCCGTCTAAAAGTCCTGCTGCAGCTAAAATAAAAGCTCCTTTGCATACAGATATAATGCGCTTTACTTGCTTTGATCTTTTAAGTATATAGTCCATAAAATCATAATCATTTATTAGCTTGCTTACATCACTGCCACCTGGAACCAGCAGTATGTCAGCAGATGACATATCTTTAAACGTGGCATTTGCAACAATCTCAAGACCTGAACTTAAACGCACAGGTCCTTTGTTAGCCCCAGCAAACCTGGTTTTATATCCTGTGTTTTCTTTCCGCTTTTGTTCAATAATTGCAGATGCCGTGTGGAAAACTTCAAGTGGACCTGTTATATCAAGCCCTAACGCACCTGGAAAAATCACAAATTCAATTATTTGACTCATAGGTAGACTCCTGTATTCGAAAGACAATATACAGAACATCAAAATAGGCTGCAATGACAAAAATAACGCATTTTCAGCCAAATTAATGTTTATTGTCATATATACTATGGACAGATGATCAATTCAGTTTAAATATTGTGAAGATTTATCAGTAATAACTAGATTAATGTATTTAACAATACAGTAAACCTATGGTGGTAAAATGGAGAGTTAGCAACGGGCGACTTAATTTGCCGCCCGATTGCATTTGTCTTGTTGAAAGTAAATCTCATGTTTGAGATTGCCCTGGGGCTGTGCCCCTGGGCGTTTGCAATTGCTCATAAAATTATTTGGTCTACCGCTCATACTCAACCGCATTGTCCGTGAATTCCCATGGCGGCCCGGCAGTGATCTCCTGCTTTTCGATTTTTATTTCTGTTTCAGATATCATTTGTACAAGAAGAATATATTCGAAAAACCAGGTGGGAGTGGGATAATGTATCCGATAAGTATAAACCTGTCCATTGGATACCACATCAACAAAGTGCCGGTTGGCAAGGCCTGTATCTGTAGGGGTGAATGAGTATTCCCCACTGGGCAGCCCGGTCTGACTGGTGCCCACGGAAATGATGGGAACATCCGGATCCGCATTGTGATAGACCAGCGCGATATGCTGATTTTCCGGAAACAGGGGCGCTCCTGTTCTGAACCAGATGCCCTGTGCTGTACCCGGCGAATTGAAATTAACCCGTCCGCCAATCGGCGACGTGGTTCGTATCACCGTCCTGCCGCCCAATCCGTCCCCAGTGATGGGAATCAGTATGGCATTAATTTCATCCGTGAAATAGTCCATAGGAGAGACGGCCCACGGATAATCATACTCCAGCAGTTTCTTACACTGCCAATCATGGTCTATGGCACGATTGTATACACCAAAGTCCAGACCAAACTGCCCCGGATTGCCGCCTGCTTCGCCCAGCGTATCACCCGCAGATACGGGAATATCCACCCATTGCATGCACGTTCTGAATGAATCGAGACCGGAGGAATAGCTTTCACATTCTCCATCTTCCAGTGGCGGGGCCTGAGCCAGAAGCGCGGGATGAATGGAGGACAGATGCCCCAGCATAACTTTGAACTGCCCGTCATTGACTGCCATTTCAATGGTGTAATCGCTGTATCCCTTTCCTACATGCTCCGCAACCTTGAACCGGGTGATTCGCATATCTGCCGGACTATAAACAGGACGTTTATTCATATAATCTGTTAGATAAAATCCACCATGTGCTGAAGGGAATGTATGTCCGGGCGGATTCATGTGGCCCAGATTGACAAATAAGTAGAATTCTTCCGGCTCCAAAGGCAATACAGTAAAAAACGCCTTGCCCACTTCAACATTCTCCGGCCCGATTACATCCTTACCTTTTTTGCAGGAAGATATGATGACTGCCATAAACATCAGTACGAAAACCGACATGGGCTTATATTTCATAGTCTCTCCTTTGATAGATCGTTATGCGTCGTTTCACACTATGCTATTTTTTGTTACAGGGTCCCACCGCTTGGTCTTTCTATACGGTAATGCGGTGACAATATTTCTATTCCTTCTTTATTAAAGACATTGAGAATATGTTTATGAAGTTCTGAATAAGTGTGATACATCTGACTAATATCAGTTGTATAGGCATTTAATTCATAGACTACATAAAAATCATCCAGCTTTATTTGTCTAACAAAAGCTGGGATTGAATGATCAACAGATTCTGTTAACGAAGCCGCAGAGATAAGCAATTCATTGACTTTTTCCCACCCTACATCATAGCCGATACTTACATTCGTATGCAAAAGGATACTATGATTTTCTTGTTCTCCGCTAAAGTTAACGATATGTGAGCTTAGTCCTTTTGTATAAGGGATCGAGACAATAGTCATTTTTGCAGTTCGAACTTTTATTGCAAACTGAGACATTTCTATTACTTCTCCAGTTGTGTTCTCAATTTGTATCCAATCTCCTAATTTACATGGATTCATATAGGAGATGACAATGCCCGCCATAAAATTTGCAATGACAGAGCTTCCTCCAATTGTTATTAAAGCAGCCAAAAAAGTGGCTACACCCTTAAAAGCCAAAGATTCATAGCCTGGCATGATTGGGATGATCATAATCAGCATAAATGCCAAAAGAATAAAATTAACGATTTTGGCAGTTGTTTTAGCCCAGAGTGGTCTAAATGTCGAAATACTGATCATTCCATTTTCTATTTCTTTTGCAAGTATTTTGACGAGTTTAAACAAGTATCGGAATATGATTAAAATAATTATTATTGCGAACAATTTTGGCAAATAATCAATCACATCTAAAACATTCCCCTTAATAGGCACTATAATTAATTCGAGCAATTTTGTTACTTGTGCTTTAGTAGCTGGAAATAAACCTAAAATAAATAAGAGTGAGAAATTAATACTCAGGACGATGGTCAAAATTCTAAAAATATTGATCAAACCAATCACCACAAGTTTTTGTTTTCCAAGAGGAATAAGCTCAAAAGATTGTATTTTAAACAAGTTGGATTTGAAATATATGACTTTATTTTTCAGGTAAGTTGACCCTCTATTTATTAACCATATTTCTACACCAATCAGCAGAAAAATAACTAAACTTATTATGATATTTTCTGCGTAGTCACTAAATAGCTGTAAATTAAAATCTTTCACAATGTATGCTCCTGAGTTATTAGTGAACCCGTAAACTTCCGAGTGTTTTCTACCGAACTAATCAACAATCAAGCTAGGACTCGCCCTGGGGCTGTGCCCCTGCTAAATAATCAATCCTTTGTCAATTTTAATAAATGTATCATCGCCGGCAATCCAGTTCCGGGCACTGCTGTATTTCTAATGCTCAGATGTCTCAACAAAACCTTTACGAACAGGATTATTATGTATGTAATTCAACTTCTCAGTTATCACACAGCCTCAGACCGTAGGAACTAGCATTAATACAGGCAACCATGCTGTCGGCTCTTGTGACAAGTCCTTCATTCAAATATGTTGTAAATGCCTGATCTTTACGGCAAGACTTGTCACAAGGGCCAATAATACAATGTTGATCCAGGATAT
>JAGLOF010000104.1 GCA_023139105.1 bacterium
ATGAAAAGAAAGGTTATCCTAAAGACTGGATTGATAAGCGATTACGGGGAATTGCCATACGGCAGAACCTTACCGATGAATGGAAAGAGCGGGGCATTAATGGAAAACAGGACTACGCCATTTTAACCGCAGAAATATCCAAAGCAACCTTTGGCATGACTCCAGATCAATATAAAAATCTCAAAAACCTGCCGAAAAGATCAAAAGCCAACCTTCGTGATCACATGGATGATTTGGAATTGATTTTTACTATGCTCGGTGAACGCATGACCACCGAAATTTCAAAAGAAGAAGAACCAGATACCTTTGGTGCGAATAAAAATGTTGCAAAAAGAGGCGGTAAGGTTGCCGGAAATGCCAGAAAAGAGGCAGAAAAAGAATTGGGAAGAAGCGTTATCTCTAAGAAAAATTTTCCGGGTAAAGATGATAAGCAACAGTTGGAACAATAATGACCGCAGCCAGAGATTTGAAAGAGAAAAAGATTCTCAGATCATCTGGGACCATAGGTGCATGTTTTTTTTATGAATTTTAATTGCATCAATTGCACCATAATTTTGTTTTCCAACCGGCAATAGCCAGAAATAAATTATATGAGTTTACATGAAAAAAATGAATTGTATTATTTTGGGAATAAAACTATTCTTGGCAAACATAAAACGGTATTTCTTTGTTCCCGTAAATGCCCGGCTGATATTATCCTGAAAAGTTTGGATTGGGCCGTTGAACAAAAGAGAGAAGGCAATTGTATAATATCAGGTTTCCATAGCCGTATTGAGAAAGACGTTTTTGATATTCTTATAAATGGTAAGCAGCCCTTGATTCTAGTTTTAGCAAGAGGAATGAAAAAATTATGGCCCATTGAAATCCGTAAAGCAGTTGAACAAAACAGATTATTGATAATAAGCCCATTCAACGAAAATGAGAAGCATGTGACACAAGGGAATGCAAATAAACGAAATGAAATTATGACTGAAATTGCAGATGAAATTATTATTGCATACAGTACAAAAAATGGGAATCTGCATAGACTGATACAAACAATAGATGAAAAAAAACAACACATTTTAGCCTGAATAATTCACAAAAACGGTTGTTTTATTCGACATAGTATTGTTTTATTTTGTGGATATGTTTTTTTATTCTTAGAGTGGACTCAATATAGCAATTGCACAAAAAGAAGCTAACGAAACAGAATATTGGATTGAGTTACTGTTTCAATCTGATTATTTAGAACAAAAACAATATCAATCAATAATTAGTGATATTGTTGAGTTAATTAAAATTTAGCATCAATTATAATAACATCAAAAGGCAAAAGTGATGTCAAAAAATAATTCACAATTTACAACTCACCATTCACCATTAATAAGAAACAGTACTTCTGAGTTTTTAATTTTTACTTCGCAAGATGGTTCAAACAGCCTTGAAGCTCGTTATGAAGATGAAACTATTTGGCTTACTCAAAAACTTATGGGTGAGTTATTTGAGATACAAACAAATACAATAAATTATCATCTAAAAGAAATTTTTAAAAGTGGTGAGGCTGATGAAAATCGAACTATTCGAAAATTTCGAATAGTTCAAACAGAAGGGAAACGCAAGGTAGAGCACCTTGTCGATTTTTATAATCTTGATGCAATTATTTCTGTAGGATATTCCCTGCTTCGCTATAGAGTAAATGTATAACGAATACGATTTGCACTCGACCACATGTCGAGCGGTAAATCGGGAAGTGTACCAGGCCGGTGGTGTGGGTGGGACTATTTACATTATTTAGGAAATGAGTAACTGGCCGGAAGAGACCGGCAAAACGACTTAACGATTTTGCATAAATTTCTTTATAGGATCAAACTGTTGGCCCAATCTTTGACTTTTTCAAGAAGTTTTATCCTTGTTCCCAAGGCTACCCAAAGGGCATTACATTCCGTGGGAACACAGTCCAGGACGCTCTGCGTCCATAAATGGAGACTTCCTATCGTTCACAGCATGTCAAATTATTGACTATGATAAGCAAAATGATTCAAATTTAAACTAATTAGCACGATTCTCAGGCCGGGAAAGCGTCCTTCAGGAAAAGAGATTGTGATGATCTTAAAGCGGATCATTCAAAAAATCAGAGAAGCATGGCCAAAGGTTGGCATCATCATAAGAGGTAATTCACATTATGGATGCCCGGAAGTTATGGACTTTTGTAATCAGTATAACCTTAAATTTATTTTGGGGCTTACCATGACGAAAAAACGATTTTAAATGCGGTCAGCTGGTATGATGCAACTGCGGCAAAAGTTATCAGGAAAAAAGTAAAACTGAACGCAGCCAAACTGGCAGATATTCTGGTGCAGGAGAACAATATATGATGGAAAATAAAGGCGAAGTTATAATCTATCAAAACCAGTCGGGTGCCATTAAACTTGATGTTCGGCTGGAGGATGAAACGGTTTGGTTAAATCAGGCACAACTATGCGCACTCTTTTGTAAATCAAAAGCAACGGTAAGTGAACATATTAAGCATATTTTTGAAGAAGGTGAGCTTGTTCATGATGCAGTTGTTCGGAATTTCCGAACAACTGCCCGAGATGGCAAATTGTACAACACCAATTACTACAATCTCGATGTCATCATCTCGGTGGGTTATCGCGTCAAATCTCAGCAAGGAACCCAATTTCGCATCTGGGCAACCCAGCGGTTAAAAGAATACCCGTCGTTATTTTAAAAAAATATAACTGAGGAAAAGTAATGCCCGAAAATCAAAACATAGAATACAAACAAAGTTGGCATAACGACTACCTGAAATGGGTATGCGGTTTTGCCAATGCCAGTGGAGGTAAAATATATATTGGTAAGGATGATAGCGGAAAAGTAACCGGCCTTGATAATTTTAAATCTTTGATGGACTTGCTCCCGAATAAGATAAGAGATTTACTGGGTGTTGTTTGTGAAGTGAACCTTAAAAAGAGTGGTAAATATCATTATATTGAAATCGTTGTTCTACCATATTCAGTGCCGGTCTCTTTGCGCGGAAGATATTATTACCGAAGCGGAAGCACAAAAATAGAATTTACCGGCACTGCCCTGAATGAATTTTTGCTTAAAAAGGCCGGGAAAACCTGGGATGATGTCATTGAAGAAGGCGCAACTTTAGCGGATATAGATGAGACGAGCCTGAAAAAATATCTTATTACTGCAGAAAAAAGCGGACGTTTACCGGATACGACAGGACTTTCAACTAAAGAAATTCTGGAAAAACTTCGCCTGCTGGATAATGATAAATTAAAAAGAGCTGCGATTATTCTGTTTGGTAAAGATCCCAATAAATTTTATCCCAATATTATTGTAAAAATTGGCCGTTTTGGGGTAGATGATGCTGATTTGAGGTTTCAAGAGGTTGAAGAAGGTAATCTCGTGGAACTCCTTCAAGAAGTCCCGGCCCAACTCAACCACAAATTTCTGACAAAACATATTGATTTTGAGGGTATGCTTCGCATTGAAAAAGGAGAATACCCGGTAGCAGCTTTAAGAGAAATGCTGTTAAACGCAATGGTTCACAGATCCTATATGGGGTCTATGATACAATTACGTGTGTATGAGAATAAGCTTTCCATCTGGAATGAAGGCAGCCTGCCCGAAGGTATAGAGGTAGAAGACCTTAAGCAACATCATGTATCACGTCCAAGAAATCCAATTATTGCAGATGCCTGCTTTAAAGCCGGTTATATTGATGCCTGGGGACGGGGGACTTTGAAAATTATTAACTCCTGTAAAGATGCCGGACTGCCAGAGCCTGAAATAATAGAGTTTAATGGCGGTCTCCTAGTTACTATTTTTAAGGATAGACATTCAACAGAGCAGCTTAATAAAATTGGATTAAGTAAACGACAAATTAAAGCTGTTGAATATGTCAAAGAAAACGGGAAAATAGCAAATAAAGAATATCAGGATAAATTTAAAGTTTCCAGAATGACAGCAACCAGAGATTTGAAAGAACTGGTTGAAAAAAAGATTCTGAAATCATCAGAAACCAAAGGTGCCGGCTCTTATTATGAATTCTAATTGCACCATAATTGCACCAATTGCACCTTCGCTGAGCATTTTGAGTATTGATAGGTGATCGGAAATATGGGTATGCCAGAGAAAATTAAATTAAATTATGCCTGGAATGGCAGATGAAATTTTTATTGCATACAGTTCAAAAAATGGAAATCTGCACAGACTGATGCAAACATAAGATGAAAAAAAAGAGCAGCACGTTTAGTTAGTTTCATGGTTTAAAAGTTAAAATATAAGCCTATATAACGAATAAGATTTGCAACAATATAGTAACTTATATAGTCGAACTTTACAGAGGTTAAAAAAAATGTCAATGCAACCTGTAATTACCGTAAGAAATCTGAAAAAAACATATGGCCATATCAATGCCGTAGATGATATTTCCTTTGAAGTCAAGAAAGGAGAGATTTTTGGAATGGTTGGTCCCAACGGTGCAGGCAAGACAACAACTATCGAATGCATTGAAGGATTGAGGACGCCTGATTCCGGTTCAATAGAAGTGCTTGGGCATGATCCATCCACTGAATTTGATGTATTGAAGTCTCGTATTGGCATTCAGTTGCAGCAATCAGCACTTCAGGAGCGTTCCAAGGTTATTGAAATTCTTCACCTGTATGCTGCTTTGTATGATGTCCGTATTGATTGCATGGCACTTCTTAAACGTCTGGGGCTGGAGGGGACAGAACAGCAATATTTCTCCAAACTCTCCGGTGGTCAAAAGCAGCGGCTATTCATCGCACTTTCATTGTTGCATGGACCAGAACTGGTATTCCTGGACGAACTTACTACCGGCCTTGATCCTCAGGCCAGAAGAAATATGTGGGATCTGATAAGAGAGATCCGTGATGAAGGCAAAACTGTCTATATAACCACACATTTCATGGAAGAAGCTGAGAGATTATGTGATCGTGTTGCCATTGTAGACAAAGGGCGGATGATTGCTCTGGATACACCTCAGGCCTTGATTCACAGTTTGGGTGGTGAAAAACGTTTGATTTTTGAATCTGAACTATGTGATGATTCAATATTAAAAACAATGAAGCATGTTATCACACTTAATAAAACCGAAAACACATTCACTATCTCTGGTGAGACAGATCAAATGATTGCTGAAGTCGTTCAATATCTTGCCGGCAATAATATCGCTTTTAAGAACCTCAGAACCGAACAGCCTAATCTGGAAGATGTCTTCCTTTCCGTAACCGGGCATTCTATGGAAATGGAGGTAGAGTAATATGAAAAAACTACACGCACTAATAATATCTGAGTTCAGACTATTCCTGAGAGAACCCATGGGCGCATTCTTTACCTTGATTTTTCCTCCCATGCTTCTGCTTTTATTTGGTAGTATCTGGGGAAACAGTTCTACAAATTATTCCGGTGGTCATGGATATATTGATCAGGCCGTACCAGCCTTTTCAGCAATGGTAATAGCAACAGCAGGACTTATCTCTCTCTCTATTCAAATTTCCGAATACCGCGACAGGGGCATTTTAAAGCGTTTTCGTCTGACTCCTATACATCCTTTATCAATATTAATTGCACAGGTTGTGGTTATCTTTGCAGTATCTGCATGTGGCATGGGCCTGCTAATTATTCTGGGTAAATTAATCTGGAATATGCGTTTTGACGGACAGATTTTGAGTGCCATTGCCGCTTTTATTCTGGCTTCAGCCAGTTTTGCTTCATTCGGATTTGTGCTGGCCAGCGTACTGCCTACAGCGCGAACAGCTCAAATTGTGGCCATGGTTATATTCTATCCAAATCTTTTCTTTTCCGGTTCCATGCTGCCAAGAGAGGCTCTGCCGGAAACAATTCGTATGATCGCCAAGTTTATGCCTTTGACACATGTTGTTGACCTTCTGAGAGGTGTTTGGATTGGGGCTCCCTGGTCAGACCACTGGCTCGCCGTTGGATATTTAACCGGTTTGATAATTGCTGGCTTGTTGATTTCAAAGAAATTATTTAGGTGGGAGTAGTCTGTGCCAACTAATTTTGATAAAGTGTTACCACGAATTACATTGCCCCTGGCACCACTTCTTCACCCGGGAGAAGATGCGCCAAGGCCCTCAAAACGACTACGACCTGAAGATGTTTTGGATCTGTATGAAACCCGACGTCAATTAGCACCTTCTATTCTTGCAACTATTGATATAGATGGTGCACCGTGGTCTGTGATATCCGTGTACAGTCCATATAGTCCGGATATACATGTTATGATCATGGAAACCAGCACAGACCGCATAATTTCCGGCCCGGAGGCTGTTCCTCTGCAAGAAGGGGATTCATTGATGAAGCTATGGAAATTCATTCTGGAATTTATAGCCGGGCGTCAGGGAAATGAATCAATTTATGTAGGATATAATTGGTCTCCCAGAGCCTGGGGGGGTAGAGAAGAGAGAGGCGGTTTTCAGAGTGTTCCAACCAAATGGCATGCAATGCTTTGGGGCTGGCCGGCTTTTCCGGAAAAAGGGAAATGCAGTGAGATAGTAGACTGGATCCGTCGTGACGAGCTCTCTTTACCTGCACGAAGAATATTTGGTGAGAATGAATATACTGTTGATTTGTCGAATTTCATTCATACTCGCCTTAGAAAGTTATTTGAGGATCGTCCGGAATGGCACATTGGCTGGGACATAAACAATATGGGTTTGAAGCTGGAACTACCCCATACACTACCTGAACTTTTGAGCAATACATTTCTCTTTTCCCAAATAATTTCTCCTGTTGCAATAATGCTGGATCGTCTTTATTGTGATATGACACATGCACTGACTCATTGTTGTTGCAGTGATATTGATTCATTAATAGCCCGGCTTGTCTCAGGAGAAAAAGATGAAACATTGCTTGCAGAATTGAGGAAGCCTCCGAAACCTCGCAAAAAACAGACGGCCTTTAAACGATTTCTTGATATTGGTGGATCCAGAGAATTGTTTGATTCCATTTATCCGGCAGTTAAGAATCGTTATTATGAGTCAGAACCGGATCATGATTGGTGGCGCAAAGGATTCGGTTATTCATGGTCTTTATCAGGAGGAATTGGACAACAATCAAGTATATGCCGTATTCTTCCTGGTGTGTATGTAGGCCCCGGCGGTGTTGTTGAAGCACAGGGAGTATTACTTCATCGGCCGCTTGATCGGCATCTTCCAAAGGATACACTGAGGAAGAAGAGTGAAGCACTCTGGGCATTGGCAGCTGCTTTAAAGAGTAATTTTAAGATCATTCCCGAGTCATATGAATAATAGAGAAAGTTAATCAAATGTTTATATATATTGTAAGACATGGTGATGCACTTGGTGGATATAACGATGATAAACGCCCGTTATCAAAAGCTGGAAAGCTTGAAATTCAAAATGTGGCAGACGCGGCAGTGGCTCAAGGTAATTGCCATCCGCAACGTATACTGCACAGCCCTAAATTAAGGGCCGTGGAGACTGCTGAAATTCTTCAATCTGTATTCAAGCCAGTGTATGGAATGAACGCTGTCTCAGGATTGCTACCTGATGATGATTCAATGGAATTACGACACGAGTTGGGAGAATTAGACAGTTCTGTGATGCTGGTTTCACACATGCCATTTGTTTATGGATTAATGGCATCGCTTCTGCCGCTGGGTTCTCCATATGCAGGGCCTTTTTCTACAGGAGAGATGCAATGTGTTGAACTGCTTAATGGCGGTATATGGGAATGGCGTTGGTGCCTGAGGCCATAGAATTTATTGTGTACAGATAATAAAGCTATCGTACTTCAGGCAACAGGAAGCAATACGGTTATTTCCGTCCCCTCACCGGGTGTACTTTTTATTTCAATCCTACTGTCATGAAGATCAGCAATCCATTTGCAGATTGACAATCCAAGCCCGCTGCCGCCGAATCTTCTTGAGCGGGATTTATCTACACGGTAAAAACGTGTAAAAATCTGGCGTAGTTCATGTTCTGCTATTCCGATTCCGGTATCACATATTTTCAGATGAGCTTCATTGCCATTTTTTGCAAGACTCAAAGATACACTGCCATTGTCATGATTATACTTAATGCCGTTATCAATTAGATTCCAGAGAAGACGGACAATTAATTCACGATTACCGTTAATATATACTTCTTCACATAGGTCCATCTCCAGACAAATATTATTCTCACCGGAAGTAGAAAGAACTTTTCCATCTTCAAAAACTTCCTCCAGAATGATTTTAAGATTAAGCTTTTGGAAATCATATTCATCTTTACCCTGTTCCATGGAGTGAATAAGAAGTAACTTGTTTGAAATCGAAGATAAATACTGTATTTCTTCAAGAATATTATCAAGGGTCAGTGCGATGTTTTCAGGGCATTCATCCCTGGCGAGTATTTCTTCCAGTTCTCCACGGATTATGGTCAGAGGTGTTCTGATTTCATGAGCTGCATCCTGTGAAAACTGTTGGATGATGTTGAAACCCTTTTCCAGGCGATCAATCATGGAATTTAATGTCTGAATGAGTTTGTTGATTTCATCATTGCCCCGGGGTTCTTTAATACGGGCATCAAGATTGTTTGCTGTTATACCACGGGCAGTTTTAGTGATGCGGCGAATCACAGCAAGACTTTGCTGAGTCACAAAATATCCACATAAAACTGAAAGGATCACAACCAAAGGAAAGAACATGATGAAAATGCGACGGTATGACTCCTGGATTTTATAAATATATGAGACATTGTATCCCAGATATACATCATAGCCCCCTCTATCGATGCGGGCAAGTATGAAAGGAGCTTCATTGAATAAAAATAGTTCAGGTTTTATTGAAGTAAAACCTGAATTTTTCAAGAGAGATCCGTATTTTCTGTACCTCTTTGTCAGATACAAGAGTTCATCACCGCGTTTTACTGCAAGCAAAAACTTTTCATTGGGATAATCTACACGTTCACGGATATCCCAAAAATCAATATGTCTGTGCGGCAATGCATCACTATAAAAATGTTTTTCATCTTCAGGCGGATTTTCCAATACTTTAAAGCGGTAGCGGATCATTTTTGCTTTGTCTGAGATTTCTTTCTCAACCTCAAATGTGAGCTCACGAATAACAATCGTATTCAATAAGTAGAATAAACCGGTGACAATGAGAGTTAAAAGCCCGGTGTACCAGAGAATGATTTTTAATTTGTAACCGGAAATCAATTTCATCATCTATCCTTTTAACATGTATCCATAACCACGTACAGTATGGATTAATTTTTTTTCATGGCCTTCGTCAATTTTTTTACGTATTCTATTGATATACACATCAATAAAATTGGTTCCGGGATCAAAATCATAGCTCCAGACATGTTCTGCAATTGTTGTTCTATTCAGAGCTCTATTAGCATTATACGCTAAAAATTCAAGCAGGGAATACTCTTTTGCAGAAAGATCTACCCTGCAATTGTTTTGTCACGGGTCATTATAATTCCCC
>JAGLOF010000105.1 GCA_023139105.1 bacterium
TGTTTACGGCCAAAATCTTTTTTGCTGTAAAGTACAGTAGCCTCATCACCTTTCAATTGATCCCAGATGATGGTCATCGTTGATGTGGGATCATCGTTCCAGACCAGCCGGTACTTGTCAGATGCGGCATACTCTTTGGGGACATGTTCGAATAAAATAAGAACTACTATCAAAACTGAGATTAATATCAAAATCCCAAATAAGATTTTTTTTACTTTCATTGAGTTACCTCTTCCTTTTGGGGATTACACTTTACTATTTCAATAAATATCAAAAACCAACAATTTTACAGGCACAGTACCGTTTAAAAACGGCACCTGCCTGAGTGGTTTGAGTCCAACCTCTTTTAACGGCGCAGACACTGGTGCCAATATACCACACCGCCATCCCTTATAACTATTTTTCAATTTATCACCGAGAGCGCGTAAATATTCTTTACTTATTTGTGTATCATTTAATCTCAGGCCATAAGGTATGTTGGCAATTAAAAGTCCATGTTCGGCAGGTTTCTCTGTTTTAAAGAAATCTTTTTTCTCAATACTTATCATATTTACCAATTTTGCATTCTTTACAGTTTGCCTGGATATATCAACATACTGAGATTGGATATCTGATGCAAATATACGTACTTTTGAATTCCGCTCATCGGCCATTAGTTGTTTTCTGATTTTCTGCCAAAGCCGGGGATCAAAATCATGAAGATATTCCAGACCAAAACCACCCTTTTGTCGATGAATAAGCGGTGCTCGATTTATTGCAATCTGTGCAGCTTCAATGGCAATTGTACCACTACCGCACATGGGATCATAAAAGGGCATGGTTCCGTCATATTCACAGACAGTCAATAAGGCGGCAGCCAGTGTTTCCTTCAATGGTGCAGGATGCCCTTCAACTCGAAATCCACGTCGGTGAAGGCTTTCAAATGACGTATCAACGCTTACAAGAAGACGTCGATGATTATAATATCCTGTAATACCGATTGGAGCGTTCCAGGAACTACGATTGGGTGTCTTTTTCAAATAATACTTAAAGCAATCATTAATGGCCTCACGAAGTTTACTTCCAATCAAATCATTACTGATCTTGCCTCCATCGTTGGCTGCAAATACATTTATAGCCACTGGCAATGTTGCATCAAAGAGTTCATGAAATCTAATTTTTCTGGCTTTGTCAAAGATAATTCTCGGCGATTGTGCGGGAATCTCCTTAAGAATTCTACAAATTCTGCTTGCCATACGTAGTGATAAATGAGCCTTGTACGCTATTTCTTTAGAAGCTGAAAAATATACCACACGATAATCAGTCCTCACATCACGGCCACCAATTGACACAATTTCTCTGGCGAGTAAATCTGTCAATTCATTGGGGCATGTTGCATATAATTGATATTCCAATTGTATCTCCTGAAAACAAAAAAATTATATTGGGAGTGAAACCTTAATACTTTTAAAAATACAAATTAAACAAAACAAATTCAATATATAAAAAGGCAATCCTCAGAAATGGATTGCCTTTTAAAATAACTATGGATAAAAATTTATAATAATGAGAATGTCACTGTCAGGCCAGCCATTACAATAGCCACCATACTCATAAGTTTGATTAGAATATTGAGGCTGGGCCCGGACGTATCCTTGAAAGGATCACCAACAGTATCACCTACAACTGCGGCTTTATGAGCATCTGAACCTTTACCGCCATGGGCACCCGCTTCAATATATTTCTTGGCATTATCCCAGGCACCGCCTGCATTAGCCATAAATACTGCCAGGACAAATCCTGCAGCCAGACCACCAGTAAGTAAACCCATCACACCTGCTACACCAAAAATCAAACCAACTACAATTGGTGCGGCAATGGCAAGCAAGGATGGAAGCATCATTGCACGCTGAGCACCTTTTGTGGAAATTTCTACACATCGGGCGTAATCCGGTTCGGTTTCGCCTGTCAAAATACCCTTGATCTCACGGAATTGACGACGTACTTCCTCTACCATGGCAGCAGCAGCACGACCCACAGCATTCATGGTCAGACCACAGAACATGAAGGCCATCATGGAACCGAGGAGCATACCCATGAGCACCTTGGGATTCATCAAAGTCACATTATAGAATTCCATAAAATCTGTCAATGTAGCTGTGGAGGTATCTACTACACCACGGGAAAGCGTAATAGTAGTTTCACCGATACGTACGAGACCTATTTTCAACTCTTCAATATATGAAGCCAGGAGTGCCAGTGCAGTAAGTGCAGCAGAACCAATGGCAAAACCCTTGCCGGTTGCTGCTGTTGTGTTACCCAGTGAATCAAGTGCATCCGTACGTTTGCGGACTTCCTCGCCCAGACCGGACATCTCTGCGTTACCGCCGGCATTATCAGCAATTGGGCCATATGCATCAGTAGCCAGCGTAATGCCCAATGTGGAGAGCATACCCACGGCAGCGATACCGATACCGTAGAGGCCCATGGACACATTGTTCATGTCAAATCCTGATGCACAGAGATAGGCCATCATAGTACCAATGACAATTGTCAATACGGGAAAAGCCGTGGAGAGCATGCCTGTACCTAAGCCTGAGATAATTACAGTAGCAGGACCAGTCTCAGCATTTCTGGCAATTTCCTGAGTAGGTTTATAAGCTTCAGAAGTAAAGTACTCTGTCTCTTTACCAATAAGCCAACCAGTAATCAGGCCAAATACTATAGAGCCCCACATTCCAATATAATTGGGTAAAGCAAGAGCTTTGAGAATAAAAAAGCTTAGGATAATAATTAATATCGAACTCAGATCAACGCCTTTGCTGAGAGCACCAAGTAATTGCTTCTGTGTTGCGCCTTCCTTAGTGCGTACTGCAAAAATTCCCAGAATAGAAAGTAATGTACCTACTGCGGCAATTACCATGGGTGCAATAACACCCTTAAACTGCATTTCAACACCCAGGCTCATAAAGGCAGCAGCACCAAGTGCTGCTGTTGCCAGCACGGAACCAGCATATGACTCATAGAGATCTGCTCCCATACCTGCAACATCACCAACATTATCACCGACATTATCTGCAATAGTAGCTGGATTCCGGGGATCATCTTCAGGTATGCCTGCTTCAACTTTACCAACAAGATCTGCACCTACATCAGCAGCTTTGGTAAAGATACCGCCGCCCACACGGGCAAACAGTGCTTGTGTGGATGCACCCATACCAAATGTCAGCATTGTAGTAGTAATGATAACCAGATTATGAACATTGTCAGCAGCAGGATAGATCCAGTTTAATACGAGAAACCATAAAGCAATATCAAGCAACGCCAAGCCTACAACCACAAGGCCCATTACAGCACCGGAACGAAAAGCAACCTGTAGACCACGGTTCAAGGATTTACGTGCGGCGTTTGCTGTACGTGCACTGGCATATGTTGCGGTTTTCATACCAAAAAAACCTGCCAGTCCTGAGAAAAAACCACCGGTAAGGAATGCAAACCAGACATACTCATTCTGCACATTAAAGATATAGGCCATTGCCGCAAATATGGCTGTGAGTACGATAAAAACAATCAACACAATTTTGTATTGCTGTCTCAAATATGCCATAGCTCCCTTGCGAACATGTTCTGCAATTTTTGCCATGGTCTCCGTACCTTCACTCTCTTTCATCAATTGACGAAAAAAGAACCAGGCAAAGCCCAGGGCCAGTACACTTCCGGCGGGAACCAGCCAGAATAAATTATGTAACATGGACACCCTCCAATTTAAAAACATTAGCTATTTAACTAAAAAAGATCGTATAAGGTAACATAAAAATAGGTGGAATACTACAATTTAATTAATATAAAAGCTATTAGAAACAGAAGTAGTTTAAAAAAAATATCGATAAATCAAATTTCAGACCAGATCACGAATATATTTTCTAAATATTTTTTTTGTCAGGCTGAGCAATACTACCGCAGCAATCACACCTAATGAGATATTCCAATTGGTAGATGTTATTGCAATACCCAGTGCTGTGCCTGAAGCGGGAGGGTGTTCCATATCTACTACTACCATGATGAAAATCGAGAGGCCGACAGCAATGGCATATCCCAGATACTCCGGAGCCTGTGTAGAATTGGCTATCACATAACCCAAAAGCCCACAGAGCATACCTATAATTTGCCCTCCAATTACATTTCGTGCTCTGGCAGGAATAGAATCAGGCATGGCAAAAACCACAAAAGCCGAAGATCCTACAGATGCTGCAACTACTGCATTTTGAAGTGTTAAGAATAATAATACAAGAAACATTACAATTGTTGCAAACATACTCTGAAAAACATATGCTTTCCAATGCATGAGAAATTCATCACGCATCTGTATATAATTTCGCTTAACCATTTCCACACACTCTTTCATGAAAATCATGATTCCAGACTACCTTTAAAGTAAAAAAGATCTACAGCCATTATCATTGCACCTGTATGATTATCTAAATTTCCTGTCAGTTCCTCAATGCCTGATGTTAATGCTGCAATTTCTTTTTCAGGAATCACAGTAATAATTGTTTTTGATGTATCAGAGTGCTCACCCAAAAAATCTAGAAATGAACTAAACAAAGGAATATTCATCAGCTGTTGACTAATCCCTGTTGAGTCCATTACTGCAGCTCCGCGAATGCCCCGTTCAGTATATAATTGCATAACTTCATCAAAAAACCTGGACTCTGTTAAAATAACAATCAATAATTTATTTTTACCTTTATCCTCTTTTTTTGTAGCTATATCAGGATCAGCATAGCGCACAAATAGTTCTTTAAAATCAATTGGATTATTTGTATTCATCAAGGCTGTACGTACATTTTCATGACGGGTAACACGTGATATTTGAGCCAATATTTTAAGATGCTCACTGGAAGCCTCAGCCGGCCCAATAATTACAAAAAACAGTGAACTCTTCTTTCCATCATGACTTTCAAATTTCACACCTCGGGGTGCTCTTGCCATAGCCAGAGAGAATCCCTTTAATCCTTCAATTTTGGCATGGGGAATTGCAATACCATGCTCAAATCCTGTTGAACCCATCTCTTCACGTTCTTTTAACGCCCTGAGAATTCTCTCAGGAGAAATAGATTCCAGATTACGACTAACAAGTTCAGCAAGCTCCTGAAGGCACTCTTCTTTATTCCTGGAACGAAGCTGTGTTGTACACTCTGCTTTCTGAATCAAATCAATAATAGACATATTGGCTACCTATCTATTCATTAAGAGCCACACCCCTTTTTATACCAAAACGGGTAATTGAAGGACCAACCAACTCATTGATAAATATACTGAACAAAACTACATTAACAATTAAGACAAGCATCTCATTTACAGCATCAGGCATTGTTGCCAGTACAGGTGATGTCTGCATAAATAAAACAAGACCAATGGCCACACCAGCCTGAGGGAATAGACAAAAACCAAGATATTTTCGTATTAAAGGAGGTGCAGATGTCAATATTGAAGCTGTGTATGCACCGGAATATTTACCTGCAAACCTGGCTGCAAGATATAATAAACCCATCACAATAACTTGAGGCTGGGAAAACACATGCAGGTTGAGTTCTGTTCCGGCAAGGATAAAAAACAGCGCGAAAACGGGAGGAGTAATCGGTTCCAGCACATGAAATATCCGTCTGTTATTCGGGGAAAGATTAACGAGCACAGCTCCCAATACCATATTTGAAATCAATAGCGATAATTCCAAAGCAACGGCTATGGATAGAGTAAGAAATATAACAGCTACAGCTATAATTAAAATTTCATTGGATTTATGCTTATTTCTGGCAATAACATGAAAGATAATACCTGCAATCAAGCCTATGAGCGCAGAAAAGAAGAGTTCTTTTATTGCATGAACAATTCCTAGTGCAATGCCGCTTCCGGTTGCAGCTCCACCTAAAAGCAAAGGCGTGACAATGGCAAAAACTATGGAAAACAACAATACACAAATAGAATCGTCAAAGGCAACAACACCATAAAGGTGGTCAATAAAACTGCCCCGAGCACGCAGTTCTTTTATTATTATTACAGTAGCAGCAGGAGCAGTTGCTGTCGCAATAGCCCCTAAAAGAAGGGCATAACGGATATCCAGACCAAAAAGAGTAAGTGTCGAAAATACTGCGATAAAAGCAAAAAATGATTCAAAAAGAGTAATTAGAAGTATCGTAGAGCCGGTTTTTTTCAAGCGTTTCAAGTTAAATTCAGCACCAATGGTAATTGCAATCAGGCCCAGGGCTATTTCTGTAACACTATTCAACTGTATTGCAACACTATGGGGAATCATGTGCAGAACAGATTCACCCAGTACAAGGCCAGCTACAATATGTCCGGTAATTGAAGGCAATTTAATTTTATTAGCCAGTTTACCGAAAAAATATCCTGTAAAGAGCAGTATGCCCACACTAAATACAATATGATGACTGAAATGATCTTTAATAGTATCCAGGATAAAATGCAATATTTGCATAAGTGTTCCCCGCAGGACTCAGTCTAATTTACATATTAAATTTTTACGATCATTATGCTTGATAAAAGATAATTGATAATATAGAGGTTTATAGAGGAAGGTGCAAACGCTTTCTTTATAAAAAGGCCCCGCATGAGGGTGCCATGTAAATTGGTTCTTCCAAGTATTCTATTGATTAAATTTTTTGGCTCTTCTGGCACCTGTGTGGAATTAGCCCTAAAGATTAGGCATATTGCAGCATGATGATAAAGAATTATACAGACAGATATTAAATGTCGTGTTAGTAGGTTGGAGGGTGACGCGGAACGTCACAAGCGAAGCATGGGTCCTACGCTCTGCGTGGGAACGAGAAGCATTCTAAGCGTAACAAATGCCCCCC
>JAGLOF010000106.1 GCA_023139105.1 bacterium
GGTACTCCATCAAAAGAAATTGCAATATTCTCTTGGTTACTTGAACATGCAACTACAAGCGAAATACTAACACTTATTAAAATAATAAATCTTTTCATCGCTGTCTCCTCATAAAGTGAATGACATTTATTTAAACTGCATAACCCGTAGAATAACCAGCGTCAAATCATCGTGCTATTCCACACACGCAGAATGTTTTAATTTCACCTAACAATGCAGGGAGAATTTGGGCTGATCCGGCAGCTATATCGATATTTCTGACAGCTGTTTCCAATCTCTCAAAACTAAATTCTTCATTATTGTTGCTCATTGCTTCGGTGATAGAGTCCGCGAAAAATATGACAAGATTATTTGATTGACATTTGATAGTTTTTGAAAGTAAATGAAGTAACATAAATTTATCTTTATATTTTTTGAATTAAACCATATGCTTTTAAATCAATCACAAGCATATCTGAAGCTAATTTTTAAAAAAATATAATGATACATGAGCAGTTTACGGTACAGGATAAATATAGAAAACATTTACCTATTAAGCAAATGCGATTATTTACTTTTTCATTGAAACTGTTTGTCGAATTTGAGAAGAATAATCGGACCTACAGGCTTCCAACATCACAGTATCGGATTCGGTATCGTAATCGTCTTTTTATAAATGCACCCGTTCATTATGTGCGTTAAGGTTAATGAAACTTGTAATTCATTTATCACTTCCATTTTAACAAGACACTGGAGCGTCTACATAGCATTCTCATCTATATCCCTTGTATTTCCCAAATTAGCTCCTTACCTTTAGTAAGGAATTAACAGGAGGCAGCATGCTAACAACTTTGACGAGTAAAGGGCAATTAACAGTACCCAAAGCTATCCGGGATCGACTCAATCTGCATCCTGGAGATAAAATTGAATTTATTCTTGATAACAAAAACAATTGTCAGATTATTCCCCTGCGCTCTTCCATCAAGGAGATGAAGGGCATGCTTGGACCGGCATCCAAAATTGTTTCGATTGAAGAAATGGACACTGTCATCCAAAAGGAGGCAGCATCTCATGACAGGCATTGATACAAATGTACTGATTCGGTATATAGTGCAGGATGATCCCAAGCAATCAAAACAGGCCGTCCATTTTATAGAAACACAAATCAGTGCCAATAACCCGGGTTTTATCAATCATATAGTTTTATGTGAAGTTGGTTGGGTTTTAAAGGGGGCCTATGGTTATGCCAAATCAGATATCATTCGTGTTTTTCAATCCTTGTTGAATGCAGTTGAAATTATTGTTTTAGAATCGGACATTGTTTGGAAAGCAGTAAACGAGTACAGTAAAGGCAAGGCAGATTTTTCAGATTATTTAATTGCCCATCTAAATGCGAAATATGGATGTAAAAGTACAGTAACATTTGACAAGAAGGCAATACACCATCCCTGCTTCATGAAGTGCGAATAAAGGTAAAGTCAAAAGCGGCTAACTTGATACATTTTCAATATCCAACACCTCGGTCTCGGATTCGGTATCGCAATCGTAATCGTCTTTTTGTTCTATCATCCAAATCAATCAGCGGATATGTTAAAACCGATTGCGAAAGCGAGACCGAGAGTGGAGTATCTCCGATAGCCCCTGATATTCATAACCGGCCTAACAAGTCTGAGTCAGAAAATTTTCCAACAGTCTATGTCCATGTTCTGTAAGAATAGACTCCGGATGATACTGAACTCCTTCAATGGGGAATTCGCGATGTCTCAGCCCCATTATAAGCCCATCCTCTGTTCGTGAAGAGACAATGAGGCAATCGGGAACAGAATCGGGATCAACCAAAAGCGAGTGATAACGCGTGGCTCTGAAGGGATTTTCAATACCGGAATATATACCTGCACCATCATGATAGATCATAGATGTCTTTCCGTGAACAACTCTGTCCGCACGTACAACTATAGCACCAAAAGCACTGGCAATAGCCTGGTGCCCCAGGCATACACCAAAAATTGGAATTTTGCCGCACAGCTCTGTTACGAGTGTGAGACAGATACCTGCTTCATTGGGAGTACACGGACCCGGTGAGAGCAGAATACCCTTTGGCTGCATTTCACTCAATTCATGTACATTTATTTCATCATTTCTGAAAACAGTAACGTCTTCACCCAGTTCCCCCAGATACTGCACCAAGTTATATACAAATGAATCATAATTGTCGATAACTGCAATCATATACTGTCTCCCGCGCCTATGGCATCTAAAAGAGCACGCGCCTTGTTAATAGTCTCATCATACTCCTTGTCAGGATCAGAGTCTGCCACAATACCGGCCCCTGCCTGCAATAAACCATGATTACCCTTCAATACCAGTGTACGAATGGCAATTGAGAGTTCCAGATCACCCGACCAGTCTGCAAAACCAACTGCCCCTGCATATATACCGCGCCTAACCGGCTCAAGTTCATCGATGATCTCCATGGCCCTGATCTTGGGAGATCCGGAGACCGTACCTGCTGGAAATGTAGCTGCAACCAGATCCCACTCATCTTTTTGCGGCGAAAGCTCTCCCTCAACCCTTGAAACCATATGCATGACCTTTGCAAATCGATCAATCTCCATGAAACGCGGCGTACGTACGGTACCCGGTACACATACACGACCAAGATCACTACGCGCAAGATCGATCAACATTAAATGCTCGGCTTTCTCTTTTTCATCGGTGATGAGCTCATGTGCCAATGCATCATCTTTCTCAATTGTGCTACCACGCGGACGTGTACCTGCTAAAGGACGAGTCTCTGCTTTGCCATTTTCACATCGTACAAGCACCTCTGGTGAAGACCCCAGTACACACAGATCGTATAATTTAATTATAAACATATATGGCGAAGGATTCACCTTACGAAGAGAACGGTAATAGTTCATTGCCGGCACTTGAGCTGTAAAGGTCAAACGTTGTGAAGGAACAACCTGAAAGACATCTCCAGCCAGGATATACTCCTTGCAGGCATTTACAATCTTACAGTAATCATCACGTCCCGGTCCGTGCACTTCAACAGATTCACACTCTTTCTCATTTGCAGCAGGCACTGATTTGGAAATTTGTCTAATCTGTTCTTCAAGTGCGTCCAGACGTTTTTCACCACCGACGACACAATAAATAATTACATCCACCACAGCTTTGTGATGATCAACAACTAAAACCTCGGCAGGTACAATAAAATGAGCATCTGGAATATCATAGGGATCCGGATTGGCGTCCGGCAGCTTCTCAACATAACGTATGGCATCATAGGCCATGAATCCAAGAGCACCTCCTGAAAATGGTTTGATTGCCGGATGCGCGGGCGCACCCTTTTTCAGCAACCTTAAGGCTTCAAATAATTGCTTCCCCTGATAGACAATTCCATCATCACCGGTTCTGATCTGAATACACTCTTTATTGGTGATCAGGCGTGCCAGAGGACGTGCGCCCATCAAGGTATAGCGGCCATGCGTATGATCCGGCAATAATGATTCGAGATACACGGCTTCATCATCATTATAGTAAAGTTGTTCAAACAGAATAAGCGGATCACATTCCAGCTCCAGGCTGCGGTGATAGACTTTTAATTCCGGGTGATATATATTCTGGCTCATTGTGCACTCCTCCGTAATGTTGCGTCTTTCAATTCCCGCACAAGTGCCGCTACATCTTCTCCGGCATCAAATGCCCTGATAAGCCGTGTACCCACAATTACACCATCAGCAAATCCAGCTATTGCCCCTGCGGCTTCAGGCCCGTCAACACCAAAACCTACTGCAACAGCCGTGTCAGTTTTAGATTTAAGTGAGCGAACCAGAGGCTTGACGTTTTCAATACCAGCACCTCCCTGACCGGTTATTCCCGTACGTGAGACTGTATAGATAAATCCTCTGGAGTTTTTAGCAATAGCGGTTAAACGTTTTTCCGAAGAAGTCGGTGCTGCCAGCAGTATCAGATCAAGGGATTGTTCTGTAGCTTTATCCGAAAAGAACGCTGCCTCATCTACCGGCAGATCAGGAATAATAAATCCCGAAACACTAGCTGATCGAGCATCTGCCATCAAGGTTTCCCCATAGGCAATAAGAGGATTCAGATAAGACATGAGCAGGACGGGCTTCCCCATATCATATTCTGATAAGCCTTCCAACAAACGTTTCAGCGAGATACCCTGCTCCAATGCCTTCTGCGCAGCTGCCTGAATCACTGGACCATCTGCCACAGGATCAGAAAATGGCACACCAATCTCGAGAATGTCCGCTCCGGCATCTGCCATGGATTTAATAATATCCAGACTGGTATCCAGATCAGGATACCCACCAGGGAAATAAGTTATCAACGCCGCTTCATTTTTATCACGACATTGCCTGAAAGCACTATTAATCATAAAAACTTCTCCAATACTACATCAATTTATCTTGTTAATCCTGTGATCCTGTGATCCTGTCTAAATTGTGTTCTGTATAAATCTACACAGAATCTCGATTTTCTGCCAGAATACCAAGGTCTTTATCACCACGGCCTGATAGATTCATCACAACTGTCTTGCCCTTTAAAAATGATGCTTCACGTATTATCCAGGCTAATGCATGGCTGGACTCCAGAGCAGGCAGTATGCCTTCAAGCTTTGTCAGCAGGCGGAAAGCCGCCAGAGCCTCTGCATCACTGACAGAATAATAATCAACACGGCCCGATGTTTTCAAGGCAGCGTGTTCAGGCCCTACACCGGGATAATCAAGACCGGCTGAGATAGAGTGCGTTTCAATGACCTGGCCATCATCATTCTGCAACATATATGTTGATGTACCATGCAAAACACCTTTTGAGCCCATTGTAAGTGTAGCACCATGATCACCTGGACTCATACCACGGCCCCCGGCTTCAACTCCAACCATGGCTATATCACTCTCCAAAAAAGGATGGAACAGGCCAATGGCATTACTGCCGCCGCCTACGCAGGCAACAAGCAGGTCAGGAGAGATGGAGCCAAGCTGTTGTTTGACCTCACGCCCCACAATGGATTGAAAATCTCTAACCATACGCGGATAAGGATCAGGCCCCGTCACCGTGCCTATACAGTAATATGTATCATAAGGACGGGCGGCCCAGTCTCTGAATGCGTCATTAATTGCGTCTTTCAATGTCTGTGAGCCTGATTTAACCGTTATCAACTCAGCTCCCAGCAATTGCATTCGTTGCACGTTAAGTGCCTGCCTGTCAACATCTACAGCCCCCATATAGACAACGCAGCCAAGTCCCATGAGAGCACATGCTGTTGCTGTGGCCACACCATGCTGTCCCGCACCTGTCTCGGCAATAATACGCTCCTTGCCCAGACGCTGAGCCAGTAAGATCTGGCCCAGTGTATGGTTGATTTTGTGAGCACCAGTGTGATTGAGATCCTCACGTTTCAGGAAGATGCGTACACCCAGCATATCTGAGAGCCGCTTCGCTTCAGTTAAAGGTGAAGGGCGTCCTACATAATCTCTGAGCAGATTTTCATGAGCGTGAATAAATGCTGGGTCTGCTGCTGCCTCATCATATGCCCGAGCCACATCTTCTACAGCCGGCATCAATGTCTCCGGGATGAACCGGCCGCCAAAATCTCCAAAATATCCTGTCCTGTCCGGCACTGCGTTGAACATGAACTCTCCTTTATAAATTTCCGTACACGATTAGTATCTTTTATGCCCGGTGCCAATTCCACGCCCGAGGCTACATCTACACCTGCTGGCCGTGCTGTATGAATAGCCCTACTTACATTTTCTGCTTTCAAACCACCTGCCAGTATAAATGGAATTTCAATTCCGGACAAGATCTCCCAATTACAAATTAGACCGTCACCTGCTCCGGGATCGATAAGAGGAACAGCTCTGCCGCATGTCTCCATATTAGCCCGTATCTCCTCTGCCGAGTCACTCCCTGAAATTGAAATACGTTTGATAATCGGTCTGTCCAGGACAGAGTAAGCCTCAGGATCTTCAGCACCGTGAAGCTGTATTATATCAATACCTGTAGTTTTGACTGTTTCTTTCACAGTATCAAACGGCTGATCCATAAATACTCCCACAGTCAGCACTGATCCTGGTAATTTTTCGATAATCCTATGCGCAGTTCCCGCATCAATTTTGCGGCGAGAGCGAGCAAAGATAAATCCCAGCGCATGGGCACCGGAGAGAGCTGCTATGCGTGCATCATGCAGACGTGTAATACCGCATATTTTAATAAACACGCCTATACCCCTGCAATAATCGATGTGGGCATAGTACATTGATCTACAAGAGCGGCAAGAGCCATACCCGGATCCTGCGCACTCATAAAATGCGAACCTATGAGCACTGCCTCATAACCTGCTTCTCTCCTGATGGTCAAATCATTGCCTGTCTTCATACCGCTTTCAGCAATACCAATAGTCCCGGCTGGTAATCTACTAGCCATTCTCAAATGATGATCAGGATTGAGCTCTAATGAATCCAAATCTCGACAATTAACACCAATAATAGTAGCTCCTGCACGCAAGGCAACATCAATCTCAACTTTAGTATGCGTCTCAACCAGAGCATCCAGACCAAGGCTATCTGCAAAGAGCAGAAGTTCAGCCAATTGAGACTCTTCAAGCAGCCTTACAATGAGCAGTGCAGCATCAGCTCCGGCATGTTTTGCTGTCTCTAACTGAATCGGATCAATAATGAAGTCTTTACATAATACCGGAATAGAAACGGCTTCCTTAACCATGAAGATATCTTCAAAAGAACCACCGAAAAACGGCCCATCGGTCAATACCGAGATAGCCGAAGCACCGGCCATTTCATATGCCCTGGCAATATCGACCGGATCCAGATCGGGATACAAATCGCCCAGAGAAGGTGAACGTCGTTTGATTTCAGCAATGATTGACAATCCGGGTGTACGCAAAGCTTCGGCAAAAGAACATGCTTCATGCCGATGAGATCTATGTTGACCATCAATGGACTCCAGTTTCAACTGTTCAATCTCATGACGTTTTGAAACAAGAATACGATCAAGAAGATCTCGTTCATCCATTTGAAACTCCTGCTTCACCGGGAAATGCCAAACGGAGTTGTTCTATTACATTCATAGCCGCACCGTTGTCGATGGCATTCCGGGCTGCATCTACGCCCTCTCTCATGGATTCTGCCAAACCTGCCGCATATATTGCAGCACCTGCGTTTAACAGAACAAAAAGACGATAAGGCCCTTTCTCACCGGCCAGAACAGATAAGGCAAGACGTGCATTTTCTTCAGGACCGCCACCGGCAATAGCCGAAACAGGTACACGCGGAAGTCCTACATCTTCGGGAGCCAGGGCATATCTCCAGATTGCTCCGTATCTTAGTTCACATATCTGTGTTTCACCGGATAATGATAGTTCATCCAGGCCGCCAGTCCCATGCACAACCAGTACATGATCGGCACCAAGCTCCTGCAATACAGAAGCCATGGTATCCAGTAACCCAGGATTATACACACCAAGCACCTGACGCCTGGCACCTGCAGGATTAGTCAAAGGGCCTAAAATATTAAAGAGTGTTCGAATACCCAGTTCTTTTCGGGATCTGGCTACATGCCGCATAGCAGGATGATATACCGGAGCAAAGCAGAATCCGAATCCCATATCATCAACTGATTGAGAGACCTGCTCTGGTTTCAGATTTATTTTACATCCCAGGGATTCCAGCAGATCCGCACTTCCGCAACGACTGGACACCGAGCGATTACCATGCTTTACTACCTTGCACCCGGCTCCAGCTGCCACTAATGCCGAGACAGTAGAGACATTAAATGTTCCGGAACCATCTCCACCAGTACCGCAGGTATCTACAATTGCCGCATGATCAACCTGAACCTTTAATACCTCACGGCGCATAATCCTGGCAAATCCGGCAATTTCATCTACTGTCTCACCTTTCATACGCATAGCCATTAAAAAACCGGCAGCCTGTGCATCTGAAAATTGGCCGGTCAGTAATTGTGAAGCGATGAGCCCGGCCTCGTCCTGTGAGAGGCTGCGTCGTGCTGCGCATCGCTCAATTGCTTCCCTTATTTCCATATCATCCTCCAAATTGAAAAAGCCGCGGAATCTATTCCGCGGCTTAATAAAAAAAGTGGGAATCGATCTATCTGGTCGGTTCCCACTTTATATTCTCAATAATATACTATTAAAAGGCAGGCACCATTATAATGTGCCACCACCAATTTTGTAAAGAATTATTAACACTCAAACGAATCATTATTGCTCCAATATTTAACAGTTGAATATTTTAACTAAAAATATCGACAAAGTCAAGGAATATTTATAAAACTTTGTTATTAATACTTGTTTGACTTTTATCAGAATAACAATATAGTTAGGAATTTTCTACAAATGCCCGAGACGGGGTCATTATTCAAATCAAATACTTCAACATATGCATAATACTCTACTTCAAACCATTACGGCAGCGCGGATTATGTCCTATAATCTTCAAACACCGGGTGTTGAATTATTTGAATTCTATGCCCACTCTACATGATAGTTGTAATTCAACACCCGGTGTTTTATTCTGAGGCTCTACTGGATAAAAGAACAAATTGCAGATCTCTGGTATATCCTATGATCCTGTCTAATTTATGTTGTGTATTATTTACTCACAGGATTAAATACAGACACTGTTAAGTATAGTCCCCGGCCAAAAAATTACCGGGGAGACACATTATTTATTTAATCTGGGAATCATGTAGATCCGCTCTGATCCGTGTAGTCTGTGTGGAGTTGCTCTGGTTCTTCTTCGCACTTTTTCGTGGACTTAGTGGGCCAATGCTCTTGCTCTCTTAACAACTTCCGAGGAATTCAAGATCCTGAAACAAGTTCA
>JAGLOF010000107.1 GCA_023139105.1 bacterium
TTTCCCTCTATTTCAATCCGTGTTATACACAACGGATTATCTATTGAGAATCAAGCTTTTCCCTAATACTTTTACAGGATCTTTAGACAGCCAGACTATCGGAGCCAGATCATGATGCTCTTTATCATAACCTATGACATAGACATCAACTTGCCTTCCAATCATATCCTTGGTCACCGGCACATAATAAGTATAACCCCTATCTCTCCTGCCATTAACATATTCCCATGTATTAGACGGATAGGATGCAGCCCTGTCAGGGCAGCCGATATATCGATCACCGATCTTCAATGCGGCATATGCCCCTTCAACGCCGTGAACACCCTCAATAGCAATACACAATTTTGCTCCCGGGACTGCCTTGTCAATTTTTATTGCAGCATGCCAGGCCTGCTGCGGTTTCATGCGCGAGGGATGGGCAAACAAATTTGATGCACGCCATTGAGAACGATCCAGCGCAACGCCATCTTTTTCCCCGGTAATTTCAACGAATCTATCAGCCGTTGTTTTAAAACGCAAATAACGAACTGCCCCTTCCGGTTCAATAGGCATTTCAGTGCCTGTCATATAGCTCAGACGATGCCAATTTAAAAGATCCGCAGACACTTCAACAAAATTTGCCTCATCAATGAGTATTGGCTCAAGGGAAAAGATATCAGGTGAATGGAGTACAATACGGTCAGCATCAACAATCTTACCCAGATCCAGCCTGAAGCAGCCACGACTTACTCTCTGATCTATATTATACTTTCTGGATGGCCAGAAGCCCGTGGCGTCATCGCCATCAAATAGATATCTATCCCATATCCCCCTCATGCGGAAAGCGTCCTGCATAAAAAATGCATCACGAGCAGCTTTGACCTGAGGAATTTTAGTAATACCGGAACGATATTTTGAGCGTACTTCCAGCGCGTTATTATCTGCCGCAAATACAGTGGCTTCGTACAGAGCGTCAGCATCATCAGGAATTTCCACTGGAATACATTCAGCCAATTTACTATGCATCTGGCTATTATGTTTACGACCACTGAATTTTACGTTAACAAGCTTGCCTTGTAGAAATTTTTTATTCTTTTTACCACCCAGAACTACACTCTTTATAGTACTGAGATCAGCTATTAATCCAACACGTCTTTTTGCACCTGCTTCGGCCATAAGCTTGATTTCAACCGGACTGCCTGCAATATTTTTTATTACTTCAAAATCACAACCAATTACTCCCGGTTCATCACAGCCATCCTGTGAGACATAGAGTAAGTAGGCTCGAAACGGATCTACGATCACTTCAATCTGCTCGCCGTATGAGAAATCGCCGAGAATACGTTCAAACGGATGAAAACGCCTGACATGTACACTACTGCCATCGGGCAGACCAATAGAGGCATCCAAAGCGATAGTATATGTCTTCGGCGTCCATGAGAGGTTTCGCATTGTGATAAGCCGTGTACGTCCATCACCACGTGAGACAGCTGAAGGGCCATACTGTTCCTCAGGGAGTACAATACCTTCAACCAGCAAATGACGGTATTTACGGTGCAAATTGAATATTCTGGCAAGACGCGGAAATTCATCATCACGCAATAGCCACGGGCTACCGTATAGCTGTGGTGATAGAATCAATGCCCTGTTAAAGGCCTGCAAGACCAGGTCATCATCCCAATTATCAAGGCATGATGAGATACATACACCATGATCCTCTGTCAATCGCTGCAGATCGGGAACCAGCCCACGATCAATTGCATTCGCCCGGTGATGTGGAGCAGTTTGACCGTTTACAGAGAATACATCAATATATGTTTCACGCCCCTCCCAGAGAAATGTAGTGGCATGATTCTGTGCCTCTTTGAGCCCCAGACGATGATTCAGAAGAATCAAATCAGGAGAGTGTCTTCGGCACTCAGTCATCATTTTAATAAATGCGCCTTCTTTCTCAGGACGCAATGGGCCGCATACGGCATCAAACTTGAAAAGCATAAAATTATGGTCACGACACAGTGCCACCATTTGATCATGCCGTGCGGCCTCCTCTTCTGGCGTATTACCGAAACCATCGGGGCCACCCCACACCCCCAGACGTATTCCCATTTCGGCAGCAGCTTTGACCATAGGATCAAATCCATTGGGAAACTGTTTTTTAAAACGTTCAGAACCTACTTTTCCATAAAACCGCTTTCCATCAATAGCACCGGCATCAAAAGCATAAATATCAAGCTTCATGCCATATTCATCGTACAACCATTTAAAAAAAGCCAGGTTGACAAGGGTCTGCGCCTCGGTTGAACCTTCATTGGTGTTGTTGATCCATGAAAAATATTCAGACAGCGCCGGAGTGTGTTCATCAGCACCGGGAAAAATCTTTCCTGTTTGCTGTGCCATAAGACCGGTACTGTAACATAGCAATAGAACAATAAAAACACATTTACTATGACGCATATAACTCTCCTTGAGGACGTTGATAGTGCTGCAGGAATATTTAAAATAATTGGACTATCTATATATCTATACTTTTACTAATTTTTCCATGGAAATTGAATATTAAATGATGTACCCGGATTTCTTTCAATTTGCATACGGCCCTTAAGCTGCTCTTCGGCTAAAATAGAAATCAGTCGTAATCCCAATGATGTGGCATCCTTAACAACAAGCTCTTCAGGCAGGCCAACACCGTTATCAGCCACCATCAACTCCAGATTATATTGCGGATCTCCATTGTATTGTCGCAGAGCAATGGCCAGTGAAAACGATTCCTGTTTAGAATTTGAAAACGCATATTTAAAAGCATTAGACACAAGTTCAGTAACAATGAGTCCGCATGGAATTGCAAGATCAATATGTAAATCATCAACCTCAGCTTCCACACGGATGGCAACAGGACGTCTGCCATTCCAATATGTACGATATAAATTACTTACCAATGTATTAATAAAATCACCAAAATTAATGCGGGTAAAATTACTGGATTGATACAGTGTCTCATGAATAAGTGCTATAGCTCGTATTCTCTGCTGGCCCTCTGTGAAAATGGCTTTCACGGAATTATCTTTGATAGATGCCGATTGCAGATTCAACAGGCTTGAAATTATCTGAAGATTATTTTTAACTCGATGATGAATTTCTTTCAGCAGAATTGTTTTCTCATCCAGCGATGCTTTAATTTTCTCTTCAGCTAGAATACGATCTCGTATCTCATGCTCAAGCAATATATTTTTTTTAGTTAGTTCAGATGTTTTCAGTTGCACTTGTTTACGTAAAAGTATAGTAAAAACAAGAAGTGTGAAAAATGCAGCACCTCCTATTTGTAGAATTAGAGATATCCATTGTGGTAGATGAAAGGATTCGACTTCACCGAACCAATTATAAGAAATTGAATAAAATTTGGAATTGTTATCTGCCTTCATATTCTCGAGAATCTCATCATATCGAGATAAAAAATCGGAATGCTCACCTTTAAGAACAGCAATTTGTGCCATACCAGGACTATAAACAATCGGCGATTGTATCAGATTAAACATAGAAGCATTATAGTATATTGCAAGCCGTTCAAGTGCCCCTGCATCAACTTGTCCCTGGCTGATTGCAAGATAAAGTTTATCAGTCTCTTCAAAACTAACTGCTTCATATGGTAAATCAAACTGACGGAGTAACTTCAGAAGATTAATAAAAAAGGCATCATCCTCTATTCCTCCGATTTTTTTACCGGCCAGATCAAGAATAGATTCAATATTTGCGTCTTGTGCTGTTACAATTCCACCCCAGGAAGTAAAGAGTGATTCCTTTGAAAAATCATATACTTTATCCCTTTCCACTGTTTTAAGAATTGGGAATATGATGTCAGTTTCTTTATTTGCATGCCGTTTAAGCAAACGCGGCCAAGTGTCAAAGTAATAACAGATATGCCATCCTGCTTGTTTGGCAATGACATTCATCATATCAATGCAAAACCCCTCAACATCTCCCTTATTATTCAAATAAGAGAGCGAAGGGGCATGATGCACACCAACACGCAGAGTATCTATAGCATGAAGAGGCGTATTAATAATAATTATCAACACAAAACCGATAATATAACGTGAAATCGTTGGAATATATTCCTTCAGTTTGTGGGCCGGATACAAGTATCAACTCCTCTAATTGGAAAGATGATACAAGCTACTACATTTTTATTTATTTAGCAAAAGATTTTACATTTATAAATATATTCATCATCCCTATTACATTACTCCTGCACTTCTCCGAAAACTCTATCTGTAAATTGAACATACCATGCAGCAGTTTGCACCTGTACAATATAGGCCAAAGCAACTATAACAGCAATCTCTGCCCCTTTTCCCTTGAAAACCGTCATAGCAATTGCCAGTGCAATAGAGAGATTGCGCATAACAGTTCCATATACCAGAGCAATAGCATCACCTCTATCAAAAAATATCTTTCCTGAGAAAGTACTGATGAGAAAATTAATACCATATAACAAAACAAGTGGAATAATATATCTTATCAGCAAAGATGGATCTGATGTTATGCTGCCAGCTTTTAGAGCCATTGCAACAAAGACAATACCCAATACACCGATAGTTGCAAGTGGTGGAAATTTTTTCTTTAAGTCCTTGTTATATTTATCATAGCCATATCCGGATATGATAAATAGCCGTTTTCAAAACCGACATATCGCCCAGACTGCCGGCTACAATACCGGCAATCATCATTACGGGGATTGAAATTGTCAAATGACTTTTCAGAAAATCAAGAAACTTCCACATATAAAATCCTTTATAGAAGAGAGGACAGGCTACTCTGCCCGTCCTCTCCATATTCTTTTAACAGCTATCTGCTTAATACAGCCCATACCATGAAATAATGATCATTGATCTGCTTTGTAACGAGGTCGGTATTCATTTTGTTTATTGACATCATTACATATTCAAATTTCAAATCTAACCATTTGGCGGCTTTCCATTGGAAAAAGTATGCCTGAAAAATGACGTTCCTGCTTTATCGTCCATATACCATATTTGTGGCCTGTAGACAAGACTGGTTGACAAAATGAGTTTCTTTGACAATTTATGTTTCCATGTAGGCCCTGCCCAGAACTCCTGCAACCAGGCACCTTTAGCCTCTCCTGATTTTACTGAAGCACGGCTGAAATGATTTTATCACTGGCCTTGGAAGCATCAGCCATAACCTCAGGTACAATTCCACCCATCATCTTGCTCATTAAACCGGTATTCATGCTGGAAACATATACCTTACCGTCAGATTTTTCATAAATGGCAACACGGCATGGCATCAGTGAGGAAACAATACGTTCATCATCAAGTTTCAATATTTTAGACGCGTGATCAGGATGGCATAGTTCAAATACTTTTACGTTGCGTACATCATGACCGAATTTGGCCATGGATTTTTTGAGGTCATGCACATGAGGCAATGACCAGCCTTCAGCTTTAACCGATGCTTCAAATTTTGAAACCGCTGTCTCAAAGTCATAGGGACTGGTATGTTCAATCATCATCAAACCGGGTACTGCCGCTGCAATGACTATCAATGTTATTATCAAACCACCTATAAATCCGCCGGAAATAAATAAAATGTCGCGCTTTTTCACAATTAACTCCTTTAAATTGAATAAAATTTAATATCTTCGATCACATTATTATAAAATAGCATTACGGTGCCCGTGTCAAAATTCTCAGGCAGCCGGGCATTATTACACTGGGCATACCTGAACTGTAAATAATAAATTTTCTACATTTTCTCATTTATTAATACCTGTAATTTTTTTCTCTGATTCGATTAATAACGTCTCCATTATATCATCAAGACTGAGACTCAAATTATCAAGCTGATCTTTAGATAATTTTTCAACTATACGCTGATTACACGAAGTCTTGAGGTCTGCTATCTGCTTCTTGGCCTGACAGCCCTTTTCCGTAAGTGAAAGCATCACCCTGCGCCTGTCTTCAGCAGCCGGGATTGATGCCAGATAGCCATTCTTCAACATTCTATTAATGATACGGCTTCCCCGGGATAGAGAAAGATCAAGCCGTACAGCAAAATCTGTTGCAGAAATGACCTCATCTTTTCCCATTTTTTCGAGAACATTGTAATCTGCAGGAGAAAGAGAAAGCATGTCAAGAATACCCGATTCCATGGAAAGACATTTACATTTAAGCTCAAAAAGCTGATCAACAATACGCCTGGCCATTTACTTGCCCCTATACAAAAGTTGCTAGTGTGCAAATAATATACAAAATAAATCCCCTTTGTCAAGGGGAAAAATACAATGCTGTTTCACTCTATTCTAACTTCCATTTTCCCCAATCATCTAAAACAACATCTGACGCTATCTTTTGAAACTTGCCTGCCTCTGAAGCCGATAATTTACCATAATAATTTACACCACTTGCACTCTCATTAAAAATAGAAGCAAATAAAACACATGCCGTCAGGTATGAACCTCTGTACGATGGGTGGTTAAAATCACGGCTATGAAGATAGTGTTCATATGGAGGTTTTGCATCTTTTAAAATTTGATACCAGGCCCAGCCCACAGGCGCAATTCCCATATTAACTTCTTCGGCAAATTTTAATGTATTATCATAAACCTTTCTCTGCATATCGGAATATGTATCTGTCCCACCCTGCACCCATAACGATCCATCTTCAAATGCCCAGGGCATCATATATACCATATGTGTATCTTTATGATTTGCGTTGATAGTACTATATAAACTCTTCAATGCCGGTAACAACGGATGAGCTACATAAGGCGGGAAAATTCCCTGGTGTGTCTCGGGATAGCCTGCATTAACACATACACCCTGGAGCAAGACATAGTCCCATTTTTCACTCTCAATAATATGCGTAGTTCCAGAGGATTGTGCATGAAAAGGCAGCATCCTTCCACCAGGTGCGCAAACATTAATAGACACAGATTTTCCGGCAGTCTCAGAAAGATTCTTTAAAATAAGGGGCAAATTATTTGCTGAAATATAGCTGGCACCTATAAAGAGAATTTTCAGTTGTTCTTCAACCGGATTAGGATCAGGATCAGGTTTTGGTTCGGGGTCAGGATCGATACCAAAGTTCATTAACCGGCATGACATACATAGCAATAACATTATACTGACTAAAAAAATATTCAGTACCTGACGAGTAAATATTCTTACATACATAGCTTCACCTCTTCCATATTATATTAACATATATATTAATATAATATGGAAGAGGCTGGATTATAAATATTTTCGACGAATGTAGAAACAGAGAGAGTGAAATGCATGAATATGAAGACAAATAACATTACAGTCGATTGACGTGGCTCAGGAAATAAATGATGACAGGTCTTGAGCAAATAACGCGTCATTATCCTTTGATCTTTCAACAAGCCGCTTCAAGGCACGAATTCCTGTCTTCATATCGGTAGAGACCAGGGACCTTCGTAATTTATTAATCCACTCAATTTCAGATTCTGAGTAGAGTAATTCCTCACGCCTTGTACCGCTGGCCGTTACATTTATTGCAGGATACAACCGTTGATCTGCCAATTCACGATCAAGCACTATTTCACAATTACCCGTTCCCTTGAATTCCTGGAAGATATAGTCATCCATCCTGGAGCCTGTATCTATCAATGCCGTGGCTAAAACTGTGATTGAACCACCGTGTTCAACATTTCTTGCCATGCCAAAAAAGCGTCTTGGGATCTCAAGGGCGCGTGCATCAAGACCTCCTGAAAGAGTCTTACGGCTGGACACACCTGTCTGGTTATAAGCACGGGCCATACGCGTCAGAGAATCCATCAATATTACTACATCTCGTCCGCATTCCAGATCAACACGTGCTTGAGCCATCACCATTTCAACCAAATTGACATGCGATTCCATATCATCATCCAGGGAACTGGCAAGCACTTCAGCAGCTACTTTGCGACGGAAATGAGTAACTTCCTCAGGACGTTCATCAATAAGAAGAACAAGCAGCTTGACATCAGGTTCAGCTGCATGAATAGCTTCTGCCATCTCCTCAAGCAAGGTAGTCTTACCGGTACGCGGCTGGGCAACAATAAGTGCACGTGTACCCTTTGCAATAGGCGCAACAAGATCAATAATACGTAATGAAGCCTTACGGGAATCTCCAAGTCTTATCCGCTGATCCGGATTGATAGCTGTCAACTTTTCAAATTTTGGACGGGCTGCAAAATCGGCAGGGGACAATCCGTTTATTGTAGTGACAGAGAATAACCGAAGACCTCTGTCACCCTCTTCGGCCTCACCACATATGTCCGCTCCTTCGACAATACGATATTGACGAATAATCGGAGGAGAGACCCAGATATCATCATGAGTAGGTAAATAAGAATTACTGGGATGACGAAGAAAGCCGCCACCCTTTTGATAGCGTTGAAAAACGCCGGAAACTAAAGTTGACATTTAAAGTCCAATGTATGTAATTAGGTAAAAAGAAGGGGGAGAAATATATAACAACTACAATGAAAAGGCAAGGGACTTGTTAAAATACCATGTCCCCTGCAATAAATAATACTGATAAATCAGAAACATAAAGCAAATGCGATAACAAGTAAAATGTTAATCGATCTTTTCCACGTCATGACGTCCTCCTTTTAAAGAGATTAAATACTAAAACATCAATCAAGGTAATATCGCCCGATCCATCGATAAAATTACATAGAAGCCGCTACATACCCGGCATTATCAGAATGAAAATTGTAGTAGAAGATTTGGCATGCAATACAAAATAGCCAATTGTTTATGAAATCTCAAGGGTAAAATGCTCAAACATTAAAAATCATGCCTGGCTCATTGCCAGGCCGTTCAATTATATTTTTCAGTAATTATTTCATTAAAGTAATCTTTTGCCTATCAATCCATTCTCCACATTGCATTACGACCATGTAAATACCACTGCTACTATAAAGATCATCTGAATTTCTACCATTCCATTGGATCTTGTGAAGTCCCGCAGACTGATATTCGGAAACAAGGGTTCTGATTCTATTACCTAAAATATCATAGATAGTAATATTTATCTTTTCTGCCTTGGGAATTTCATATGAAATTACAGTAGACATGTTAAATGGATTGGGAAAATTAGGATTAAGAAGAAACCCTTTAGGAGTGGGCGTATCATTATAAACAGCAGTTGCTGCTTCTTGCAGGAAAACAGTGATATTACCATTCCAGTCTCCTGTTATAAGATCCGGCAATCCGTCATTGTTCCAGTCTGCCATTTCCATATGCGCACCACCGGCAGAGACAATAAGATCGCGCTCATCTGTCAATTTTAGAGAATTTTCCGGACTTGTAAAATAAGGTTGGACATCTGTACCCAAATTCTTATAAAAATATACATTACCATTATTTTGACTGACTAGTAAATCCTTTTTTCCATCCCTATCCAGGTCAAGGACTTCCGGATGACATCTATAAAAACTATTACTATACAAAACCGTTGTATATGGGGTGGAATTATCGAAGATAGGTGCATGGACTGTTCCTGTATTGATATATGAAAGCACCCTAAAAGACTCATTACCAATTATAAGATCTTTTAATCCGTCATTATTCCAATCTATTACTACCGGACAAGAGTTGGCTCCCACATCCAACGGCCCGGCCCCATAATTCAATCTTACACCTGCAGAAAAAACCGGGGAATCCTTACTTCCTATATTATAATATATCCAAATAACTCCATTTCTATCACCAACAAGCAAATCAAATCGATCATCACCGTTTATGTCCGCTACCTGCGGAACAGCTCCCAAACATCATGAATAACCTACTTGAACAGCTGCCCCTCCAGCCTGCACCAACTGATAATTACCATCCTCAAAGACAGGATTTCCAACCGTTCCCGTGTTAAGATAGAGATATACCGAACCATGATAAAAATAGCCTACCAGCAAATCCTGCTTTCCATCGTTGTTCCAATCGACAACACATGGCGAAGCTGTATAATTAGTACTCCCGGGAGTCAGATCAGCGCCATTACTGAATTTCAATCTGTTTCCTGCTTTAAAGCGCGGTACATCTTGTGATAAAACCATCATTTGTTGAAAAACAGCGCATATTAGATAAACATACATTACTACTTTTCCCATAAAAACTCCTTTATAATCATTATCCAACCAAGTGCATTCTACACATAACAGCAACTTATAAAATTTGATTTAGAGCTATTATATTAATCATGTTTCAAAATACCTGTCACCAAAATCACCCAATCCCGGAACAATATACTTATTTTCATCCAGATGACTATCTAAAGCCCCTACTACAATAGAGACATCGGGATAAGCCGCATTCAAACGCTCTACACCTTCCGGTGCAGCTACAACACATACTGCACTCAATTTAACACCCCCCTGTGCCTTTAATGCATCAATAGTATCAATCAAAGACCCTCCGGTAGCCAACATAGGATCAAGTACAATAATATGTCTGTGAGCCAGACGATCAGGGAATTTCCTGTAATATGTAGAGGCAATGGCTGTTCTTTCATCACGCTCAAGCCCAATGAAACCCACTGACGCCCAGGGCATGAATTCCTGTGCAGCATTCAGCATGGCAAGACCGGCACGGAGTACAGGAATCAGCACCACAGGATCTGCAATGCACTGTCCGATAACCGGCGCAAGCGGCGTTTCAATAGGATAGTCTTTTGTCGGCATCTCCCTTGTGGCCTCCATTAAAAGAATACGAGAGGCTATGGCAGAGTGATGGCGAAAAGCTTCTGTTGCAGTTCTCTTGTCACGTAAAACATTCATAGAATGAGATAATAAAGGATGTGTAACAATTGATAGATTGGAGAAAGATTTCATGAGACCTCCATATTCAAATCAAGCTCATCAGACTTCTAATAAGTTGGCAGACTTATTCCTTTGATTGTCCTGTATGTTGATAAAGCAAATGTATCCGTCATTCCCGCCACAAATTGCACCAGATTCATTATGACATCATAACGATTGTCATCTTTGACAACGAGAGGAGTAAAATATTGTGATGGAATAAGCTGTGCTATTTTTCGGTATCGCAGAGAATCCGGCTGAAATACCGCACACAGAAATGCATCCAATAATCCGGATATCACTTCGAAACCGGCAGATTCAATTTCAATAACCTTACGATAGCCATATATCTCTTTCTTGGATATTTCATCGATAAACTGAATTACTTCACGGCCCGGAACCAGGTCAAGAAGCGGAGTATCAAAGCTTCCTTCCTGAATTCCATCAAGATGCTCAATAAACACATCTGCCGATTGCTTCACAAGACAATTAATAGCCACTGCACGTAGATAACTCAAACGTTCACGCTCATCAAAGATAGATTTGACTTTATTTGTATTTATATCTTTAATCAAACGGCACAGCAAATCCTCAATCTGTGAATAAGGCAGAAGTTTAAGTTTATAGCCATCCTCCAGGTCCATAATTTTATAACATATATCATCAGCTGCTTCAACCAGAAAAGACAGAGGATGCCTGAACCATCCATGCCCTGAGAATGCGGGATTGGGAATAAGCTTTAACCGCTCTGCCACTTCCTTAAAAATATCCGTCTCCGACTGAAAAAATCCATATTTCTTTGTACTGGCCCGTTTTTCAGAATTTACAGTTCGATGAGAACTGCAAGGATATTTGGAAAAAGCACCCAATGTGGCATAAGTAAGCCTTAAACCACCACCAAGCGATGAGACATGGGGCAGTGTATATGTTAAAAGTCTGAACCCCGCAGCATTGCCTTCATAGTGCTGCAAGTCATATTTTTCTGCATCTGTCATTCCTTGCAGATAGCGCGCGCCTTGTGCATTTGTAAAAAATTCGGCAATTGCATCTTCACCTGAATGACCAAATGGCGGATTTCCAATATCGTGAGCCAGTGCGGCAGCAGAAACTACGGCACCAATATCATCGGACTGTATATCATGCGTTTTAAAAAGATCAGGTGCAGCCGCTATGATACCCTTGCCGGCTATCTTGCCTAATGAACGCCCCACACAAGCAGCTTCCAGCGAATGGGTTAATCTTGTATGAATAAAATCTGTCTCCGGCAGGGGGAAAACCTGTGTCTTGCTCTGTAAACGCCGGAATGCAGGTGAAAAGACAATCCTGTCAAAATCACGTTGAAACTCTGAACGTGCATCTAAATGTAGTCCTGAATTTGTACCCAGACGCTGTTTATTCAGCAGTTGCTGCCAATCCATATCATATATCCTTTAAGCATACTCGCGTTTAACAGTATATACGGTTAAGCTACAAATTTTATTATATTCAGACAAGCTGTTTTCTGATAGAAAATGGTTTCAAGACTTAGCCCCCGGGGTGTTAGCGGTGCTCTGTCCGCTAATTCCCCGGGGGTAAAAAAATACTTCATGATTTTCTATCAGTGTCGGTATCGTAGTCGTCTTTAAAATTTCTATTGATTGATTTGAATAATACAATAAAAGACGATAGCGACACCGAGACCGATATCGATAGCAGAGCCAATGAGCGGGAAGACCCCGATTAAAATCACTTCAAATCAGGCCGAAAGAACTCTTTCCCTGTAACAAATGTATAGGCAACTACTTCCAAAGGTTGCAGATATGGCATTTTATCCTTTCCTGCAGCATACACAGATACATCGATCATATAAATACGGTGATCATTCTCATCATAAAAAGTATAATTGGTAAAGGGACCACCGTAACTGGGATTATCCTCCGCCCAAAGTCCACGAACAATCAAAGCCTTTCGCCCCAGGAACTTATCATACGTAGGCTGAAAATAGCTATCACATACATATGAACTATCATAATACATCCGCGTAATGGCATCCCGTTCTCTTCTCATCCACTGAGGATTGACCCATGAAGGATCACCATTCTCTATCCAACGGACAAAGATCCAACGGCCTTCAGTGTATGCGGAAAATGCTACAAACCCTGAATCATACCCGGCTTTAGCTATCTCCATATTAGCCAGTTGACTGAAAGTCCAACCGGCTGAGTCGGCCAGCATTTTTGTTGGCTTTATAGTTCTGGCAGGCATATACATATCACGCCGCAGCGTAAGATGAGCATCATCATCAATGACTGCAAACAAACTATCGCCCTCTTGCTTGACAAACACTCCCAAACGCTCTATGTCAGGTGCTACCAGCGACATTACAAGTTGATCAAAACCCCATGGACCACCTGATAGGAAGGCATACTGCTGATCACGCAAAATCATATCAGAAGCATTACCCGGCAAGACTTCATTCATGACAATATCGTGTACGGGCCCTTCGGAATCCAAAGTGGACAACAAAATCCAGTATCGATATTTGCGTGCCTTTCTATCATCAAGATCCTGGGGTAGAACCACATAGAAGAGCTGTTCCGGCTGAGGCGTGTGTACTATGCGTTCAAATGCCCCACGGACAATGTCTTCCATTGCCGCCCACTGTGTAGAATCTGCCAGAACGGCAATACGATTGTTAAAGGGAACAATAGTGGAACGCTTATACTTAAAAGCACCCCAAAGCAAAAACAATATCAATGGAATAAAAAGTATTTCAATAATAGGTACACGAAATCCGCTTCGTTTATTTGACAACTTATCCAGCCGACATAAAAGAGACTCAAGCCACTGCCATTCAAAGTAATTATGTATCTTAAGAAGAATGACAACCAACAGGAACGGTATAATAACAATCATAGACAGCCAAAAAATCATAGTTATTTCTCCTAATCCGTTTCTTATATATGAAGCAACAGAGATAATTAATTCTTCCGAAAAGACAGAGCATTAATTTGTTCTGTTTTTTTACCGAACAGTACAGTTTCGCACCCGGTCTTTGATTCCGGAAAATCCACATTATTGCATATTATTTTGTAAAATTCCATACCGCCACTTGAGTACAAACCAGCAAATTGCCGAAATAATGAAAATAAATATACCCATTATTATCGTAATTAAGGCCATTTGGTAACCTTCAGCGACAATGGCTGGCGAGATATCATTAGCCCTGCTGATACTTTCCATTGCTTCAAATATGCCAACGAAGTGCGCAAAGAAACCAATAACCATGGCCATAGCTCCCCAAAATAGAATGCCGTGTATAGGTGCCCCACCGCCCGGGACTGCCTGTGCATGCTTTGAAAAACAACGAAAACTATGTTTGATTACAGTCCAGACAATCAAGAGACTGATACATATCTGTATATATGAAAATATTCCACCGTTAAAAAATGCTCGAATCATAATATGCTCCATTATAAATAAAGAAGATAAGACGCCTCTGCCTGCTCAATTTTTGCCGCACTCCGTGCCAGTAAGTACCATATTAAAGCCAGATAACTGCAAATTAGCAGACACACCATCATTGTAGCCGATTGCATGGTCATCCATTCCACCAGATAGTAGAGAACATGCCTGGAAGCCGGCCCCTGAGCATTGAGCAGAAAGATCTGCTCTGCACTCAGAAGCACAGCCCAATCTCCATTCTTAAAAAGCTCCCAAAAATAACCCAGCACTCCAATAAGCAGGACTGCTCCACTGGAAACAAGAGGCAATAATATACCGCTATGAAGACGACGGATATCATGATCTTTCTTAATATGTAATGAAAAAATCTTTCGGCAGCCATGAACAGTGGCATAAAGCCCTATTCCAAGCATCGGCAGGACAAAATGGCTGGCATGCCGGAAAAAATCTGCATTGCCCATTGTTTTTGCAGCTGCCATACCTATAGCGATAATCACTAACACCAGGATTATTCGTTCAAGCCGTGTCTGTGACAGAATGGTGATACGATCCATCCATCTCTTCACAGGAGTCTTATGAAGCCATACCAGCTCATCCAGGACTTCATCATCAAGATCAAATTTTTCTCTCACCAGCTTCATTGCCTCATCTTTGTCCATGCCACGTCCCAGATAGACGGCAAAGCAATCTTCCATATCTGCCGAGAGTTCAAGCATGATACGTGACTTTGCAGGTTGAGCCAGATCTATGCGATCATTGAGTTGTTGAAGTAAACGGGTGAAGTGATTCATGAAATGTCCTCATCTAATACATGAAACAGTCGTTCCATAAAGAGCCGCCACGACTCTTTTTGAGATGCCAGATACTTCCTGCCCTTGGCAGTTAATTGATAGTATTTACGTTTACGTTTTGGGCCTTCCTGTTTCCAATTACCCTTTATCAGGCCCTCTTTCTCCAGCTTATGCAGAATAGGATAGAGAGTACCATGGTTAAATTTGAAAAATCCATCACTTCCATCCTCAACCTCCAGGGCAACCTGATAACCATGTTTTTTGCCTTTTGCCAGTACAGATAAAATCAGAGACTCATTGCACTGTTTGGATAATTGCGGCACTGTAATGTCTGATGGTTTCATTTATATTCCTATCTCCAAACTGCCATTGTATCGACCATCTTTATGTAGAGCATCTATATATCGACAATCAATATAGCTAACTCTCTACAGAAGAGTCAAGTTCTTTTTTAAGAATCATGAACAGCTGAACACCGCGTGTCGAATTCCCAGGGAGCTCTTACTTCGATATTCGACATTGGCTATGTGGACATTGGATATTCATCATTTATAAGGACCGCTAAAAGATTCATCAGTCCAGCGGGAGATACATTGCCCCCGGGGAATCAGTGAAAGAGCAGCACTGACACCCCGGGGGCTAATTTAAACATGTGAGAAAAGGGTCTACAGCACATCTCCAGCAAGAGCTCTTTTTTTTATGTAGGACAGGGCTGGGAGGCTTCGTGTGCTCTGTGTGCTTTGTGCGAGTGTTCTTCTTTAATTTTCTAATTTCTATCTGTGGTAAAATTCAGTATTTACTCACTCAAATCAACATAGAGCAATTTTAAAACTCTGAACTGATTAATTTATCATCCTGTTAATCCTGTAATCAGGTTTTTCAACAGTCATGTTATCTGCAGATTTTTAATTCCACACAATTGTCAAAAGAAAAAAACATGTCACTCTTGAACCCTTCATGCCAACCGGAGGTCAATGCTCCTGCCAGGAGTCTACAACTAACAGTTTTCTAAATGTCAAACATAACTTTGTTTTTTCCGAAAAATTCATTAAATTCAGTTCACACGATATAAAAAAAACAGCTTGAACTATAAATTGCAGGAGTGCGCCATGCCCAAGGCGAATCAACTTAAGAGAAATCAAATAGTAAAAATTAAAAATGAGCTTTATCAGGTAGTCAATGTAGCCAGCCAGACACCTTCGGCACGAGGGGCTGCAACACTATATAAAGTCCGTTTCAACCATGTCCAGACCCGCCAGAAACTGGATCAGACATATAAAGGCGATGACGTTGTCGAAGACGCAGATCTGATGCGGATGAAAGTACAGTTCCTCTATTTTGACGGTGAAAACTATGTCTTTATGCAAAACGATGACTTCAGCCAACACAACATGACCGAAGATCAGTTGACCAATCAGACACAATGGTTATATGAAGGTATGGACGATATTGACGGTTTATTCCTGGATGGAATTCTATTCGGTATAAATCTCCCACATACTATTGTCCTTGAAATCACAGAAACAGCACCTTCTATGAAAGGGGCTTCAGCAACAGCAAGAACCAAATCCGCAACTCTATCGACAGGCGCAGAAGTGCAAGTGCCTGAATATCTATCCACTGGAGAAAAAATAAAAATTAATACCGAAGCAGGAGAATATATCTCTCGCGCCTAGCAGTCTGTCTGACTTAAGGCTATTAGGCATGTTTTTAGAGATTTTTTTCCTATTCAAGGCGCGATTGAGGCGCATAAAGGGCTTTATGTAACGATTGAGCAACGCAGAATAGGGGAAAAAGATCAAAAACAGGACAATATTGACGTAAGTCCGACAGGCTGCTAGCAGCTATTATGGAACCGGATAATGCCATTTTGCGTTAATATTTGTATATAAATAATCGACTAAACACAGGAGATATCTATCCATGTCGACTGAAAAGACAAAAAAACAGAGTTACAAATTTAAGGCAGAAGTAAGTCAGCTGCTAAATATTTTGACACATTCACTCTATTCGCACCGTGATGTATTTATAAGAGAACTTATTTCTAACGCCGTTGATGCTCTGGATAAAATCAGATTCAAAGAAATTAAAAGCGAAGAGATATCTCATTCTGATCTTGATCTGGAAATTAATATTACACTTGACAAAGATGCCAGGACCTTTACTATTACCGATACCGGTATTGGAATGAGTAAGGAAGAACTCATTGAAAACATAGGTACAATTGCACGTTCCGGAACCGCCGATTTCCTGAAAGCCATGGTTGCAGGCGGAGAAGATTCTGTAAATTTAATCGGCCGTTTTGGCGTAGGTTTCTACTCTGTTTTCATGGCAGCTGAGAAAGTTGAATTAACAACACGCGGCTCCGGAGTCGATGCACCTGTATATACCTGGATCTCAGACGGTGAAGGTCGTTTTACTATTAATGAAGGTGCCGATGACAATGTCCGTGGTACTAAAATAGTTGCATATCTAAGGGAAGATGCAGAAGATTTTGCCGATGAATTCCGCGTTAAAAACGCCATTAAGAAGTACTCAAACTTTGTTCCATTCCCCATCAATGTCAATAATGAGCGCGTCAACACCATCTCTGCAATCTGGCGTGAGCCCAAGTCATCGGTTACAGACGAACAGTATAATGAATTCTTTAAATTTATTGCCCATCTTCCTGATGATCCGGTTGCGCGTCTGCACTTTTCCGCCGATGTACCGCTTCAATTCCACTCACTGCTCTACGTACCGAAAACCAACATGGAAATAATGGGTTTTGGCCGTGAAGATGATGGTATTCAGCTCTTTGTCCGCAGGGTAATGATTGACTCCAACTCAAAAGATATTCTGCCACAATACCTGCGTTTTGTGCGCGGAGTTCTTGAGAGTGATGATCTGCCCCTTAATATCAGCCGCGAGACCTTACAGGAAAATCCTCATTTAATGAAGATTAAAAATATAATAGTCTCCAAACTGCTGAGCCAATTGGCTGAATTAGCTAATACACAACCAGATGCATATAAAGAACTATGGCAGCAACACGGGCGCATAATCAAAGAGGGTTATAACGACTATGCCAACAAAGATAAAGTTGCAGAACTCTTCCGCTTTGACTCGTCCAAGCCTGATGCTGATGGCCTTGTCGGTCTCTCTGAATATGTTGAACGCATGCACGAAAAACAGGAAGGCATATTCTTCCTCTCCGGAGCTTCCAGAGAAGCATTAATAAATCATCCTACCATGGAATTATTCAAGAGCAAGGGAATTGAAGTACTATTCTGCTATGATCCCATTGATGAATTTGTACTGCCCGGTCTCTTTGAATTTAAAGGCAAGAAAATCCTCTCAGCAGACCAGGCAGATATATCCAAGCTGGATGAAATTAAATCTGAAAAATCAGAGAATGATGAAAATAAACCTGAAATTGATAAAAAAGCTGCCTCTGACCTGGCCCACAGGATGAAGAATATTTTGGGCGATAAAGTAGAAGATGTCAAAATTTCCGAACGTCTTGTTGATAGCCCGGCTGTTCTGGTATCAAAAGACAGTGCCATGTCCAGCCAGATGGAAAAGATCATGCACATGGTAAATAAAGACACTAAAATAGCATCTAAAGTTCTGGAAATTAATCCTGCACATACGCTCATACTGGACATGGAAAAACTCTATCAAAATGATGCAGTTGATCCCCGGCTGGACATTTTAGTTGAAAGTCTCTACGCCAGCGTAATGCTTCTGGACGGTACAATTGAAGACCCTCATGCAATGGCTGCGGCTATTCAATCAGCTCTGTCACAATCTGCAGCTATGATGTCGGATAAAAGTGAATAATCATTGACGATTGACCAGGGAGGTATCATGAAAAATTATGCATTAGTTTTTCTGGCTGTTTTGTTGATCAGCTCTACGGCAGCAGGACAAAATCTTGAAGAGAGCGTAGATGCCTACAGCTCCAAAAACGGAACACTCTATCTTCAGCCTCTGGCAGATGTATTCGGTGCAAATCTCAATAGTGGTTTTTTTCACACGGCTAAGATACCCAAATTTGGCCTGCACATCAATGTTGGTGTAGCTGCAATGTACGCCCCCATTGGCAAAGGCCAAAAAACTTTTAAGATGGTTGATGAACCCGACCTTAATTGGACAGCACCACCGGAGACTGTGCTGCCAACTCTCTTCGGAGAAGATGAATCTGTCGAGGTTGCAGGTCTGGGCGATATGCCCGGAGGCATTTGGCAGAATAATTTCTTCCCTACTGCTGTGCCGCAATTGACTATTGGTTCTTTCATGGGTACTGAGGCAACTTTCCGGTGGATTGAATATAATGTTGACGATGATATTGGCAAAATCAAACTCTCAGGATGGGGATTACGCCACAGTCTCAGTCAGTATATACTGCTCTGTCCTGTCGATATTGCTGTGGGATACTGGCAGCAGAAATTTACAATTGGTGACATTGTTGAGGCAAATACAAGATTCTACGGCATTCAGGCCAGTAAATCAATCAGCATTCTCACTCTCTACTGCGGTCTGGGAATTGAACATGCTACACTCAAATTAGAGTATAACAACCAAGATCTGGACAAACCTGTACGCTTTGAGCTGGAAGGCAATAATACTACTCGTACAACCTTAGGCGCATCACTTGATCTGGCAGTAGTTAAATTCCATATTGATATGAACATGGCCAATCAGACAACATACTCAGCAGGTCTTGGAATAGGTTTCTAGAAAAAATGCCGAGTGACATGTTACTATATAGATTACATCAAGAATTTTAAAATAATCTGATTAAAGATAATGCCCCGGCAGCAAAACCGGGGCATTATTTTTTTGTGGCTCTATACAGCACACCATTCTTTTTGCTGGCCATAATGTATACGTAATAGGTTTTCATATATACCTTTCCGCTCCAACGATTCTGCTCCGCAGGGCCCCATCCACCAATCATCCACACCTTTTCCCGATAGAAACATTCGGGCTGAGTCCCGGTTC
>JAGLOF010000108.1 GCA_023139105.1 bacterium
GACCCTCACCGGCAATGAAACCGGAACCCAGCAATATGCCCTGATCCCGGGATTTCTCAACCTGATTGTCATCAGTACCGTAGCGTTTATCTATCATGTGCCTTAAAAGGCCTCCGATAAATACAGGCGTCATAGAAGAAAGCGGCAGGTATACACCAACGGCAAAGGCCAATGGTGGAATTTTAAAGAACATTACAACCAGACTGATAGCTGCACCTATTCCCACAAGGCCCCAGCGCAGGTTACCATCCAGAACACCGTCCAAAACAGTTTTCATCAATGTAGCTTGGGGTGCAGGTAGTTCTTCTGTGCCAAAGCCATATGCCTTGCCAAGATAATAGACTGCAAGGGCAACAAAAAATGCTGAACCCAGGGCACCCAGTAGTTCCGATATCTGCTGCTTTCTGGGTGTGGCACCAACCAGGAAGCCTGTCTTTAAGTCCTGAGAGATATCACCGGCAATAGAGGCTGCAATACATACAATTGTGCCAATAGTCAATGCGGTAATTTTACCTGTAAGGTCTGTCCAGCCAATCAATTGGAAGATCACACCTGTTCCCAGTATTGTGACAATAGCCATACCCGATGTCGGATTTGATGATACGCCTATCATTCCGACAATGCGGCTGGATACTGTGACAAAGGCAAATGCAAAAACAGCAATTGCCAGCGCAGAGATAAAGCGCATTAAAATATGTGTGTGATTTCCAATTATGCCCGGTATAAATGTGACTGCGGCTATGACGACGGTAACGCCCAGCAGTACCCATTTGATTGAGAGGTCCTGTTCTGTGCGCAAACGACCGGCATTCAAGTCGGCAGCACTTGATTTAAGCTCGGCAATACCAATTTTAAGTGAACTGATCATGGTTGGAATTGACTTGATAACCGTAATGATGCCAGCCATTGCTACAGCACCGGCACCTATTATGCGTATATATCCGTCCCAGATCTGTTTTGCTGATAGCTGGCCGATTGTCAATATATCATGGGAAATACCTTTGGACCGCAGGTACTCCAATGTAGTCTCTGCAATGGCGGAATCACCGAATTTCCAGGCAATAAAGGGGATCATAACTATCCATGATAGCAGGCCGCCGCCTACCATAATAGCACCGATCCTCCGACCGAGAATATAGCCAACACCTAAAAGGGCCGGCATAGTCTCCAGTCCAAGCTGAGCCTTTGGCAGTATAGGGAGATTGATAAAAATTTTACTGGGCCACAGTGCTATGAGGCTCATGAAACCCTTGAACATGGCACCGATACCCAGGCCCTGAAATACGCCTTTGGCTGATGAACCTCCACCACCGGTTGCCACAAGTAAAACTTCTGCACTGGCTGTACCCTCAGGATAAGGAAGTGTGTGATGTTCTTTGACAATAAGGAAACTGCGCAGTGGTATCATGAAAAGTACACCCAGAGTACCGCCACACATTGCCAGCATGGTTATCTGCCACAGTGGTGCCTCATAACCCCATATGAATAGTGCGGGTATGGTAAAGATAATGCCAGATGCCAGTGAAGATGAGGCCGAACCTGTTGTCTGAGAGATATTGCATTCCAGGATTGTCGGCTTGCCAAAGATAGGCGTGAGCATGCGTAAAACTGCCACAGAGACTACGGCCAGAGGTATGGCTGTGCTGATGGTCAATCCAACACGTAGTCCCAGATAAGCATTTGCGCTGCCGAATATTGCGCCTAGGAAAATACCCAACAGAACGGTCTTGACGTTGAAATCTTTCATGACTGTATCTGCCGGGACAAAGGGTTTATGTCCTTGCATTGACCGGGGCCTCCCTGTTCAGATTGATATTTGCTATCAATAATAAGTTTCATTGCATATGCCTGATGCGGCAAAGATGAACGTAAGAAACATATTTTTCAGTGTAAAATCAAGGATAAAATGGCAGATTGTCGGGGCGTTAGTAATTAGTTTGACTTTTAATTCAATGCGCCACAGTACAACAGAATAAAAATATTTTTTCTTTTCTTTAACCGTTGTTGTAGTATTTATTAGAAAACAATCATGAAGTGAGAGTGGGAATTTCCAGCCATTTCAGCACTGAGTTATCTTTTCTCTTGATTTTTGTATCGGTACTGAGTACAATAATAAGTACTTGTATTCCATCATTTGGAGGAGCCTGTTGTCTGCAAATAGTCCGATAACTTTATACGGTTTTTCCGGTGATGTTCATAATACCGTTATTATTGGTATAGGAAATAGTGACCGTGCTGATGATGCAGTAGGAATTTTTATTGCTGATGAGCTTCACAAACTTTATCCCGGATCTGTGTTTTCCGAGAGTATGCAGCCTGCTGAAAAGACTATTATGGAACTGCTGCCGCACGCTAAGATCCACAATGTTTTATTAATTGATGCTGCTGATTTTAAGGCAGCCCCCGGCAGTGTGCAAATGTTCTCGCCTTTAAATATTCATCACTATCGCCCCGCTCTCTCTACGCATCAAGTTCCCATGACATTGTTTGTTCAATTACTTGAGCAGGCTGAAAAAACAATGTGGGTATTGGGTATTCAGCCCCTGTCCCTTGACATGTTTGAACCTATGACTGAGCTTATACATAAGAAAGCTTTGATGGTAATAGATGAGATTAAACATTCTGTTTTTAGTAGCGATTAAAGATGCTGTCGAAAAAGATCAAACCCCGCTGTTGTCGTTCTTTATTCGATATCACCGGGTGTCTAATGTACGTGGTTTTTCGACAGCCTCAAAGAGCAATTGAACACGGATGACGCGGATGATATGGATAAGAGCGGATTAAAATTAAGATTTAAAAAGAGCAGGAACACGGGTGATCTGGTTCTCTCAGTACCCGAAGATATATTCGTCTATTTATAGAAAGATAGAATTCTGTCCGGATTGTAATGGAAAAAATCAATTGTACCCCTCAATGGTGTCTTTGCGAGAAGGCCTGCTTTTTGGCCGACAGCCTCAAAGAGCAATTGAACACGGATGACGCGGATGATGCGGATAAGAGCGGATTAAAATCAAGATTTAAAAAGGGCAGGAACACGGGTGATCTGGTTCTCTCAGTACACGAAGATATGTTCTTCTATTTATCGAAAGATATTATTCTACTCGGATTGTAATGGAAAAAATCAATTATACCCCTCAACGGTGTCTTTGCGAGAAGGCCTGCTTTTTGGCCGACGAAGCAATCTCCTTAAGGATTTGTAGTTATTTTATATTCACCAAGCTCCAATTGAACACGGATAATACGGATGGAACTGGGGATAAAAGACGATAGGGATAGCGATACCGATACCGAGATATTCAAGTTGAAAACCAGCTAGGAGTGGCCTGTAAGACAAGGTTTTAAATTATCCATAATATTTATGGTCGGGATATAGGAACACGTAAATTATTAAAGAGATGTCCGGAAATATTTCAGCAGACATATCACCCGCACAGCTAGTTGCACCTACTATTGGAGACTCAAATGCACAGGACCATTGTTAACCAGATAGCTATTGTTCTTTTTATTCTTGCAGGTATCTTTCTGGGACTTGAGCAGATGAATGCATGCAGACCCCGTTCAGTCAATGCTCCTGAAACGCAGTTTTCCGCCGGTCGAGCCATGAAGCATATCGAAACCATTGCCCTTGAACATCATCCCACAGGCAGTGAAGCCAATGACAGAGTGCATGATTATATCTGGCAGTACCTTCTGGATATGGGGCTTCAGCCTCAGGCCTTTGATGTCAATTCAGCCCGCAGTAACGGTGTTATATATACTCGTAATATCTGGGTGAGAATAAAAGGGACGCAGCCCTCTAAATCACTGTTGCTTATGAGTCATTATGACTCTGTACCGTCCAGTTCCGGAGCCAGTGATGACGGCGTTGGTGTAGCATCTTTGCTTGAGTCTCTGCGGGCACTGACGCAGCTGGAGCCACTCAAAAATGATTTAATCTTTATATTCACCGATGCGGAGGAGCTGGGACTGTTGGGTGCCAGGACAATAAAACGTGCCAGTCTTTTCAATGATGAGATAGGATTGATCTTGAATTTTGACTGCCGCGGAACCACAGGGCCGGTAATTCTTTCACAGACAAGCCGGAATAGTGGCCGTCTTATTTCAGAATATGCTCGCTTTGCACCCCGCCCGGTTACAGCATCATGGGCTGTAGAGGTAACGCGCAGACTGCCCAATGCCACTGATATACGTCTCTTTATCAATGAGTTTCCGGCTCTGGATTTTGCCTTTATAGACGGCCATTGCCATTATCACAGACCCACTGATAATATAGATCATGTTGATCTGGCTTCTATGCAGCAGATGGGGGAGACAGTTCTCCGGGGAGCCCTTCATTTTGGCAATATGGATCTGAAAGATCTGGAGAGTGCTGACAGAACTTATTACAACATGATGGGCCGTTTGCTGCACTTCTCATCATCTTTGAACCTGCCTGTTTCTATTATACTGACACTGTTTTTTATTGTATTGCTGATATTGAGTGCAAGAAAAGAAAAGATATGCCCGCTTAAAGTGATTGTTGGCAGTATAGCTTTTCTGATTATGGTCGGTCTCTCCGGTGCCGCTGTCTATGGCCTTTACAAAGTTCTGGCGCATTTCCGGGGGGAGTACTTCAATGCCTTTGACAATCCCTATAATAGAAACACAGTTCTGTTGTTTTTCTCAATAGTAAGTATTTTGATTTCAACCTCTATCTATCTACCCCTGCGTAAATGGACGGGCAAGCTTCCTTTTCAGTTCGGTATCTGGTTTGTCTGGCTGGCCTGTGGTTATGCGGCCACTGTTCTGGCACCGGGCTTTCACTTTATGCTCGCTACGCCGCTATTGTTTGCCATGATAGGCTTTCTCATCAGAGCGCGTTTCAGGCCAGGTGAGAGCAGGGGTGACTGGAAAGACTTGGGTATACTGGCAATAACATCGTTGTGGATTTTAATTGTTTATACGCAGTCAATTTATCTTATGAGTGTTTCTTTGGGACTGAGTATGAATGTAGTTGTCGCTGTTTTTGTAGTGCTTCTTCTGAGCATGCTTTTGCCGCTGATAGATGCTTTAACCGGCAAGCGGCCATGGTGTTTTATTGCAGGAGTGGGCTGTCTTACTGTTATCATGTTTGCTCTGTCCATTGGCACAGCAAAATTTGATGATAATCATCCACAGCCCTATGCATTAAATTATATGCAGGACTGTAGAGAACAGTCAGCAATGCTTTATACATACAGTAAGATCGGAAATGCATGGTTTAATGAAATTCTTCCTGACACAACTAGCAATTTTCCTCAACTGGGTCTCCATAACGTGTTTGCGACTACATTGCCTAAAGCCCCTTTGGCTGAGCCTCAGTGGGTACTGGATAGTGATAATACGGAAAAAGGTCTGCGCACTATACGCGGAAGGATTTTCGGGGCACAACGCTTACTCTTTATGACACTGGATTCAGCTGATGTGCATAGCTTTAAGATGGCCGGGTACAAATACAGGGGGCCGCAGGATTATGTGTCTATGTTTCATTGCGGCCCCAGGCAAGACGGCGTTGCAGTGGAGATTCAATTGTCACCTATTGATAATTTTGGATTTTCTCTCATTGGCTGGAAGTATGGCCTGCCTGAATCGGTTATGGAGATACTGCCGCCTGCACCGTCAAAGCTTATGCCTTATCGTGTTTACTCACGTATTATGAAGCGGGTTTCTATGTGAATAATTGGTAGATCAGGGGCGATGGTAATGTTTTTTTTACGGCTCTTCCAATTGTGTGGAATTATGAATCCGCAGATAACGCAGATTGAGCGCAGATGAGTACAGCATGTTGGTGTGTAGGTTATTAATCCATAGAATACCCGGAAGAGCCCAAAAGAAAAAGCATTTGACCACGGAATACACGGAGACACGTTTTTTTATTTTATTATTCGGCCCGATGGTGACGAGAAAAAAATAATAGCGCCCCTCAACGGTGTCTTTGCGAGAAGGCCTGCTTTTTGGCCGACGAAGCAATCTCCTTAAGGTTTTGCAGTTATTTTATATTTGCCAAGCTCCAATTGAACACGGATAGTGCTGATGATATGGATTAGAGTGGATGGGATTTAGAAAAAAAGGCGACAGCGATTGCGATACCGATACAGAGGTGTTGAAGTTGAAAGTTTTAGAGGTATGGTGTTCGTAAAGTCTTTCACCAGGTTTTTCAGTTGGTGTGACTCTGACCGGTATCCAGGGTAATTCTGAGTATGATTTCTGTATCAGTGATGCCTGTGGTTTTAAGTCTTAGTGGATTTGCCGCTGACACTGCATGTGATGGAAACATACTACTCTAATGATGTGATTATTTTGATATTGATAAACTGCTCGACAAAAAATATATTACAGCTGGGTGTGGGTTCGATCTTGATGCCAGAACCTCTCTGAATGTCAGCTACATCAATGGAAATTGGACTCGGTTTACAGAAGATTCCTATACTCAGGGCGGTACTACTGAGAATGTCAAGATGGATAAAATTTTTACATTTTGATTTAATTCCTAAATTTTACATTATTAATAAGAGAAATCAGACAGATGCTAAAACCAATTTTCTCAAAGCGAATTTTATTATTACTAACGCCAATGTTTCTATTATCATGTCAGACAAAAGTCAACAAAGTCTTTACTATTGATCAACTACAGCCTGATAAATTAAAATATAAATTTGTTACGGTTAAAACATATAGTGCTGATGCGTCTAAAATTCCGCAATTTATTGCAGCAGATCTTGACAATGATGGTAAAAGTGAAATGATTGAAATAAATAATAATGAATTGACGAAACATGGCTCCCCCTCCTTTTTACAGCTAAATAGATTTTTTCGTGAGACTGTCGTTAGAAGAAATTTCTCTGGCATCATTACTTTTGCAGGAATTACAGATTATGATTATGAAGGTCGAAAAGAGATTATTATTTCCGAACTTCTTAATGATACAGTATATGTTCATATTCTTGTGTATCAGGATGGAGAGATAAAGAAACTGCATCGATTTATCGCAACCAGTAAACCTGATCATCAATATTTCCCTGAGTATGAATGGTTTTGCGGAGTAATCTTTAATGGACTTGTTGATGCAGATGAAGATGGATATGAAGATTTAATATTTTCCATTTATACAACCCATGCATATCAACCCCGGGGTGTTTTTGTTTATAGCTTGCATAAACGAAAAGAGTTATGGTCGCATGAGGGTGGATATCAAGTCAATCATGTTCAATTGTTTGATATTAATAAAGATGGTGTGAAAGATATTGTATTTGGTACAAATTCTCCTGGTAATTCTAATGGCATTAAAGTAAACGGTACGGATGATAATCGTTCTTACCTTATCGCCCTTGACAAAAGGACTGGTAAAGTTGTTTATGACATAAAAGGGTTAGGGCCTAAAGGCTCATCCGTTAAACCATTTCTGCAGGATTTAAATGAAGACGGCATTCCTGAAGCATTTATCACTATGTGTACATTTACACAAAATGGTATGTCCAATTATTTGCGTTTTTTTAATCATGAGACACATAAATTGATAAATAATCGACATTCAAGAGAAGGTGAAATCTCTAATGATGTTGAATTTATAGATGGGGACAGTGACGGGGACCTGGATATGGTTTTTGGGTGGTCTGATGGTTTATTAGAGATTTGTGATTATGATCCTGACAAACGAAATATAGACCAGATAAGAAGTTTGACTATTTCGGATATGAAGTATTTAGAGATATTTGTGGATGACTTCATACCTGCAGAAGGAATAGAAATATTATGTTTTGGAACTTTAGGCGGGGCACTTATCAGCCTCCTTTTTTCGTCAGATCTTGAACCCCTGGCATCTTATCCTAATGGCCGAATTTCTGGTAGAAATATCATCTATCACCCTGAACCCGGAAGTGATCCTCTTATAATATTTAGTGAAGGAGATTCAGTTGTTCTCATTGAAATACAAAGGAATAATCCAATTAGTGTTTTGTTGGAAAATTTAGGACTATACGGCCTGTTATTTTCATTGATAACTATCGCTTTATTACTTGGTATGGCTGTATTTATCTGGAAAGAAAAGCAGATAAATATTAAATTACAGCAGGCGGCCCTGAATTCACATGGTATGCCTGCATTCCTTGCGAACTCTTCGGGAGATATAATTAAATATAATCAGCACTTGCTAGATGTTGTCGATATCCCGGGTCCTGCCCGGCAGCAGACTATGGCATTTGTATTTCTGGGGCAGGACTGGGATGAATTAAAGAGTTGGATGTTGCGTATGCTCAAGCAGAGTACAATCAGTGTTCAAGAAGAATTTTCAGTACAGATTGACAATGAACCAAAGGAGTTTCTTGTCAGCATCTTTAATTTTTATACTTCAAAAATAAATAGAGGATTAAAATTAGTTACTATACAGGATGTTACAGATTTTGTGAGATCAAAAAGAGCAGTTGCCTGGGCCAGTATGGCACAAAGACTTGCTCATGAGATTAAGACGCCGTTGGCAACTCTTATGCTGTCGGCCCAGCGCCTGGAAACAGAATGTGACAATACACCGGAAAACAACCAGGTAATGCAAAAATATATTAAACGGATTTTAGGTCAGGTAGATCGTTTGCGGAAGATGACCGATGCCACTCTTAAATTTGCCAGAGTTGAAGAGCCGTTGTTTGAATATGTTTGTCTAAATAGTCTAACAGAGAAATGGCTTAAAAACAACAGCTCCAGAATAAGTCAGGATGTTGAGATAATTACCGTGTTTTCAGAGAGTCTGCTTAAAATTTCCATAGACAAACAGCAGATAAAGATCGTTCTCCAAAATTTATTGGACAATTGCCTGAACGCGATACTTGGAAAGGGGGTTGTGATAATATCGACCAGAGCGGTACAATCTTTGCATTCAGACAAAGCGTCCTTTTTTGACGATTCGATCCAAATAGAAATATCTGACACCGGCAGAGGAATTGCCCCGGATGAATTGAAAGATCTTTTCAAGCCGTTTTACTCAAGCTCTCCCGGCGGAACCGGATTAGGTTTGGTGATTTGTAAAAAGATTGTTGAAGATCATAATGGTACGATTACCATTAACAGTGAAGTAGATGTCGGAACAACCGTTGTGATTACTTTACCGGTAAAAAGGAATGGATTGGAGAAAGAAGCCTGATAATGAATGACTTGAAAAGAATATTAATTGTTGATGATGACGCAGAACTTGGGGATACGATAAAGGATATATTGTTATCAAATGGTTATGATGCACAATGGGTTGGTAACGGTAATGATACTCTACAGCTCCTTGATGAATCAAGTTTCGATTTTGTTCTGCTTGATCTGCTTCTTCCGGATGTAAGCGGTATTGGTATCCTTAAGAAAATAGTCAAAGTTCAACCGGCTGCAATTGTTATTATGATGTCCGGGCATGGCTCTATAAAAACCGCTCTGGAAGCAACCCGTCTGGGTGCCTATGACTGGCTGGAAAAGCCTTTTTCTATTGAGAGAGTACTTCTGACAATTAAGCACGCGGCAGAGAAAAGAATGCTGCAGACAGAAAATGAGATGCTTCTTTCGGAAGTTAAAAAGAAGTATGAGATGGTTGGTGTCAGTAAGGCCATGAAAAATATTTTCGGTATAATTGATAAAGTTGCCGATCAAAAGTCTACTGTACTTATCACCGGTGAAAGTGGTACAGGTAAGGAATTAGTCGCAAGGGCTATACATTTAAACAGTAACAGGGTGTCTTCGCCTTTTATAAAAGTTAACAGTGCGGCCATTCCGGAAACTTTAATCGAGAGTGAGTTGTTCGGGCACAAGAAGGGTTCATTTACGCATGCAATGGCTGATAAAAGGGGTAAATTTCTGCAGGCTGACGGCGGGACTCTGTTTTTGGATGAGATTGGGGATCTGTCGTTAAATGCTCAGGCTAAGGTACTGCGGGCAATTGAATATGGTGAAATTGAGACAGTGGGTGCGGAGAAGCCGGTCAATGTTGATGTGAGGATTCTTGCTGCTACCAATAAAGATTTACCTGAGATGATCTCCAAAAGTACTTTCAGGGAAGATCTTTTTCACAGGATAAATTTGATTGAGATCGATATTTCGCCCCTGCGGGAGAGAGTTGAAGATGTGCTGCCTTTGGTTGAATTCTTTGTTGATGTCTACTGCCGGGAAAACAATAAAGCTGCTTTGCAGTTTTCTACCGACGCCCAGACTGTTCTCCAGTCGCATCCCTGGCCTGGTAATGTGAGAGAGGTTCGTAATCTTGTTGAGCGGTTATATATTTTTAAGAGTTCATCAATAATTATGGGTCATGATATTTATGATGTGATGAATCATGGAAAAGGGCAGAACAGAAATGGCAGTGAATCGGATTTTAAAGATGCAAAAATGACTTTTGAGAAGAATTATATTTATAATCAGCTTGTTAAAAATAACTGGAATATTTCGCAGACGGCTGTTGATATGAACGTTGCGAGGTCGTTGGTGTATAAGAAGATTGAGGAATTGGGTATTGTGAAAGTGTCCTCGGGATAGTACAGGAGTGTCTTCAGTTGAGGACAGGTTTTATATTTTTTTAGATTGTTTATAGCTGTAAATCTTGTGATTTGCGGCTTTTTTTTATTGGTATGATGGTTGCTTTATAATTATAATATCATTGTCTCAACACAATTATAATATTTTTAAGTAATGCACATATTCCTGAAAAATTTTAAAATGAGGTGATCAAACAATAATAAATTCTTGTAAAAACTATATCTATAGTAATCATAATTGGTCTATTAAATTTACTTGTTCTGGATTGTTCAAGAGAGCAGGCGATAGAACCAAGTGAACAACAGATAACTATTGATAGCGACTTTATAGAATTAAATAAAGGCAATCTTTTGAAGTATATCAGATATGAAAAGTTAAATTTATGCATGAGTGAGCATATACAAAATGACCGGTTCGTATTGATTGATTATGCATGTGTTTTAGAGATATTGGACAATATTGGTTTCTCTTCAAATCTTGAAATTTATATTAAAAAATTAAAGCATAGAAATTATTGGCAATATAGAGTGAAACTAAATTATAAAAAATCTGTTTAAGAAGTAATCGATGAGAACATGCATGGAGTGAAGCAATTCGTTGAATTTTCAAGGGAAGTTGAAGGTTTGGAAAATATGCCATTCGAAAATAAAGAATCACTCAGGCATGAAATTTTAAGATATCACTTTAAATATAAACCAGAATTAAAAATTAGATTTGTATATAAGTCGTTATGTGATGCACGATGCATGGTTAATCCATGTATAAAATGGCTTCGGCAGTTGTGAGCCTCTTTTATTATCTAGTTCTCAAGTGGTAGCCCCCCCGCCCGACCATGAAAAAATTGAGTTGCGGACAGTACCCCTGGATCCGATTCAATAATTAAACATGCTTTGGGATCGTATTATGTTGCCATACCCGTATGCTAATTTTAGGCAAATAGATTTTTGCTGAGAGGTGCTAAAATGAAGAAATATATTATTATAATAACGTTTTTATTCATTTTTTTAAATATATCGTTTGCTCAGCAAGTTGACATCACTGAAGTCCATCAAGTCGCCTCTAGTTTTTTATCTTATAAAAATATGAATCATTCAAATGCTCTTAAAAAAGAAGTCAACCGTACCATTATTGCTATTGATGGAATAATAGATAATAAAATTGATAAATTAATAGCTTATGTTATTCATGTTGATCCAAAAGGTTTCATTATAACCTCAACACAAAAAAATATTGATCCAATTATTTCCTACTCATTCAATTATAATTGGAATCCTGACACTAGTGCTAATAATATTTTTTATAATATGTTATTGTCAGATATGAAAAATAGAAGGAAGTCGATACAATTACTCGGTAATGATTTAATTAGAAATATCAGTGAACAATGGGAATATGGTTTTAATAATGATATTAATCAACTTGGAAAGTATTCATATCGACAATGGCCAAATGAAGGTACAACATTCACAGGCGGATGGGTTGAAACAGCATGGTTTCAAAATGCTCCTTTTAATAATCTTTGTCCAATTGATCCTCGAACTGATCCACCCATCAGGAGTGTTGTCGGCTGTGTGGGAACTGCATTTGCTCAAATTGTTAATTATCATGAAAAAATTGGCACTCTTATATTTTTAGATAATGATCAATATAATACTGGATTAGCTATTTTAATTGATTCGGATAGCACTCGTTTAGATTTTCCTTCTTTTAGAGAGCTGAATAAGAAATTAAGTAGTGTACGGAATAAATATGAGCAACACTTACCATTAAATAATGAGGACAAGGCCGCTTTATGCTTTGCGTGTGGGATTCTAATTAAAATGGATTATTCTTTTTGTGCGTCTGGTAGCTTAATAGAACGTATCCCCGAGGTTCTAATAAATAGAATGGACTTCATTTCAGGTGATTTCGTCCATTATGATGATGAATTATTTGATAACTTGAAAGATAATATAATGAATGGATTACCTGTTTTGTTGGGTGTTTCTGGTGGCGTAAGTTTTCCTCATTCGGTTCTTGCTGATGGGTATAACACTGATGGATTCTATCATATTAATTTTGGATGGGGAAATACTAGTCCAGCACCAATCTTGGACGCATGGTATTTAGTCCCCCAATACTTGCCAGAGGGTTATCATTTTATAGATGAAGCGATTATTAATATTAGACCTGAAGCTGATGATGAGAATAACTTATCGCTCAATACGCAGACTGTCATTTTAGAACCTTGTGTTATCGGAGAAATATCAACTATTGACAGTTTCAAGGTAATAAATTACAACAATATCCCACTAAATATTAATTATATAATAAGCTCAGACAGTTTTTCAATTGGCAAAGCTTACAACTCATTCACTGATTCATTAAGTTCATTACAAATTGCAGCAAATAATGAAGCTGTTTTTTATGTTCGATTTCAACCTAGTGAACAGAGATTGTATAATGGTGATATTATTCTGAAATACGCTAATAGTAAATACTTAACATTATCCTTAAAAGGAGTTGGTATTCCCCAAAATTCGACAGTGATTCAATCAGGCTCCATTTCTGGCATTTGGCAGAAATCAAACTCACCTTATATTATCAACGGAGATATTTATATAAATGATGGAAGCAATCTATTAATCACACCAGGGACGGAAGTAATATTCGCCGATTATTATATGATAAGCGTTGCAGAAAATGCACAGTTTGTTGCGAAGGGGACAGTCAATGATACAATATTATTTCACTCCTTTGATCGACAAAATGGCTGGAAAGGTGTCAGATTCTACACAAGTGGAAGCGATGATACTCTCCAATATTGTATATTTAAAAATGGATTAAAGAGTATATCATCTTTTGCGGATTTTGATGAGACGCGAGGAGGTGCTGTATTTTGTGATAAAACATCACTTTTGGTCAAACATTGCTTATTTGAAAATAACTCCGCAGATAGAGGTGGTGCAATATGTGCTGTTTATGGGTTTGATAATTCACGAAATGAAAATGTGACAATTACGATAGATTCTTGTCTATTTAGAAAAAATTATGCATTTGGTAGTGGTGGATCAGCTGTTGAAGCGATAAGCAATATTAATATATATAATACGTCATTTATTGAAAATGTAGGTGAATTTAGTGGTGCTTTGGTGATTGGAGGGGAATCAAATAACTCTACTATATATAATTGTTATTTTAATAAAAATATTGCAAAAGGTGTCGGTTCAGCAATAAAAATAAACTATCACAATCGTTTGTTATGTTCTAATTTGCTTATTCATCATGAATCAGGGCATGAGGCTGATATGGGAGTGTGTGGGGTGGATAATTTTTATTTATATAACTCTACTTTGTCGGATAATAAACATACTACAGCTCTATATGTAAGTGAATGTAAAAATGTTCAAATTATGGGCAACATTTTTTGGAATCACTATCGCCCATTATATTTTTCTAATAATTACTATAAACCATTAGTATCTTATTGCGCCCTTTCAGATACATCAATGATTGTTGGAGATTATATCGGTGTATCTAATATTTATGAAAATCCATTATTTGAAAATTCTGATTCTTATGAATTAAATAATATGAGCCCCTGTATTGATAAAGGTGTGATTAATAATTTTTTCAATGATTATAATGGTTCACGCAATGATATCGGTTGTCATGGCGGTAGAGGAATAGCGTTACCTAATCTCGAGATCAACTTTGAGGATGTGGTTTTGGCAGAGTCAATAATTGTAGATTTTGAGATATTTAATTTTAATAATTCAATTCTTCAGATCACAAACAGCTATTTTAGTACGCCTGAATTTTCTGTTAAAAATAGTATCTTTCCGATGGATATTCAGAGAAATGAGATTGATACCCTACAATTATGTTTCGCACCTATTGAAACAGAAATATTTAACGATACATTAACTATAATTTCAACATTTTTACCTGGCGGCAATGGAACAGTCCCTGTTATTGGAGAAGGTTTTTCAGGAATATCATTACAAGATGAAATTACTGGTACAATACCTAAAAGATCTTTTAGTTATACTATTACAAATGATCTCTATGTCCCAGAGAACGATTCGTTAATAATAGAAGCTGGAGTAATATTTGATTTCAACAGAAATATAAATTTTATCGTTGATGGAACACTGATAATCAATGGGACTAAAGAGGACCCTGTAATATTTACTTGCCCACAGTCTGATGAGTATTGGGGGAAACTGGAAATAGGGCAATCTGGTCATACTTATGGTTCTATTTATATTGAATCACTCCACTTGAGCAAGTGTAATGAAATATTAATAATTTCCCAACAGAGGGACGATGTTCTTAAAAATTGTATTATCGAAAATAATTATAGCCCTGGATCGTATAACTTGAACATAATTGGATCACCTCTACTGGAAGGCTGCATCATAAGAGATAATTATGGATTCAGTACGATTCATGCAGTTGGTCGTAACTGGACGATATCACCTTATAATTTTGGGATTCAATTTAAGAATTGTATTATTGTTGATAATGTTACAACATTTTATGGTGCTATTCAGGCAGAAAAGAATGTTGAGATAATAAACTGTACAATATCAAATAATCATTCCTCTCGATTTAATGGACTATTGGCTGGTGGGATTAATTTTTGGAGTGATGATCAGTGGTTAATTAAGGCAAGCATAAAGAATTCAATCATTTATAATAACACGCCCTTTCAAGTGGCTTGCATAAAAGATGTTGAAAATTATGGAGGTTTTGGTGATATTATCTTCTCATATAATGATATTGAGGGTGGTGAAAACGAAACCAAGGGTGGACCAGATATTATCGACTGGCTTGAAGGGAATATGGATATAGATCCTGAATTCTCTGATACGCTCTATCAGTTAAACGATAATTCTCTGTGCGTTGATTCTGGAGATCCCAATAATAACTTGTTTAATGATCCTGAGGATTTTTCGAATCCTGGCTATGCACTATATCCAGCCAAAGGAACAGTTCGAAATGATATGGGTGCTTATGGTGGTAATGGTGAAAAAGATTTTATTTATTCGTTTACTAGTTTTGGATATAATTGGCATTTAGTGAATCTACCTTTTTTAAAAGAATCAAATTATATTTATGATTTATTCAGGAATCCTGGTCAGGATTTATATGCTTGGGATAAAATGGGCAATGAATATTATAAGTGTTATTACATAGATAGCCTTTCTGGTTATTGGATGTACACACATCATATTTATTCTTGGATAATTGAAGGTTATCCAATCTATGAATATACATCTGTTTGTTATGCAGGGTGGAACTTGCTCGGAGGTGTAGCAAAAAGAACTAGTTCACAGAATATTACTACATATCCACCAAACAGTCTGGCCTCGGTTTTTGGTTGGGATCCTGAAGCTCGTAGGTATTTTCCAGCAGAAGAATTGGTACCAAATCATGGATATTGGTTTGGTGTAATCAGAGATTGCGAAGTAAATGTAAATGCATATGAAACTAGTATGAATAACAACTCTGTAATTACAAATACATTACCTTCAATGTTCATAAGCCGGTTTGGAGGATACCCACCTCCTCCACCTTTTGAATTTAATAACAATAAGGTAGAATTACCATCGAATTTTAAGTTATTTCAGAATTATCCGAATCCATTTAATTCGAGGACAATTATTAAATATCATATCCCCGAAGAATCAAATATCACATTAATAATATATAATACTAGAGGGCAAAGAGTAAAAACATTAATTGATACAAATCATCTTCCAGGTGTACATACTATTGAGTGGGATTGTACTAATTCTAATAATGAACCAGTCAGTACAGGGATTTATTTTTATAAATTATGTGCTAATAATTTTGGAAAAACCTGTAAGATAATTGTTATCCGATAATATCTGCTTCTAAATTGATTAGAGAGGTATATGATGCAAAAACTAATGATCGTAATTTTATTTTTATATTCAATAACAGAATTATTTTCACAAGCTTTTATAACAGATCCTTGGTCAGTATCTATAATAATTAATCAAAATGACATGTTATATATTGGCACAAAAATAGATGCTTCTGATAATTTTGATATTGGAATTGATGTGGCTAAACCGCCTCCTCCACCCGATTGGTTCGTTTCTAATAATTGGGGATATCTGTACAATGAACTATTCGGGTTGTCATCTGATTTTCGTAATAGCCTTGATTCGGTTCATACATGGATTTTGAGGTTTGATTATAGAGACAGTGGTACCCCTCCAATCAAATGGATTATTTCTGAATTCCCTGAAGGAGACATATCAGGTTGTCTAAATATTGAAGGTATTGACATGTTATCGACTTCATCTTCAATTTTTGATAAAACCATATTAGAAATACACTATGAAGCTCCAAAAAATAATATAACAAACATATCGGCATCTCATAATAATATTCCAAATCGTTTAATATTGTATCAAAATTATCCTAATCCATTTAATCTAGTCACATTCATTGATTATGCTTTACCGTTCGATGCGCCTGTTGATATAATGATTTATGATATATTGGGTAAAGAAATAATTAGATTAGAAGAAAAAACACTGAAAAAAGCTGGTTTTCATTGTGCAATTTGGGATGGATATGATAATTATGGCAATGCCTCATCTACAGGTGTATATATATTAAAATTAATATATGATAATGAAATATTAACCCGAAAGATGCTGTTAAGTAAATAATTTTGCACTATTCTATTGAATATGTGATAAGATGGCGAACGAGATTGTCAAAAAACCAATAAAAGAAGAGCTATTATGAGCTTGATTTTTTGTTAATGATCTATAAACCACCTTTAATTATTATTACTTACCCGTTGTGTAAAACTATTTAAATCAAAAAAAGAATGCGCATCAGCAAAAAAATCCTTAAATTAGAGGTGTCCAAACCTAATAAAATTAAGGAAATAGCTGATGCGCAATATTGAGGATATTTTTGAGAAAATGCTGCCTATCGTTGAAGAATCATTAAGCAAAGTTATAGACAGTAAGGGGAATATACCCAAAAATGGCCGCAAACCCAAATTTTCTGATATCAACGTGATCACTTTGTGTCTTTCTGCAGAATATTTATCGATTGACAGTGAGAATCGATTGTTTGATTTGATCACCAACTCACCATATTTTTTAGATCTTAACCTCATTGACAGGTCCAGTTTTAACCGTAGAAGGAAAAGACTCTATCCATATATCAATAATGTATTGGCGTTTCTGTCTCACAAGATTGCACCCGATGAAAACACCTTTATTGTCGACTCAATGCCGATTGAAATCTGTCGTTTTGCCAGAGCTAGACGTGCAAAAATATGTAAAGAAGAACTTGAAACTGCACCTGAATTTGGGTATTGCGCATCTCAGAAAACAACCTTCTTTGGGTACAAACTACACGCACTTTGTGGTGTCAACGGAGTGTTCCAAAAAATTGACCTTAGCAAAGGAAATATCTCGGATATCCATTATTTACAAGATATTAGACCGTATCTGTCTGACTGCATTTTACTTGGTGACAAAGGATATTTGAGTGCCGAAATTCAACAAGATCTTTTCCAAACTAATCGTATTAAACTGTATACACCAAAACGCTCTAATCAATCTGGGTATCAACGATATCCTGGTGTTTTCCGCCGACTTAGAAAAAGAATTGAAACGCTTTTCTCGCAACTTTGTGACCAGTTTATGATGAAAAGAAACTATGCAAAATCATTTATTGGTGTTACTGTTAGGATACTGACCAAAATCACATCACTCACTGTGGCACAGTATTTTAATAAATTTGTAAACAATAAACCAATCAATGAAATTAAGTATGCGTTCTCAAATTAGTTTTACACAACGGGTTACTTATAGGAAGTTAGGTCTCAAAATTAAAATTATATAATTGCGATAAAACCTCATAGTGCCGGTAAACTTTTAAGATCAACTCAAGTCCTGTTCTATGAAATTTGTGATACACTGCCATGTGTACAACAAGATGGACCTTTCCGGTTTTAAAGCACGATTGAAGAATGATATGGAAAGGCGTCCAAAGTAAAATCCTAGGATTAGTAACATTTTGTTGAAGCAAATGGTGATCTTCTTTGTTTTTATTAAAAATTGTAACGTGTTAAGATTCCCTTATGCTTCGTTTTGTAAAATTTCACCCTGAAATCAGGCCGATTTTGGCTGACTGCGGGATTTAGGGATTATACGATAAATTAGGTAATTAGAAAACTGATCAATATTATCAGAGAAATCAAATCTCAGAAACGAAGTAATAATTTAAGTGCGTAGTATGGGCCTGTGGCACTTCTATTCACAACATAGACTTTACACGTTTTGACAGGAGATCTTATGACTAAAAAAGGGAGTACCAGAAAAAATGAATCAAATAGGAATGTAAATCCTGAAGTTCAAAAACTATTACAGGAAAATCATGACAAGGATCATAAAATCTTGCTAAATGACATCAGTGAAGTAATATATAAGAAGCGATGGAATTTTTTAAAAATTCTGGCTTTATTTTCCTTTATTGCAGTGTTGGCCGGTTATTTTGGGTTTGATGATTTAATGAAACGAACTATTGGTAAGAAGGTTGACACATTAGTTCAAAAAGGGCTAACTGAAGAGATAGAAGATCGTTTTGCTAATTTAGATTCCCTTAGTTCGACATATAAAGGACTCATTGATAGCTTAAATAATCAAGTTAGACGCACAAAGGATATTAGAGAAAGCCAAATAGAAGATCTTACGTTAAAATTAATAGAATTAAGGAAGGATGCTGATCTTCAATCTGATGAGCAGTCAAACATTGGAGGATTTAACAGAAATTGGATATACTATGCAGAAAAGAAAGTAAATAACAAATACTATGGAAACTTCTCCCTATCAGTATTAGAATCATCACACACGTTCAAAGGTTATAGACAGCCAGGAATGGTTTATAGAGGTGATATGTGTAAATGTGAAATGATAGAATTGAAGGTACGTGAGAGTTATCCTATAGATTATGTAAAGCAAAAGGAAGTTGGCAAATTACATCTTTATGACCAAGTAAAAATCATAGACAAGAAACATTTACTGGATAAAGACGGGAATGATGAAATTTGGCTACAAATTAATTTTATTAGAGCGAAAGGAATATAGTTCATGAGACAGGGCTTGAAAAACAGTAAATGAGAAATTATCGATAGGCGGCTGTATCAAAAGTCCTATTTTCTACACTTATCACCTCTAAGTGCTTCTATCTGGTATTTTCTCTACGCTTAAAGAAGATACCGGTCGGAAGATTGCCGGTATGACAAAAATACTTTTGATACAGCTCCTGTGTTTTATTTTGTTTCCCGCGAACTCTTTAATCGGGGGTCCACTGGCTTTGTGCTAGTATAGCATTCAGGTATGAACTACACTTCTGGATTTTCCCTTGGTTCCTTTGCCTCAAAGCATAATAACAAATTTCTAACAAACAGGGTCAAGGTGGCGGAGCCACCGGAAAGGCATTCCCGGTCGTAGGCACGGGAACGAGAAAAGCACATTCAAAGATTGGCAGATAAAAAATTTGAACTTTTTAAAAACAATTAACAACATCCATCCTTGCATTTTAAAAAGGTAGGCAGCTATTGGTCTGTGAGAATTGGGAAGAAGCACCGTGCAATTGCAATTTGTATAGAAGAGGGAATGCTATGGGTTTGGATAGGGACTCATGCAGGATGTGCCACTTTAGTAAGATGAAAAATTATGAAAAAGATGAATTTTATCCAATAATAAATATTTTGTACTCCCCCCCCCTGATAGACTAGATAACCGTTGTAAGGTTCACGTTCTGTAATCTTACTGGCAATCGGGGTCAGCCTGAGCCGGATGTAAGAAAGAGTAAGAGTAAAGGTGAATCACCTTCGGAAAGCAAAAAAAATATTAAACACGGATGGTCGTGGATGGGATTTAGGATAAAAGACGATTGCGAGACTGATACCGAGGTGTTAAAATTGAAAGTTTATAAAATACAGGATTCGTAAGGTTTTTCATTTTTTTGCTTTATAAAATTTTCACATAAAACTGCACACATCCCGCAGGCCTCACCCCAATAGGCCCCGCAATGGATGCCAAGGGCCATCAGAGAATACTTGTCTCCAACAGAAATCACACCAGCAATATAAAAGAATCATTCCGAAGTATGATGTATGGTTGAGCTAATCTTACATGTTGAAATCATTTAAAATGAGATATATTCTCAAATAACACAAAAGAATCTTGACATTGCTAATATTTTAAATTAGTTTTAGAATTCATCATTATCTTTATGCAATTGACATTGTAAGCATGAACAGGTGTATGATCTCCGGATGGGAGTAGTATGCAGGTCTTGTATAATGTTGAACAGGAGTGATAATGACTTCTCAGACTAATTCGACAATACTCGTTATTAAATCTTACATAGATGAAAATATCCATGCTGTCAGGGGTGTAAATGAACTTGTCTGTATTTTTTGTATTGATCGTAAGGTTCTGCATGAAAAATTTACACTGGCTTTTGGACTCAGTCCTATGCAGTATATTCAACAGCAGAAGCTGAAAGTATTAAATGATATGATACGAAAGTCAGATGATAATAACATCTCTTTTTATTATGCTCATGCTATTGGATTTCAATCATCTGCCACTTTAAGCAATTTTATAAAGAGGCGTACGGGATTAAGTTTTTTGGAATACCGTTCTTCTGTTCTTTCCGATAGTAGTAGAGATACCTGACATTTGTAAAGACAAATGAAAAGACATTTGTGAATCCTTAACGCTTGTATATTTAGAAATTTTTGATATTTTATGTATGCTGATAGACTTAGATTTAGTTTCGAATGTTATAGAATGTCTGAATTGATTTATTTAAAGTTTGGCTTTCTTTTATTTATAAATTTTTGGTGTTAAAATTATTAGTTGGCGGCTGTTATATTTTTTGTGTTTATTAGGTTGTGTTGCTAAATGTATGTAGATTTTATAAATTTTTGGAGATTAAATGTATTCATGCTTAAGAAATCGTTATTTTCTTATGTTCTGTAAATTTACTTTAATTGTGATTCTTGGGGGCTCTGGGATAAGTAAGATGATAGATCCCAATAAAGTTGTTGCTATTTTATTTCAATTGTCTTTATTTCCGTTTGCTTTATTGCACCCATTGGTATATTCACTTTCAGTTATTGAAATATTTGTAGCTGTGGGGCTAGTGTTTTTGTCATCTTCTAAGACATTGCAGTATGTTGTTTTTTTTATATTTGGATTCTTTTTCCTTTTTAGTATTTATGCAGCTTTAAATGGATTTCAAGGTGATTGTGGTTGTTTTGGTAATTTGATTAATAGTAGTTTTGGTTTTGGCATGATATTTAGGAATTTATTATTGTTGATTCTCGCATACATTGTGTTGCGAGGTTGTAATGATATCACCTTAATTAACTGGAATTTCCAGAAAGGAGTATGACATGAGGGAAAGAAGGAAAACAATAGTTTTTTTAGTCTTAGCTTTGCTGGTGTTGTCATCTATTAGTAATGTGTACGCTAATAAAACTATTGATTGTGAACATGCCTTAGAAGATTGTTTAGAAGATGTTGTTGCAGCGACATTAAGTTGTGGTTTATTTAGTAGAATAATTGCAGCTGGTGTTGGAGTTGCTGGTGGCCTTCATTGTTCTGCCGGGTATGCTTTTTGTCAGCGATATAGTTAAAAAAATATATGTTAGGGAGGCTATTGTGAAAAAACTTTTTATGTCAACTGTTATAATCGTTTTTTTGTTGTTGCTGACAAATGTTGGCTTTTCAAGAGAAAGCGTTGATTGTAAGGCGATGTTTGATGCTTGCGCTAATGATTGTTATGCGGATGTTGATAGTCATTCGGGTGGCCATGCATCGAATATTGACATGATTTTTTGTCTTAATGGATACGTGTTTTGTAAAGTATTTATGGATTAATTGTTTTAATTGATGGGTGGCGGTTATCTAACATGCTGCCACCCGGTTTAATTATTGTAATTTTAATATTTAGGTGAATTTATGAAGATTTGTTTATTTGGAATAGTTTTTTTATTACAATTTTTATCAAATCTGTCAGTTAATGCACAGATTAAAAAGATTGATATAATAAAAAAATATGTAATTGGTGGTCTTGAAGCTGAAACGATATATCAATGGGTTGATGTAGTAGTTGACAATAAAAAAAATATTTACATTACTGATATGATGGATTACTCAGTAAAAAAATTTGATTCCAAAGGTAATTTGCTTAAGAAAACTGGAAGAAAAGGGCAGGGGCCTGGGGAGTTTATACAAATACGTGGGATTGAATTTCGTAATGATAGTTTGTTTGTTTTGGATGAACGAAATTTAGGAATTCAAATATTTGATGATAATTTGAATTATATTGGACGAATTAGTTGTAATAATATTATACAGAAATTTCAAGTTGACGCATTTTGTTTTATTCTTAAACAATTTTCATTTCAATCTACCGCCTCTCTTGTTCGTGTCAATAATAAAGGTATAGTTTTGAGTGAAGTAAATTATGATCCTGGTCAAATGAATCCACTACTGGGCTCCATAGATTTTACAGTATCGAATAGCGGTAATGTATATATCGCTTTTTTATTTCAAGATAAACTTATTAAGATGGCTCCAAGTGGAGAAAAGTTATGGGAACGTAATTTATTTAACAAAGCAAAAACAAAAATGTCTACATTGGACAAACTCCAATTCCAAATACCTGAAGATACATTTTTTAAGGCAATAGCATTAGATACACTTGGAAATGTTTTTATTCTAGGGGGAAAGAAATCAAAGCATAAGAGTCGGGATGTGTATGTTTTTTCTGATCATGGTGATTTCTTATGTGAATTTACATTACAAGAATCATCTCATTTAATTTACATTGATAGTGAAAATAATTTATATTCACGAGAGGACCAAGGTGTTAGCTTGGCGAAATATGAAATTATTTATAATTAATGAGGCTAACTTGAAGAAAACTATAATGGTATTTCTATTGATGCTTTGTGTGTCAAACAAGTTGTTTAGTATTGATTTGAGTGAAAAAACTACAATATTTGCCACAATTGACGCATCTTCATTTTATTGCTCGCTTTGTCTTGAACGATTTATCAAATTGTGTAAACTTTTTGAAAAAAATAAGCAATGCCATTTTTGTGGCATATTTATAGTTAAAACAGAGAATAGTGCGCTTACCGATAAAGAGAAACAAATATTAAAATTTAAACTTAAAGGGTTAAAGAAATCAAATAAATTGAATTTTACTTTTTATCTTGATGAAACAAAAAGCTTTGGGGAAAAATCTAACTTAATTGTTTTTGACCGGAAGACAGCGATAATAAATAAATTTGAATTACCACTTCATATTAAAGATGTTACTGCTATCCTCAAATTATTAAAATAAGGAGTCCAGGGATGACAACAGTAGTCACCTATATTAAACGACAAAGTAATTACAGCATTTTCTTTGCTTTAACTATACTGCTAATGTTTACAGGGATTTTTTTAAAAATAGATCTTTTAAAGTATGTGCCGGGTATGTTAATTAGTACCGTATATTTATATCTGGCCGTAAAGAAAAGGAAGTATTTTGGTGTAATACCCATGTTAGTGTTATTCTATATTTCTGTTGTGAAGCTATTTTACAGGCCATTATATAGTATTGAACTCTATATTTCCCTATTTGTAGTTGTTTCAATTTTACTATATTGCACTGTTACTCGTAAAAAATCTTTAAGAATATGGTAGTCTACAATCGCCCTGATATCCGTCTGAGGCACTTAAGGGGAGGGATACATATCCCGATAGGCGGTGTGGCCGGAAAAGATGGTGACCTACATGTAGATATGGTGGCTTCACAGATACCGATGTATTGAAGTTGAAAGTTTTAGAGGTTTTGGGTTTGTAAAGTTATTAACTCTTTCACATAAAACTGCACACGGCCCGCAGGATAAACATCCCTCACCCCAATAGACCCACGATGTATGCCAAGGGCCATCAGAGAATACGTATCTCCAACAGAAATCACACCAGCTATATAAAAGAATTATTCCGAAGTATGATGTATGGTTGAGCCAATTTCACATGTCAGGATTATTTAAAATAAGATATATTCTCAAATAATACAAAAATTCTTGACATTGCTAATATTTAAAATTAATTTTTGAATTCATCATTATCTTTATGCAATTGATATTATAATCAGGAACAGGTGTATGATCTCTGGATGGGAGTAGTATGCAGGTTTTGTATTATGTTGAACAGGAGTGATAATGAATCCTCAGACTAATTCGCCAATTCTTGTTATAAAATCTTACATCGATGAAAATATCTATGCTGTCATAAGTGTAGTATGGGCCTATGATCCATTCTGCAAAAGTGATATGAATTTTGATTGTTAATTAATTTTATAAGGAATATACAGATGTCAATATTGGGCCATAGATCTGATAAGTTAAATAGGATTGGTTTTCTATTAGGCCTATTAGTTGCAATATATTATACTGCTTACATATTAAATTATAACGATATAGCTGCAATTATGTTTATTGTATTTTGTATGACTTATATAGCTATAGTACTAATTAAGAAAAAGCATTTGCTTGCTTTGCCATTTGTCTGGTTTATATATGAACATATTGCCGGAATGCTTCGTGACTTATATCAATTTGAAAGAATAATTTCAACAATTGTACTCATTGGCAGTATTGGGTATTGTGTTATCAGGAAAAAAAATTATTTTAAGATTTGGTAAATTCATTTCAGGAAAGGGAAATAATGAAGTACAAATTTTTGGGTTTAGTGATAGTATTTGTGGCATCTTGTGCAGGAGTTTTAAATACCTACTCAAAGGGTACTATTTATTTTGGACTTGCAGTCAGTGGAGCGACAATATTTTTCATGCTGCTTGTGTTGTTTCTAAAAAGTAATAGTTTGAAAAATATTTTTAAGTCATGAACTTTGAGTTATAATAGTTGTATTTGTACTCGGAGTTTCTGTTTGTTCATTGTGTGGAGCTAGTGTAATGATTTGCAATTTAGCAAATTAATGCTTATATTCATACATGGCAAGAATAGGACAAAAAATTCAATTATCGGATACCGATTATCAAGAACTTCTCACTCGTTCACGTTCCCAGTGCCTTGATTACCGGTTTGTTCTTCGGGCAAAGATTATTTTACTTTGCGTTGAAAACAAGACATATGACGAAATCGGTTCTACATTAAACATTGGCAGAGCTGCTATCGCAAAATGGAAAAAACGTTTTCTCTCAAAAGGCCTTGATGGTTTAAATGATTTACCTCGTTCCGGAAAGCCCAAAACCTACACTGAGGCTGACAGAGTGCGTGTGGTTCAGAAAGCATGCTCAAAACCTCAAGGTGGCTATTCAAATTGGTCTCAACGACGCATAGCTAAAGAAGTAGGAATGAGTCAGTCTAAAGTCCATCAAATATTGAAAGAGAACGAACTCAAGCCGCACAAAGTCGATTATTGGTGCGGAAAAAGTACAGACCCGGAATTTGAGCAAAAAATGCTTACTATTGTCGGCCTTTATATCAATCCTCCTGATAATGCATTAGTTCTCTGTGTGGATGAAAAGACTCAAATGCAAGCTCTTGACAGAACACAGCCTGTGCTGCCTTTGCAAAGTGGAAATCCGAAAAGATTGACAAGCACATACAAACGTCACGGTACAATTTCTCTCATTGCTTCCCTGGCAGTACATCAGGGAGAGATTGTTGCTCAACCGATTGCCGGAAACAATGCCGAGACTTTTTTAAAATTCTTAAAAAAACTGGATCGGCTATATACAAATAAAAAACTGCATATAATAGTTGACAATCTCTCGGTTCACAAAAGCCAAATTATTAAAGACTGGCTCAGCAAGAAAAGAAAGATAACTCTTTATTTCACACCAACTTATTCATCATGGCTGAACCAGATAGAAATTTGGTTCAACATCTTAACAAAAGATGTTCTCAAAGGAGCTGTGTGGCATTCCAAAGAACAAATGGTAAAGCAAATTATTGAATATATCGACACATACAACAAAACAAGAGCAAAACCGTTCAACTGGACATATGATGGAAAGAAAAAATCAATTAATTCGTCAATTAAAAAATCACGACACTAG
>JAGLOF010000109.1 GCA_023139105.1 bacterium
TCACCATACTTTTAACATACAAGGTGATGCTCATGCTTTTCATTCATTTTTAATTTTCTATCCGTGTGTATCTGCAAAAATCTGTGGCAAAATTTAGTATCTACCACTCTTTTCAACATGACTTGTCAATAGCCATAGTTTCTCCAATACTGTTGAAGATGCAATATCCTGCAGAAATTCCGCCTCTTTTACAGACAAACTGCTTCGATAGGAATTCCCACTTACACTGCTCTGAAACAGCGTAGCATAGAAAACACAGGCACCAAGGTAAGATCCGGCCAGCCCGGGATGGAACTTGTCATTTGCAAACAATCTATACAATGCTGATGCATCCTGCTCAATTGCCAGATGCCATGCCCATCCTACCGGAGCAACAATAAGATCTAATTCATCTGCAAAATAGACTGTTCCTTCACGAATTCTATTGATATAATCCACAAAAGAACAGTAGACATATTGACCATTTATTTCCTGATACCTCACACCATCACGCCCACCCCATATCATTTGATAGATGATCTGTGTAGAAGCATGATTATTCCTGATGATATTCTGTAAATATTTGATTGTTTGTATTTCAATGTCATACATGTCAGGAAATGCAGATATATCATCGGACTGGAGAATCACATAATCCCATTTTTCCGATTCTATCTTTTTTTTGAGATCAGCATCATTTTTAATCCAACGTAAGGCCATACCCGCCCGCATAAATGTCTCTATCTCCAATACTTTTCCACGTGCCTCTGCCATCATACCAAGCATGCCTGGCAGATTATTGTAATATGTCAGGCTGTTTCCAATAAATAATATGCGATCAGGAACATTTACAGGTACTATGCCTTCTGCCGCATCAACATCACCGGATGCTGTAGGCAGACCGGCAGTACAACCGATTAACGAAAAACATAATCCCATAAGTAAAATCATCCATAAATTCTTCATCTTTTTTCTCCTATATGTTTTTATTACTCCGGCGACAAAATATCTTACATAAATGTTAAGATTTCATGGCGCAGCAATGGCAATTCTTTTATTGCCGGATTAATAACTGCATCACCTTCACCATCACATTCTTCATCGATATCGATATCGGTATCGCTATCGGTTCTTTCGCTTAAAAAACCACAGAGCAACAAACGATTGCGAGACCGAGACCGAATGTTCTGTGCATAATTGACACATACGGACTTATCGATGTCTCGACCAAGAAGGCATTTGTGCAGGCAATAGCGGCAGTCCCATCAAGGCTCCAGCAGCATTCATCAATATCTTTCGGAGCGGGCTGGGAGGCTCCGTGTGCTTTGTGATCTCTGTGCGAGTGTTCTTTTTCGGTTCTTTCTCTTATAAACCGCAAAACAACAAACGATTACGAGATCGAATATCCCTGTTCAATCCATCGATACCGAGACCGAATGTCCTATGCAAAATATAAAGGTATAAATCAGTAAGAAATCAAAGGAATCGATAAAAGGATTGTAGAGTCGGCATAAGGCCAAGTAAAATATTTCTTGACTCGATCAAATAAATATTGTATGTTTATCGAAGCAAAAAGAATATTTACTAAACAGGACAGATAGAATAATGTACAACGTCATACAAAACAGCCATCATCTTCATCATCATACATCCGTTCCCAACGTCGGAGGTGGCCGCGTATTGTCCTGATTTTAGTGACAACAACGAGTTTTCGCAAGCCCGCCCTTCCGGCGGGCTTTTTTTATGTCCAAATTTAGTCAAGGAGAAGATTATGACATCTGAACTGCAAGAAAACATCTTAAAAATTGGTTTGCCCAAGGGTAGCCTGCAGGAGGCTACATTTCGCTTTTTTAAAAAGGCGGGCTTTAACTTTTCAGTCAGCTCACGTTCCTATTTTCCATCTACCGATGATGATGAGATACAGGGTCTGCTCATTCGTGCTCAGGAGATTGCCCAGTATGTGGAAGACGGTGTCTTTGATATTGGCCTCACCGGTAAAGACTGGATACTGGAATCAGGTGCCGATGTAATAGAAGTGGCCGACCTTAAATACGCCCGCCAGACACTACGCCCCATCCGCTGGGTACTGGCCGTGCCTGAGTCCTCACCTATTCGGTCTCCCATGGATCTACAAGGTAAACGCATTGCTACAGAACTGGTTAATATGACAAAAAAATTCTTGCTAAAATATGATGTGGATGCTGAAGTTGAATTCTCCTGGGGTGCCACAGAAGTCAAGACACCACTGCTTGTAGATGCAATTGTTGAGGCTACGGAAACTGGTAGTTCACTTAGAGCCAACAAGCTGCGCATTGTGGAAACTATGTTGACTTCTACAACAAGACTCATAGCAAATAAAGCCAGTTGGACTGACCCCTGGAAACGCGCAAAGATTGAACAGATTCTATCACTTCTTCAGGGAGCCATAAATGCCGAGGGTCAGGTTGGCCTCAAGATGAACATCCCGCAAAAACGAATTGATGATTTAATTACTGTACTGCCTGCTATGAAAAACCCAACCATATCCAAGCTCTATAATACCGACTGGGTCGCAGCAGAGATAATCGTTGCTGAAAATATTGTACGTGAACTAATCCCGAACCTGAAAGCTGCCGGTGCGCAGGACATCATCGAGTATCCATTAAACAAAGTTATTCCATAGGAGATAGGATGATACCGATTATAGAAGCGAAAAATATTTCATCATTCTTAAGCCGGAGAAAAATACGACAGGCCAAGACAGATGCCAATACAGCACAGTCTGTTTCCGCTATAATAGATAATGTCAGGAAGAATGGTGATGCTGCACTGATCAAACTTACGCAGCGTTTTGATGGTGTTGTTCTGACACCAGATAACATTACTGTAAGTCCGGATGAAATTGATGATGCCGTTAAATTAATGGGCATTGATTTCATGAACATTCTCTCTGAAGCAGCTGGCAATATTCGTGATTTCGCAATCAAGTCCATGCCCAAATCCCATGTTGAATGGCTGGATGACGGATCGATGCTGGGACAGAAGATAACACCCATTGAGAGTGCCGCTGTCTACACACCGGGCGGAAAAGCGGCCTACCCGTCATCACTGCTCATGGGTACAGTGCCTGCACGTGCAGCAGGTGTAGAACGGATAATAGTATTGACTCCTCCGGATTCCCGGGGAAATGTCAATCCCGCCATATTGGCTGCTGCCCGGGTAGCAGGGGTTGATAATGTCTTTCGCATCGGCGGTGCTCAGGCCATTGCTGCCGCAGCATACGGAACAGCATCAATCAAAGCTGTAGATAAAATTGTTGGCCCGGGTAATGCCTTTGTCGCCGAAGCCAAACGCCAGGTATTCGGGCAGGTTGGTATTGACATGATTGCCGGCCCCAGTGAAGTTGTCATTCTGGCTGACGCTTCTGCAGATGCATCATATATCGCTGCTGATATGGCGGCTCAGGCAGAACATGATCCACAAGCCTCATCAATCCTGATCTGTAGCGATGAAAGGCTTGCAGAAGCTGTTAACTATCAATTAAAGCGACAACTGACAGCACTCAGCCGCCAGGAGATTATCATACAATCGCTGAATGATTGGGGTGCTATTCTGATGGTATCAGACCTGGCCGAAGGAATTTCAATTATTAACAGGCTTGCCCCTGAACATTTGGGCCTGCATATATCAGATACCTGGCAGGTTGCAGGTAATATTAAGAATGCAGGTGCTATCTTTCTTGGTAAATATTCTCCGGAGGCATTGGGTGATTACTGGGCAGGTCCCAATCATATCCTGCCTACGGCTTATACAGCCAGATTTGCCTCCCCTTTAGGTGCAGAGGACTTTATTAAACGCCAAAGCCTTATTGCTGCTTCAGATAAGATGATTAAATGCCATGGGAATAAAATCATGAGCTTTGCACAGAAGGAGGGTCTGGATGGACACGCCAACGCCATCAAAATCCGCATGGACTAAATTGCAGGACAGTTGTTTTAAACCGGAGATTTTAAATATGCCCGGCTATTCGCCACCTCCACAGACTGCTGTCAGGATAAAGCTGGATCAGAATGAAGCACCTGATGCAGCGGATACAAATGATGGATATATTCGATGGAATAGATATCCTGCCTTTCGTCATTCGGCTTTAATTAAGAAGATTGCCACTCATTATTGCATAGCCGATGACAGAATTGTTCTTGGTAACGGCTCAAACTCTCTGCTCTATCTGACGGCCAGCGCAATGCTGGAACGAGGTGATAATGTAGTGCTGGCACCACCTGTCTTCTCATTATATGAGACAATTGCCCATATCAGCCAGGCGCGGATCATCAATATCCCACGAAATCATGACTTCAGTTATAATAGTGAAGCAATGATAGAGGCTGCACATAAAGCAAAGCTGATGTTCATAGCCTCACCGGACAATCCCACAGGATATGAAATGGATCTGAGATTACTGGAAGAATTACTACAAACCTGCCCCGGTTTTATACTCTGCGATGAAGCATATGGTGAATTCAGCCGGCAGTCGGCAATACCATTGCTGGAACGATATTCCAATCTGCTTGTGGTGAAAACTTTTTCCAAGGCTCTGGCCCTGGGCGGTGCAAGACTGGGCTGGCTAATGGCCCGGCCCGAAGCTGTAAAGCAATTGAATAAAGCTGCCATTCCCTATGCTGTGGATGATAGAACAGCCATGCAAGCTGAAGATATAATGGATAATTGGCAGGATGTTCACAAACGTATTGATCAGATCATGAACGAACGCGTACGCATGGCCGCAGCTCTGGAGATGCCGGGAATCACGGTTTATCCCGGTCAGACCAATTTTCTCTTGTGTCGGTTTAATAATGCCAATGCTATGTTCAAAGCACTGAAGGCTGATTCAATCCTTGTACGTGATGTACAGTCCTATCCGGGATTGAATAATTGCCTGCGAATCACAATTGGTACCCCCGAAGAGAATGACAGATTGATTAATCTAATCCGTGGAGAGTCTCATGAGACAATCGACATATTTACGTAAGACAACGGAAACCGATATCACAATAGGCCTAAACCTGGACGGTTCCGGGGAAAGCGAAATTCAAACCGGAGTGGGTCTGCTCGATCATATGATGACAGCATTTGCCTGTCACAGCCGCATGGATTTATCACTGAAAGCCGAAGGTGATTTGCATGTAGATAATCATCATACTATTGAAGATGCAGGCTTGGTATTAGGTTACGCTCTCAACGAAGCATTGGGTGATAGAAAAGGTATCCGCCGTTTTGCAACGGCCTTTGCCCCCCTAGATGAAGCTCTTGCCCGTGTAGTCATAGACCTCTCAGGCAGGCCATACTTCATATTTGAGGACCTGTGTGAAAACATTCCAAATCTGGCCGGCGATGTGATGATGGAGAACCTGCGTTCCATTGCCATGGCCGGTCGTATGACACTGCATATTGATTTGATTCGTGGACTGAATCTTCACCATGCAATAGAGGCAATCTATAAATCACTTGCCATGGCCTTACGAGAGGCAGTAATAATTGATAGCAATATTACACCGTCTACAAAGGGGATTTTATGACCACAATTATTCAATACGGCGCAGGTAACATCTTCAGCGTGGCACAGGCACTTAAATTGATTGGTGAAGAGGCCATACTCGCTGACACGCCTGAGCAGCTGGAAACTGCAGAAAGGCTGATCCTGCCCGGCGTGGGTGCCTTCGGAGCTGCTATGAAATCCTTGCGTCGAGCTGGCTTGGATGAAGCAATCATAAAGGTAGTAAAAAAGGGGACACCCCTTATGGGGATCTGCCTGGGTTATCAACTACTGTTCGAATCCAGTGATGAAAGCCCGGGCATACAGGGTTTAGGCCTTTTCAAAGGTTGTGTGCGACGTTTCAATGCTGCGCTAAGAATACCTCAACTTGGTTGGAATCATGTAAGGTACAGAGAATCATCATCTCTTTTTACGGGAATCCGGCAGGATAGCTACTTCTATTTTGCCAACAGTTATTACACAGCACCAACTGAAGACATTGGTATTGGACACACCGAATATGGCAGGAACTTTATCTCTGCCGCACAGAGAGGCAAGCTTTTCGGTGTACAGTTTCATCCTGAAAAATCACAAGGTTGCGGCAAGCAGCTACTGACAAATTTTATCCAATTGGAGGAGCAATAATGCAGATCTGTCCAGCCATAGATCTAATTAACGGTCAGGTAGTCAGGTTAAATCAAGGCCGTTTCAATGAGACAACAAAATATGCCGAAACACCTGAGGCCATGCTAATGCAGTACATCGATGCAGGAGCTGCATGGATTCATATTGTCAATCTGGATGCTGCCCGCGGTCTTAAAAGTAAAAATACAGGACTAATTGAATCACTATTAAAACTGGCTCCGGGACGTATCGAAATTGGCGGCGGTATTCATACTACACAGGATGCGGCCAGATGGCTGGATCAAGGTGCCGGGCGTATAATAGTTGGCTCAGCTGCGGTAGGCAATCCAAAATGGGTGGCCGAATTAGTTGAATCTTTTGGTGCCGACTCAATTGTTGCAGGCATTGACTGCATTGATGGCCATGTAGCTATTAAAGGATGGACAGAGATTGTAGAAATTACAGGTATCATGCTAGCTCAACAAATGTTCCGGGCAGGCATTAAACGCGCCATAGTAACTGATATTGCCACCGATGGCATGCTCGTCGGACCCAACCTGCCTTTTATGGAGGATATCGCCACTGCATCAGGCCTGAAGATCATTGTATCGGGTGGTGTGTCATGTATGGATGATCTGGCTGCTGCTTCTCAATTGACAGACAGAGGCATTGAAGGCATTATCATTGGCAAGGCTATCTACGAGGGACGAATCGATATCAATGAAGCTATTACCCAATATCAAATAACATCAACGGAGTGACCGTGGCTATATGCCAAATCCAATGGGTAGCCGCACTGCACTCTTTTAGAATGACAAAAAGAGCCGTTTCAGAATATCTCCACGGAAATTACACGGAAAAAGATATTTGTGAGAGTTGATTTATAATTCAGTGCAACGTCCGTGTGCATCTGTGGTAAAATTTATTATAGTTGTGGAGAAAAATAATGAACACTAAAAGAATTATCCCCTGCCTGGATGTAAAGGACGGTCGTGTTGTCAAGGGCATTAACTTTCTGGAATTATGCGATGCCGGAGATCCTGTTAAGCAGGCACAGTATTATGATGCACAGGGTGCCGATGAAATTATCTATCTGGATATCACAGCGTCCCATGAAAAACGAGATACTATGATCGATGTAGTACGCCGCACCGCTTCTGCCATCATGACTCCCATTACAGTAGGCGGCGGCGTTAGGACAGTCAATGATGCAAAGGCTCTTCTGGAAAACGGTGCGGATAAGGTAGCGATCAATACAGCGGCCATAGACCGCCCGGAACTTATATCCGAATTGGCTGAAAAATTTGGCAGTCAGGCAGTATGTGTTGCAGTAGATGCCAGACAAGAGAAAATGTATTGGCGGGTATTCACCGTGGGAGGCCGTAAGGCTTCACGCTGGACTGTCAATGACTGGGTAATAGAAGCAGAACACAGGGGTGCCGGTGAGATTCTCCTCACCAGTATGGACAGAGACGGTACCCGCAAAGGCTATGATATTGCGCTGACGCAGATGGTTTCACGAGCAGTAAACATCCCTGTAATTGCATCTGGCGGCTGCGGCAGCATGGCGCACATGGCCCATGCTCTGCTGGAAGGAAAAGCCGATGCAGTACTGGCTGCATCAATATTTCACTATCGCGAGACAACAATTCAAGAAACTAAACAATATTTAGAAAAAAGGAACATCAATGTGCGTATTGAAAGCTGATCATAGTTTAATCGCTGAAATAAATTATAATAAAAATGGCCTCATCCCGGCAGTTGCCCAAGATACGCAGACAGGTGAGATCCTCATGCTGGCATACATGAATGCCGCGTCTATGAAGATGACACTTGACAAGGGTCTGGCCACATTCTGGAGCCGCAGCCGCCGGGAATTGTGGACAAAGGGTGAGACATCGGGCAATACTTTAAAGGTCATAGAGATTCTGATAGATTGCGATCAGGATGCTGTTGTACTGAAAGTAATACCAGCTGGCCCTGCCTGTCACACACTTGAGCGAACATGTTTCTATCGGAAATTGGCTGGATAATGCTCACTCCCCCTGTTCGACGTGTACTACCTTGTGACAAGTCCTCCATTAATGATCATACGCAAGATAACAGTTATGCAGATTTGTAGCAGGAGACTTGTCACAAGATTAAAAGTACAAATGTACCGCATTTGTATTGAGGCTTTGGACAATAAGCCCATCCTAATAAAAAAATAATTTATTCAAAAATAATTTTCACTTGACTTTTGCTAAAACATGATATATCTTAAAAATAATTATGATATTTGTGCGCTCCTTATAGAGGCACATTTCGCGTTGACGGTTGTAATGGGGAGTCGTCAACGCATTTTTACAGCTATATACTTTAATAATATTGAGGAATTGCTGCTATGACACCGGATCCCTGTATCTCCCGGATTAAAAAACTAATTGATCAAGATCTCCGCAATTATCACACAGTTGATACGCTTGTCTCATACTTCAATATTGACCGCCAAATCCTTCATGAACAATTTGTCCTTAACGTTGGCATGAGTCCCAAGCAGTATATCCAGCAACGAAGGCTGGCTGTGCTGAAAGAATTGATACTTAGGTCATGTAACGGACATACTGCCTGTTTCTATGCGCAACCTTTTAGTTTCAAAGCTGCTTCTTGACAAACAAGGAAAAATTATGTTTTATCATGCAAATATTGGAAGTCTTCAGCGTGTGAAGCTCTTGCTGGACCGTTATAGAAAGGATAATTCATGAAGATTCCCCTGAATACATTGGTGTGTTTCATTTTTCCGGCATGCCTTTTTGCCCAGAAAATTGACTGGAAGAATATTCCCACAGAATATAAAAAACCAGTGATTATTCTGGAGCCGGAAGATCAGACAGATAATTTTTTGTCTGATATCGGCCATGTGCGATGGAACGCGCATGACAATCATTATTATGTATCTGATGTTGGTACTCAGCAGATTTATGTGTATGATACAAGGTTAAATTATATCAGATCATACGGACGATTGGGACAAGGGCCGGGTGAGTTTAATTTTTTTGGTGGAGTGGATTTTACTCAAGAAAATGAATTGGTTGTAACAGATCATAATAATCTACGTGTGCAGATTCTTGCGCAGGATGGTGGTTTGATTCAATTATTTACTATTCCCTATTTTGGTGGTTTTTCGCGCTGTATGCTTACAGGGCCTCAAGATCATATTTATTTAAACTATCCCAATTATGGTGCCTTATTCACAGTGTATAAGAGGACAGGTGAAGAAGTCCTGCGTTTGGGAGAGCTAATTCACTATGAGAATCCGACATTGCACAGAACTGGCAATATTGTTGAATTTGATGTAGATGAAAGCGGAATCTATTGTGTATTCCGGGAAACTCCTTTGATCAGAAAATATAGTCATAGTGGAGAATTATTGTTGGAGATTGAGTTTTCTGATATGCCGGAGGTAAAGAATAGAAAAAAGAATATTGAGAAATCTCGCAATGAAAAATACGGAAATAATCCATTACAATATCAATTGCTCCTTAATTATACTACTGGCATTTCATTGGACTCTCAGTCTTTGTATGTAAACTTTATATATGGAAAGAAAAATGATTGCCGGAGCTGTGTCTATGTGATAAGTAAAGTAGATTTTTCTATCAAAAAACGTTTAGTTTTAGAAATACCCGGTTCTTCTTTGAATGTAGACTAGCCATGTTGCAAATCTCCGGATTATATTGTGGCTGCAGTTAGCTACACTTCTACTCTGTATCTTTATCAAAAATAGGAGGCGAACGTATGAAGAAATTAAAGCCGCACAAAGACCGGTTCAGAAAGGAAGAACAATGAAGACGGCAATTATATGTATAATTTTCATGATCATTGGAACTGCATTTTCACAACAAAAAACAGACTGGAAGAACCTGCCAGTTGAAATTAAAGAGCCTGTACAGATTCTGGATTCTGATGATGAAGAGAGTGATGCCATGTATATTGGTCGTTGTGTTAATATTACATGGAATAATAGCGACCGACACCTGTATGTTTCTGATGTATTGAATCACCAGATTCATTTATACAACAAGGATCTGGAAAGAGTGAAATCTCTTGGACGCATGGGCCAGGGGCCGGGAGAGTTTCAATATCCGGTAGGCTGCGGTTTTAGCTCATCGAATCAACTGGTAGTTATTGAACGTAAAAATTCTCGCCTGCAGATTATGGATACCAATGGCCAGTGTATTAAGATATTTCCAGTTCTGCAAGTATATGGCTACCGTAATTTTGCCCTGGTAGATCACCGGGATAGAATTTATATTAATCTTGCAGAAAATGGGCATCTGTTTTCCGTATTCAACATGAAAGGAGAACGGTTGGGTAGCTTTGGGGAAACAATATCTATAAGCGGCATCCCAGAAAAAGATAGATGGCTCAACGTAGCAGACTTTGCAATTGACTCAACCGGTATCTACTGCGTATTCAATGAATTCCCATTGTTCCGAAAATATAATCATGATTGGCAGCTGGTGTATGAAGTGGATTTATCTGATTGTCCGGATGTGATACGTCGCCAGAAAGCTGTACGCGTTTTTCAAAAAACAACAAATGGGCGATCCCTTCACATATTTACTTTGGGAGTGTCTCTCGACAGTAAATTTTGTTATTTGAATCTCCAATCTTGTTCAACAAGAAATGATGATGGGAGAACAAATGTTTATGCAACAGACAAGAACACGGGAGAAATTGTAAAACAAATCCAGTTAAAAACACCGAGGCAGGTGTATCCAAATATGTGTTATTACCCTGATTTCTCAGATGAAAAATATATTTTTGCTTTGTCTATTAATAATTGTTCCCTTTTAAAATATCACAAATGAGTTTACTTTGTGACAAGTCCTCCTTTAATGATCATACGCAAGATAACAGCTATGCAGATTCGTAACGGGAAACTTGTCACAAGGTAAAATTATGGATAAATTGTATTATTCATATTTTAATGATTCAACAGGATTTGCCCGTGCAGCCTTCATGGCCTGATATCCTACTGTTATACCCGCAACTGCCAGAACAATCAGCCCTGATTGCACAAGCAATACCCAGGTCAAATTTGTTCGATAGGCGAAATTGTTCAGCCACTTATTCATTAACCACCACGCCGTCGGCCAGGCAACCAGGTTTGAAACCAATACCCATCGCGTTAATTCTTTTGATAATAAAAACACAACACCTTTTATTGA
>JAGLOF010000011.1 GCA_023139105.1 bacterium
TATGGCTTTTAACCGGTTTAAACCATTCTGATGCAATTTGAGGTGAACTTGGGCTAACACAGTATCCTTGTGCCCAAAAATGACGCCCCCAATATCGACGTTTCATCTTTTCATGACGGTTAAATACCTTTATGGCACTTTTGCCTTTTAGATATCCAACCACCCATGAAACTGATAACTTTGGGGGAAAACTCAAAACTATGTGCACATGGTCTGGTTGTATATTCTTTTCAAGTATTTCGAACTTTTTCCAACTACACAATGAGTCCAAGCTTTCGTCAACGGTCCGCAGCACTCCGGTGTCGAGTACTTTGTATCTGTACTTCAGCACCAAACTAAATAGTACTTGCATTCCCAAATTACATGTGCTAATTTTTTAAACTGGTTTATTTATACTTCCTTATCATTTCAGGGTCTCCTGACTATTATGATAAGGAGGCTTTTTACTCCACACCACCAAATCCTATGGAACATGCAAAGCCGATGATTTAATGGTGATAATTAAGTGGGAGCAGTAAATGCCTGAACCCTCGCTCTTCAGATGCCGCATCCACGAACCAACCCGACCTAGGTCCATAGAAGACCAAAATGTGACCCTGGTCATCAGTATAAGCACTGAAGTTCCGGCCGGGGTCGGTTTGATCCGTCACTTTAACCAAAACATTGACCACTGGCCCAGCACCGTTTCCAAGATATTCCCCACGGTTGTCCGTTACTGTGCCCTGGAGTACGATTTGTGATAACAACATCTGACTAAAGACAATGAGACAAAAAACACTAACTCTCATGAAATTACGATAAGCCATATAAATTTCTCGCAACTTAAGAAGTGACACCATTTTTTAAAATAAACTTACAAGTAAGGCCAATATATGGATTTTCGACACCAAATATTGAGTCAGCACCTAGTGTCGAAAATAGTCAAATAGATGGTCAAACAAAATTAAATTTTTACTTTTACTTTAGCTTGACCGATTTGATAAGATTTTGAGACATTTGTCTTGATTCTTCCCTTACCGATTAGGTCGTGGGTGTTAATATCAATATCCCATATTTCAATTTTCAATTCACCTCTACACTCTCCTATATCGAATGTGACTGTAGAGTTATATGTGTTACTGGCCTCTGATGATGACATTGTTCCTAATTCATCACTACTGATTTTCACCTGGATATCAGGTGCCCCACCCCATCCATCCCATTTCCTGCCATTTGCTTTGGTTTGTTCAACTTGTACAGTGATTCTTATAGTGCGGTCAGGGATAGTCGCAGATGCAACGTTTAAAAACACAAAACATACTACCAGAAGTGCAATTATTTTGTAAACTTTCATCGTAACCTCCTATGTTCAGGATTAGTTGCAAGTGAAAAATTTTCACGGAATTCTAGTATACTGATTCAATAATTGGACCTTAAAATTTATGCAGGGCTATCACTAAGTTATTATTGGGGTTAAATCTATGCAACAAAGAGCAGTAATAATCTAATTTGTTGTAACTTTATTACAATGTGCTTGAGGGCTGTTGTATTTTTACAACAAAAAAGCCCCAACCATTTGGCGGGGCTTTTTGTATTTATGTATATACAACACCAGGATTTGTATCGATTCCCGACACCGGTTAGTATGTTAAACAAATTTCGCTAAGTAGTTTAGAACAGAGACAAAGCAAGCTGTAAAAGGTTTTTGTTGAAAAGCCAGAATACATTACAGCAATCAATGCACTGAAAACTATTTTCCTATAGCATATAAAGTGTCTGAACTTAAATCAATCTCATTAGGCCACTCAACTGAAAAACCTGTGTTTTTTAATCTTTTAAATAGCGATTCATCCTTTAACTCTCTAAAAGCACCTTTTTCTATAAATTGGCTTATGTTGCAAATTTTTATATCTCCATTTTCAAATACAACTTTTAGTGTGGATTTTGGTAATGGAGTAATTTTAGATATTTTTAACATAATATCCCCTCATTAATCTAAAGGTTTTATTTTAAATACTCGTTCACCATTTAGGGCAAGTTCCCAATCAGCAACAAGCTCATCTTTATGAATCTCAATCCATGCTTGAATAAGTTTTTTACATCTATTAGGAATTTTTCCAGCCAATATCTCTCCTGCTTCAATATTAAAAACAGCATTATTCTCTTGATACTGTGCATGTATGTGAGATTTTTAAAGTATTAACATCATTTAGCTATAAATAAATATAATTCAGGGGTGTTATCAAGGAAAAATTGTGTCACCCTAGCTGCAACTGAGAGTTTTGGAAATGTATTTTCCACTGCTGTTAATACCGGTGAGCTTTTAAATGATGGATCCCTGCCAGGAGCATGCAGGCTGAGTCCCGGTTCTGTACGGGAGATGACATTATTTTTTTGGGATGGCATGTAATTAAAAAGTCTGCCACTCCTGAACTCTTCACGCCGACCGGAGGTCAGTGCCCTTGTCAGGAGTCTACAATTAAAAGGATTAAAAATGCAGAGTCCGGTACTGTTATTACAATTGAAACTTTGATTGAATGCACTATTTCATCCCATACTTCTTCATCTTATATCGCAGATTCCGCTCTGTGATAGAGAGCAGCCGCGCAGCCGCGCTTTGATTCCCCTTGGCCTCGGCCAAAGCATGAAGAATCATCTGGCGTTCCAGCGCTTCCACGCTGGCAGTCAGAGAACCATCCTCAACCGGTTCAACCCGTTCAGCCTGTAATCTACCGATACCGGGTGGCAAATCCACCGTGGAGACTGCCTCACCCCGGGCCATTACCACACCGCGCTGAATAATATTCTCCAGTTCCCGGACATTTCCAGGATAATCATGTTTCATCAAACTGTCCATGACCTCTCTGGAGACAGTTGAAACAGATTTAGCCTCTTCTTCACTGTACCTTTTAATAAAATGATCGATGAGAAACGGTATATCCTCCCGTCGCTCTCTCAAGGGGGGAATGCTGATGCTGACCACATTAAGCCTATAAAACAGATCCTCACGAAATTGTCCCTCTTGAATCATCGTCTCCAGGTTCTGACTGGTAGCAGCGATTATCCGAACATCAATCTCTACAGTCTGAGACCCACCAACTCTTTCAAAAGAACGTTCCTGCAAGACCCGTAGAAGTTTTATCTGACTAAAAACAGGCATATCGCCAATCTCATCGATGAACAACGTACCCTCATCCGCCATCTCAAAACGTCCCTGCCGCTGCCTGTCTGCGCCGGTAAAGGCACCTTTCTCATGGCCGAAAAACTCGCTCTCCACCAGATTATCCGGCACAGCCGCCATGTTTACCGCCACAAACGGCCCGTTCTGCCTGGGACTGGCAACATGTATGGCCCTGGCAATGACCTCCTTGCCTGTGCCGCTCTCACCACGCAGCAATACAGAAGCCCGGCTATGGGCCGCTCTGCCGGCCAGGTTCAATACATTCTCCATGGCAGCACTATTACTTACAACGTGTTTAAATTCAAACCGGCTGCGAAGTGTCTCTTTCAAAATTTCATTCTCTGCCAGTACCTGTTTCTTTTCAAGCATTTTCCCAATGACAATATCAAGATGATCCAGGTCGATAGGTTTCTGTATATAATCTTCCGCACCCTCTTTCATAGCCGTTACCGCATCATCTACATCGCCGAAAGCCGTCATCATCACTACCATGATACGGGGATTCAATTGCTTCACAACCTTTAGAAGCGCAGTGCCGGACATCTCAGGCATGCGCATATCAGAAAGAATAATATCTACAATATTTTTTTCCACCACATCAATGGCTGCTTTTCCACTCTCTGCACTGAATACGGTGAAATGCTTTTTCTTTAAATACCCGGACAACGTATCACGCTGTGCCGCTTCATCATCGACTATCAATATGCTAAACTGGCTCATTGTCCCTCTCCCGGAAGCCAAAGGAAAAATGCTGTTCCTTCCTCCGGCTTACTTTTAACATCTATACTACCGCCATGCCTCTGGATAATCTGATGGACTATTGAGAGACCCATACCAAGACCATCAGCCTTGGTAGTAAAATATAGATCAAAAATATCACCCAGCACTGCTTTGGGAATCCCTTGCCCTGAATCTCTGACTTCTACTTTGTACATCGAATCCTGCGGCTCACCCAGCAAAACGATACGGCCATGATCTGTCATGGCATCCAATGCATTTTGCAAAAGGTTGATCAGTGCCTGTTTCATCTGATCACGATCTATTAAAAGAATTTTATCCTCTCCGACTTCAACACTGAAATTGATTCCATCGCCCTCAATCCGGCTGCGCATCACATTGGCAACGTCCTGAAGCAATTGATTCATGGAGACAGGGGCGAAATTTAATCTGGCTGGTCGTGCAAAGCGGAGAAACCGTTGAATAATTTCATTGCTGCGCCGGGTCTCCTGAACCATAGTCCTGGCCAAAGTCTCATACTCCTCCACATCGTCTGTTGGTCTGAACTCCTTGAGAAAACGTTGCGCAATCATGCCAATGGCATTTATTGGATTACGAATTTCATGTGCCACTCCCGAGGCCAGCTTCCCCATGGCACTCATTTTTTCTTTCTGCCTCAAAGCCGCTTCCAGCTCCACCTGCACTGTCAGGTCAGTGGCAACCAGAATCACGCTATCAATACCTCCGCCCTCTTTTTCCAGTATGGATGTGCGCAAAGCGAGCATTTTCTTCTGTTTGCCAACCAGTACTTCCTCCATGGGCCGATCAAGGGCATGTTGTCCGGTTAGAGATTTATTAAGAATATCCAGTGCCGGTACGCCCAGAGACAGCAACTGCTTCCCGACAGCCCCGATCTGCAATATACCAAACAACCGGGCAGCAGCCTGATTAAATACTGTAATTACTCCCAATTCATCAATAGCAATCACAGCCTCTTTCATGCTCTGCAGAATTTCACCGGTATGGGTTTTTACCTGATGATAGGAGGCTGTCATCATGCGAGCATTCAGTCTGGCCAGCCAGAATCCAATTCCTGCTATACCCATTAAAACAAAAAGAAATACAATAAAAAATAATCGGAAACGAACATTACTGAGAATATGCTGGTAATGTGCAGTTTCGAGGCCAATGCGGAAAAGACCAAGATTTTCACCGTCAATTAAAAAACAACCCGCAATCTCAAAAACTTCTTTCCCCAGGTATCGGACAAAACGCATTCCATGAGACTGCTGCCGATTGATATCATTCAGGAAATGATCATTCTGAATACGGCTCATCTCTTCAACACCGCGGCTGGCAAGCAAAATACCCAGCGTATCCTGCAGCACCACATAAGCCATGCCCTGGCGTTGACCTATTTCCTGAATCAGTCTGCCCGGCCCTAATTCTCTTCGCAGCTCCAGCAGGCGGCCGGCATCGGCAGTGACAACCACACCGCCGCCCTTGCGCCTTCTGAGTACAACAGCATGTCGTACACCCCGCTGATCCTGACCCTGACGGAGACCCACAATCAGCGTATCCTCTTCCCCCTTGCGGATAAAATCAACGATACCGGCACGGACCAGCATTGAATCAGGCGCATGATCGTTGGTCTGAATTTCAATACTGCTCATGGATCGGCGCCCACTCTTATCCAGAAGATGAATGCAGAACAGATCGGCATTTTGAGCCAGCTCCTTCAACCTGTCCTGATCGAGACCATAAGTATAATCAATATCCTCAATCAGGCGGCTGCTGGCAAGAAGCCGCTGCTGCATTATATCTTCCAGTGCTTCAAAAGCCAAAACAGAACGCTCACCACTGGCACGCAAAATCTCCAGAAGAATTATACCTTCTTCATCCAGCATGGTAGTCAAATCTTCTTTTGAACGGGAAAATTCCAACAGGGCAAAAGTTGTAAAAAGAATGATCAACATGACGGCTGTCATTAACACCGTAATAAATACAGAACGCTTTTGATAGGGTTTTGCTGTATTCATCATTCAGTCAGCCGCCATTGAATATGATTCGGAAATATCAGAAAGTAAATTCACAGCCCAGGCGCGTCATACCGGACTTATAATAATAATAGTCATCATTGGAATTATTATAAATATACATATAGTTAAGAGTAAGCACCATTGATTTTCCTATGGCCTTGAAGCTGATTGTTTTGCTCAATGTTGCTCCCAATATTCGAAGTGTATCTTCACGCTTCAATCCTTCCACAACGACGCCATCGAGATCATAGACAGGACGACTGTATTTTTTCCGCCCAAACATAGCATCAATTTTCAACCGACTCTGCCATGGAAGCAGCTGTGTGAGTTCCAACGAAAGATCGTTCATATCATAACTGTATGGATCGTCAAAAAGTTCATCATTAGTTTCATAACCGGAATCCTGACCCGAAAGTACACGGCTGCCGCCATCCAGATTCCGCTGCATGGTATATTCAACAGCACATCCGGTTTTAGCTCCCAGTGACTGAGCCAGACGCAGTGCTCCGGTCAACTGAAACACAGAATTCTGCGGTGATACCACATGTACAACATTATAATAGGTCGAATCCGTACCGTCACCAATACCTCTGCCCTTACCACGTCCCATCTGCCCAGTCCCGGTAAAACTTTCCACCCATTCATCATTGATCAATGATTCGGTAAAAGTTTTATAACCAGCCTGAAACCTGCCCATGATCGTAGTCCTGGTTTTTAGGAAAAAACTACCCCTTATAAAGGCCAGAGTTTCCAGAAAATTAAATTCTGTCAATTCTATATTACGACGGTAGCGGACCTGAGCACCAAGCATCCAAATACGGCCTTTCTGAGTATCAACCTGAAAATTCATGTAAGCGTCCGCATGTTGATAGTCATAGTATTGATAATCCGCCTTGTTAAACCGCTGCCCACCCTGCAGACCCCATGAGAGTGTACGCATGCCATCATCACTCCAGCGTTGACCTGAAAAGCCAATGTTATGATAATAATATTGACGGGCGGAAAACTCTGTAAACAGAAAGGCCGATCCATTGTAAAAAAACTGAATCCCACCCTTCTCATTACTGAGTTCATGAAAAAGAGACAGTCTTGGTTGATAAATGATATCTGACAGATTTTCATAATTTTTAAAGGCATTACCATCCAAAACAGTAGTATTGGAAAAACGTATTCCAGTCTGAGCAAAGCCTGCAGAAATCATTGATAAAAACAAGAAACCCGCAGCTTTCATAATATAAGTCTTTAGTCGAATTTTTCTATGCATAACGCTAACCCGTTGCTTTCTATATGTTCTTGCTATTTTTTCCCTCTACGACCAACACGACTCCGCATCCGTCTTAATCCACGGTCATCGGCTATTCCGTCACCATCTGCATCAAAGAAGCGATCCATCCTGCCTCGATTGACACTCTTCTGCCGTTCAGGAGTGTTAAAATGATCATTCATGCCGTCGCTGTTTGTATCGGCAAAATCAATATCGATCTTGCCCGTCTCTTCATCCACGTTACCATATCTATACCCCAGGATATCACGACCGTTGTAGGCCAGGCCTGTGATATCATTCTTTCCGTCTTTGTCCGCATCCAGCACGTGCTGCATAAGCGCACGGCCCCGCAGGCTGCCCTGCACCCGATCAAGTATGCCGTCACCGTCTGAATCTGTCCAGCGGCTCATGGCTTTTAAAAGCTCGCCCAGGTAGTCATTGACGCCGTCGCCATCAACATCTTTCCACAAGTCATTGATGCCATCACTATTCTCATCTCGGAACGGAAAAGGCAGCGTATAGGATGCTCCGTCAATATCGTTCTTCCCATTGCCGTCTGCATCTACAAAGACATCATTGATGCCGTCACGGTTGGCATCTACCCAGCCCGATACATTCAGGCTGGTTTGCGCCGTGAGCGATGGTGAGATGATCATGGCTATGAACATGATCGCCGTTGTAAATGTTAATCGAAACAAGTGCATAAGACAAATATACCTTCATCACTTTACAATGTCAATGGCTTTCAATCTCTTCCGATTCGTTAATTTGGGGCACCGGCAAAACTCCGGAGCCCCATAATATCCATTTATTTTAAAAGCAACATACGCCGGGTCAGTGTGGACGTCCCCGTTCTCAACTTATAAAAATACAGTCCTGAAGGCACAATTTCTCCCTGGTCATTCCGTCCGTCCCAGGTCACAGCATGAATGCCTGGTGCTGCCAAGGCATCTAGCAAAGTGCGGATTTCCTGCCCCAGTACATTGTAGACGGTCAATACGGCCTGTACTGACTCCTGTCCTCCCAGCTCAAAATCGATCCGGGTCTCTGGATTGAAGGGGTTGGGATAATTGGCCATGAGCCGGTGCTGATCAGGTATAATCGGACTACTTGCATCGACACCTGTGGATTCCAAAGCTTTGGAGCCTATCACCAAATCGGAGAAATGAATAACATCCGCATAGATCTTGTTCATGACAGTATCAACAACCACATTGCTGATGCCATCGCCATTGTAATCGGTTTCATTCTCAAAAAAGAAGATCCAAAGGTCATCAGCTGTCAGGCCCAGGTCATTCAATAAATTTTCTTTATATGGCAGTACCAGTTGAATGGGTTCTGTAAAGTAGTATGGACTGATCAAAGTATCATTGACATAAACGTTGAAACTAATTCCATTAAGGATCTGATCATTGTAGGAGACAGTAGAATCATTTTCAACTATGGCAGCATCAGTCAGACGGATATCAATACTCAGACCCTCAACCAGACTACCGGCCGGAAAAACAATCTCACCGCCATTGAGTACGTTAAGGGGAAAGTCAAGTCCATTTATAATAAAAATATCATTTTCATCCACTCTTATACACGTACCTTCCAATGTCCCATCCCGATCCCGGAATTGAATTCGAACGGTATCTTGACTGGCTGTATCCGCCTCAGTGGAGACAAGAACCCGTGTTGTGGCTGTGTACCGGCCCACAGCGGCACGGATCATACCGACACCCTTATCTGTTGCCGTAAAAAATCCATCTTCTGTGAGTGAGCCGACCTCATTCCCCCTAAGCTCCCAGACCGCTGTCGTATCGTGACCCAATCCGGAACTGTCGATTAGGCTTGCATGAAACTGTAGAGTCTCACCGATTAAAATTAATGTGTCAGCAGGAGTTATCTCTAAATGACTGAACACCGACTTTGCGGCATCTCCCTTGGCAGTATCAACAACTGACACATGACTTTTACCTGTTAAATCTCCTGCTGCAGCATAGACATATCCGTTTCCCCGTTCTGTCGCAGAAAACAGCCCTTCTTCACTGATTGTCCCAAAACCGGTGGCATCCACACTCCATGCGAAAGTGGTATCGGTTTCGGATCCGTTTACTTCAATGATCTTTGCAGAATACTGTAGCTCACTACCTATCTGAAACCGGGCCGATGTGGGCTCAATAACAATTTTACGTTTTCTCTTGCCTTGCCCCTGTGCTAAAACTTGAGAAAAAGCCAACACCATCAATGCAACTAGAATGAAGCTCAAACCTCTGGCTGATCGTATCTTATTCCACATAGCCTTGCTCCCTACTTAATGTAAAATAAAAATACGCCGGGGTGAATTTCACCCCGGCTGAAAAACTAAGATCTTAAAACATTACCGTCCGCGCCTGCCGCCCATGGCTTTACTCATGGAGCTGCCGGTTCTTTCCAGAGAGGTACCCCTGCCCGCACCACCACCTCGGCCAAATCCACCCTGACCAGCTGCAAATCCACTCCCGCGAGAACCGCGCATCATTTTACGACCGCTGCCATCCTGGGGACGTACATAGTCAGGATCTTTACCATTGGGAATGCCATCACCATCAAAATCCTGAACATTGTCATTGATGCCGTCACCATCAATATCCACAAAACCCTGTCCCCGGCCCGATCCATTGCGGACATAGTCAGGATCCTGACCGTTGGGAATGCCGTCGCCGTCTGCATCGGGTGCGTTGTCATTGAATCCGTCACCATTGGCATCTACAAATGTGATACCACGTCTGCCTTCACCCGTGCCTGTTGAGTCACATGTTTGAGCTTGTACAGATTGGCCCAGTACCAGAACGGCCAATGTTGCCAGGGCCGTAAGCAGAAGTTTGTTGTTGCGTTTCATAGCTTTCTCCTTTTAACTCGTTTTGAATAGTTTCATTTGTTTTCTACACTGGTCTTATGCAACTGCTATGCCACATTTTATTAATGGCCTTTAATTCTATATTTTCAATAACTTAGCGAAATCAAACTTTTTTAATGAAAACTTGGTTTCGACGATATCGTCGCGACATATCGACTCTTAAGTCGATATTTTTTTAACTGAACAGAAAATTATTTAACAAGTGATAGCTAAACACTTCATACTATTAATTAATTTCTCATTCCCTCCTTAAAAAGAGGCTCTTCTGGCACCTGTGTGGAATTAGCCCTAAAGATTAGGCATATTGCAGCATGAATGATAAAGAATTATACAGACAGATATTAAGTGTCGTGTTAGTAGATTGGAGGGTGATGCGGAACATCACAAACGAAGCATGGGTCCCACCCTCTGAGGCTGTATGAAAGAGAAGCATTCTAAGCGTAACAAATGCCCCCCAGTGAATGGAAAGCTGGTATTTCAATTCAATGTTGCAAGAACAAAAATTCAGCAACTAACAAAACGAACAAGACGAACAACAAAAAACATAATTACAAAACAAAAATACTTTACTTAGCATTAATACAAAAATATCATATACTATTGACTTTTTACATCTTATTTGTAAAAATCTCTATATCTTTTTCTCTTCCGGGTTTTGCAGTTAAATCATTATTCGTTAATTGATATTCGATTTTTTTTGACTGATAGTTCCACATATTATAGTCGAGACAAAAAATCTTTCTAAAATTATATTGGTTAGAGCAAAAACAGGAGTTATCTTTCCTCATGACAAGCTAATTCATGTTGCATTCGTACTGGCTGGTTCTTCGGGAAAACGGGGACGTAGTCTGCATTTAAGAGATTTGGCTGCTATTGCCCAGATCACTCATAAACCTGAGTTTGATAAAAAATGGATGAGTGCCCGAAATGAAGAGGAATTAAAGAATATCATTCTATTAGCTGAAAGGACTAGGGGTTAAAATATGGTTGTAAAAAAAGCAAGTCGCTTTAATATGGAAAGTTTTTTAGTTTGGATTGAAAAAACCGGCAACAAGCTTCCGCATCCTTTCTGGATTTTTATCTATCTGGGCGGTTTCGTGCTGCTTCTTTCGCTGGTATTTGGACTCCTGGGCGTTTCCGTTTCCCATCCTGTAAGCCAGGAAACCATTACAGCACAGAACCTATTGTCACAGCATGGTTTACAGAGATTTGTTCTGGAGATGGTCACTAACTTTGCTCATTTTGCGCCATTGGGTCTGGTTCTGGTGATGCTGATGGGGGTTTCCCTGTCAGTTCATTCAGGTTTTATGGAAATGGTTCTGGTTAGAATGATTAGAGTCCCTGAATTTCTGACGCTGCCTGTCATTGTTCTCGCGGGAATCATGGGAAATTTGGGCTCTGACGCGGGAATAGTTGTTGTTCCACCTCTAGCTGCAGTGGCTTTCAAGAAAATGGGTAAGAATCCTTTGGCCGGACTAATTCTTGCTTATGCAGCATGCACCGCCGGGTTTTCCGCCACTTTGATCCCCAGGGGCACAGATGTACTTCTGGCCGGCTTCACCAACTCTGCCCTGGAAGATCCCAATCTCCATGTGGGCGCTTCTGCAAATCTCTATTTTATGATTGCTTCTGTTTTCCTTATTGTCTTGGTAATGACCTGGGTCGCCAAACGATATACACTGCCGGCACTTCAAGACTTCGAGGCTGTTTCCCCCGACTCTAATACAAAGATGAATAAAACAGAAAAAAAAGGATTCAAGTGGGCTCTAATCGCATTGGGCATCTATACAATTTTTGCGCTTTTGACAGTGCTTCCGGAAGATGGGCTGTTGCGCTACAATGTGGAAAAAATCCAGACGATAGCCTTTAAAGAGAATCCGAAAGCAGAGAGAACGGACAGGGCTATTGGGAAAACGGCTATTATTTCAGACGGTGAAAAAAAACGAATTGCAATTGTTTATAATGATCAGAAACTCTTTTTAGATGACGTTTCAGTAGACCGAGTGGTGGAGGATGCCAGTGTCCGTATCCATTTCTTAGAGGGATGTTCAACTCTAGACAGGCAGAGTATTACCCATATAGAAATCATGCCTGATGTGATGCGCGGCCCCTTTTTCAGGGGTTTGGTGGTAATTCTCTTCTTTTTCTTTGCTGTTCCCGGTATAGTCTATGGTAAGTTTGTAGGCAAAATCCAAAAATTGGCCGATATTCCGGGCATGATGGTGACAAGTGTAAAGGGCGTTGCTGGTCTAATTGTTCTGGTACTTGTTATGTCTCAGTTTGTGGCGTTTTTCCAATGGTCTAATCTTGACAGGATCATAGCTATCTATGGAGCCAATCTTCTGAATGCTCTTCAGTTTCAGGGGCCTCCGCTGCTGGTCGTGACAATTATAATGGTTATGATATTGAATCTATTTCTGGGTTCCAGTTCAGCCAAATGGGCCATGCTGGCGCCCATAATTGTACCGATGTTTTTATATTTGAATCCTTCGATTTCTCCGGCTGTTTCCCAACTTGTCTATAGAATTGGAGACTCAACTACCAATGGCATCTCGCCACTATATCCATATTTCCCCCTGGCCCTCGGCTGGGTAAGGGAATACAAAAAGGACGCCGGTATTGGAACATTAATCCGGCTTCTATTACCCTATGCAATTTTCACTGGAATCGCCTGGATTGCTTTACTGCTTATATGGTATTTTTTAGGCATTCCTGTTGGCCCTGGTGAGGCAATAATATAAAAAAAGATCCGGGTGTTGCAGAATATATTTTGCAACGCCCGGTGTTAGTCATTCAAGACAATCCTTAACGTAATTCAGCCTGCACTCACCACAGGCATTTATCCAAGACAGGTTTCTCCCCCTTTTTCGATATTTTCAAAGCATCCATGCCGCATTTACTGGCACAGATACCACAATCGGCACATTTTTCTCCGGGGAGTATTTTGAACAAACCCACTCTGGAAACAACATTCAATAATGCACCGGACATACATATTTACAAAATGGACGAAAGACAAACAGACTGCTGATGAGGATAACGATTAAAAAGCCCAAAGCAAAAGGTGGCCCCTGACGTTGAATTCATTGACCAACTGTCTCACTATTCTTCCTGTCGCATTGTAGACAGTTATTTCTACATGACCTGATTTTGCCAAACCGTAGGCCATCACTGTGCTGGATTAAAGGGGAGCGCTAACAGTCTGTCGGGCTTAAGGCTATTAGGCATGTTTTTAGAGATTTTTTTCCTATTCAAGGCGCGATTGAGGCGCATAAAGGGGAGTATGTAACGATTAAGCAACGCTGAATAGGGGAAAAAGATCAAAAACAGGACAATATTGTTTAAGTCCGACAGACTGCTAAGGCTGAACCGCCCGATGAGCTTCGTTCTGTTGATTTAATACCAGGTTTAACAGTTCCATCCTGTTTTTCAAACCCAATTTTTTATACAAATTGTATATATGATTTTTCACTGTATGGGGTGCAATATAAAGCAGTTCTGCAATTTCACGATTGTTTTTACCTTCAAGCAACAGTTCCATAATTTCCTGCTGACGTGTTGATACACCATTATTCTTACAGAAACTGTCAATAGCATTAATATTTAGGCTCATGCCATTGTTGGCTGCTGAAGATTTTATAAACCCGGGTATCCAAATAAAAAGATAGGCATTAAATGCCAGAGGTATGACAGCATCTCCCAGCTGTTGGGGCAGGCCGGGAATAAATGTGCTGCTGACCCAAAAAACCAAACCCGCACCATAAAACAAAGTCATCTTCCCCACTTGCCGCAATCTTGCAGAAGCGACGTGCTTCAACCCTTGAATGGTGAATATAACCATCACAATCAGCATAGCCACCAGGTTGGAAAGTATGAGAAAATAACTGAGCATGGCAGCCCATACATGGCCCGCGTCTTTGTAAAAGAGCAGATGAATCGTATAGAAAACGCAAAAAAGAACAGGACTGATTTTAAAGACCCATTGCAGCCATGGTGGCGCTTTTCTGTCAGCAGCCGCCCATAGCCATCGAAACGCCGTGTACAGAAAAAGGAGAAATACCAGAGCGGTCACGGGGCTGAGGAAATTCATGAATCTGGATTGTTTAAATGCCATCAAATCCGGAAAAAATGAGATATGCACATACCCAGATAATGAATCAAGCAGAATCAGTAGATTATACATAACAACAGGCAGCAGCAAAGCCTTTAATGCTATGGACTCCCTACGACTGCATTGAAGTGTATACGCAAAGAGGCCGGCACCCATAATTACTGTCAGAATATTTAGCCAGAGATGGACATGCTGCATAGTAAAATTAACCATTTTATTGCTGTAAGATTGTTCAAGGTAATGCAACGCGCTTCTTTTTGCAACTGTAAATTTGAACCATAATGAGACGCTTTTCTCAACAACTACTTCATATGTGCCCACGTATATTATGCCATCTTGCACACATCACATGTACTCATTTTGTATAATAATTACAGGAGAAAAAGCCAATGCGTCGAACATTTTATTTATCTGTTGCAGCAATAATTGTGTATGCAGCAGTTTCTGTGAGCGGACAGACTCTGCATGAATATGTGGACAAAGGGAATATAGCAAAAGTGAAGGAATTGCTACAGGCCAATCCCGGTGATATCGATTTGCTGGACGGCCAGCATACCACGCCGCTTTATCATGCGGTCATGGCCAGCAACACCGACCTGATTCAATATCTTTTGGAGCAAAAAGCCGATCCCAATACAGCCGATGCCGCAGGTTGGGGCCTTCTGCATCACTGCGTTATAGGGGACAAAGTGGAGATACTGACATTATTGCTGAATCATGGGGCCGACATCAACAAAATTGGAGGCGGTGAGTACACAGCATTGCTGCTGGCCATTCTGGTTCCCCGGCCAGCCATGGTGCCCCTTTTGCTGGAAAGAGGTGTGGACATTGATCTGTTTTCTGCAGCTAGTCTTGGCAGGCTGGACATCATAAATTCACTGCTGGATAAAGGCGAAGATGTCAACAAGCCCATGCAGGACAAAAGGACAGCTCTGTTTTTTGCGGCCCAATACAACAAGCCTGAATCAGTTGAGCTGCTGGTCAAGCGTGGCGCAGCCTTGGAGACCAAAGACGCTCGGGACATTACGGCCCTGTTCATGGCAACCAACACCAATGCCGGTGAAGCCATAAAAAAATTGGTGACCCTGGGCGCAGACATCAAGACTGTGGATGGGTCTGGCAACACAGCAATACACTTAGCACTGGAGAAAAAACACAATAAACTGGCCCTGTGGTATCTGCAAAATGGTGCTGACCCCAAAGCTGTAAACAATACCGGTGATGGCCTTGTGCAATATGCTGCCCGATCAGGAGCCGTTTATGTCATTGACTTGCTGGTTAAATCTGGTGTTGATATAAAGGTCAGGAATAAAAAGGGAGACTCTGCACTTGAATTTGCTCTGGCAGCGGGTCAAGGGGAAGCTATGAAATCTCTTGTGGACCATGGCATACTGGATGATTTCTCAGATACTCAACTACAGTTAACGCTTCATCAGGCAGCTCAGGGCGGCCAGGCAGTGCTTTGTGATCTGCTTATGGGAAAAGTTACTTCCAGATCATCATTGAACGGTGATGGCGGTACCTTGATTCATTCTGCCGCATCTGGGGGGCTTGATCAAATGTTAAAAAGGCTGCTTGTCACTGACCTCAATGCAGAACTACTCGATCGTTATGGCAGAAACCCTGTTGAGCTGGCCGCACTGAACGGGCATCGCTCCTCAGCACAGATTCTGGTGGAAAACAATGTAAAGGCTGATGGGCGTGATGAGCTTGGTCGATCAGCGCTTCATAGAATGTCCAGAAGAAATAACGCTGCCGGATTGTCTATTCTATTAAGCCTTGGCAGTGACATCAATATCAAGGACAAAGCCGGTGAAACCTCACTGCATTATGCTGTGCGCTTTAACTGTTCTGATGCACTGGATACATTGCTCAGTGCAAATACCAATATTAATGCCAGAGATAAAAATGAACGTACACCGTTAATTGCGGCTTTGGCCTCGGGACAGCATTCTATGGCAGACCGGTTATTAGCCGGTGGTGCGGATGTCAATGTTAAAGACAGAGATGGCGCGACACCTTTGCATTGGGCAGTCAAAATGCATCATGAAGCCGCAGTGGAGTCAATTCTGAAAGCCGGAGCTTCGGCTGTAAAAAAAGATAAAAGAGGCAGAACGGCATTGCACTGGGCCGCCGAAACATGGAAAAATGAGAATATCTGCAATATGCTGTTGAAGGCCGGTTCAGATATTAACCGGCGGGACAAAGGCGGCAACACGCCTTTGCACACAGCAATCATGCATGGCCAGCCCGAACAGGCCCAGTGGCTTGTGCACCAGGGTGCGGATATGACCATTAAAAATAAGAATAGTGACAGCACATCAGACCTGGCCCGCAAATGCGGAATGACTTTAAGTGAAATTTCCCGCTAAAGGGGAAGGGAGATAAAATGACAAAACGATTGACAGTGTTACTGATATTAATATTAATGGCTGCTCAGGCAACGCAAATTTTTGCTGATGACTGGCCCAGATGGCGCGGGGCGCATGCAAATCAGATATCCACAGAAACAGGTTGGAACGCAAATGCTCTATCCAAACCGACGATTGTCTGGGAGAGTCAGATAGGCCGGGGCCATTCAGCTTTTGCCATTGCTGGAGGTCAGTTGTTCACCACAGGTCAACGTGAAGTGGCCATGGCCGTTGACACCGTATTTGAAGAGATCGTTTTCAGTATCGATGCCATTACAGGCAAAGAAAACTGGCGCCACACCTATCGCTGTCCCGGCACTGGTAATTTCCCCGGACCAGAAAGCACACCCTGTATCGATAAGAATCGTGTTTACACTATTGGCCGAGAAGGCGATCTGTTTTGCTTGAACAGAGAAGACGGCCGTGTTTTGTGGCATCGCAATGTGGTACAGGATTCCCTGACACGTCTTCACGCCTGGGGAATATCAGGATCACCTATTGTAGATAGTGATATGCTTTTCCTGAACATAGGTGAGTCAGGTGCCGCCTTTGATAAAAAAACAGGTTCAATCATATGGGGCAGCAAACCGGTAACATGCGGTTTTGCGTCTCCTGTTCTTTTTGTTCATGAGGCGAGATCATTGGTGGCCATGCAGGCAGCCCAAAACTTAAATATTGTCAGCAGAAATGATGGCAAAGTGGTCTGGGAGTATAAGTGGAGTTCCTATCAGGACCCCATTGTTATGGGTGACAATCTCTTTTTAACCGCAGGCCAGGGCGGCAAGATCAAAGGCAGTGCGATGCTCAGCTGGACAGACAATGAGCCCACTGTACTGTGGAACCGCAAACGGCCAGGATCCGGCTTTCAGAACTGGGTGGTGATTGGTGATTACGGTTATGGTTTCTTTAATCCACGCAAGCAGTCTCTCCAATGCATTAACCTGAAAACCGGTGATCTGGCCTGGGAAGAAGACCTGGGTGACTGGGGCTCATTTATCGCTGTCAATGACAAGCTGATTATTGCCACAGGCCAGGGCGAGGCCATTACAGCTGAAGCCACCCCCGAAGGATTCAGACCCATTTCAAGAGCCATGGTTCTGCCCTCAGGCAGGGGTCGTCAGGATCAGTGCTACTTATGGACTCATCCCATTTTGGCAGACGGCCTTTTGTATATACGCAATACTGATGGAGACATGGTATGCATTGACATGCGTGCAGATTGATTTGGTCAATAGGTTTATGACAAGTTGATGTTCTGGGCGCTGAGACTATTCTGTTCGGCGCCTTTTTATTTTTTCATCCTGAGCACAGCGAAGAATCTTTGTTTCTGATATCGGGTAGGCCGGGAATTTAGGGGTTATGATCCTTCACCTGAAAATTACTGGTATGAGTTTTTGCCTGAAAAACAGACCTATCTTAAATTCTTTATTTTTAAATAGTTAGAGAAGTTCGATTAAATATAGACAAATCCATTTTTCGACTATTTCGTCGTAACTCTTCGACCCTTAAGTCGAGAATAAAAAAATCCCCCCGGAGGCCATCTCTTCCTCTGGAGGGATTAAAAACATACACGCCAAATTATATTATTTTACAAGTACCATTTTTTTATTATGGATAAATCCATTTGCAGCTAATTGATAAATATAAGAGCCGGCAGATAATTTACCACTATTAAAATTTACACTGTATTGCCCACCACCTTTTATTTCATCAACTAATATCGCAACTTCTTTGCCACAGACATTATAGACTTTCAATGTTACAAAACTTTTTTGCGAAATTGTAAAATCAATAGTTGTTGAAGGATTGAAGGGATTAGGAAAATTTTGTGCTAAAGTAAAATCAGTTGGCGGTTCACTGGCATAAAAATTTTCTACTGCAGTACTACTGCTAGTATGAAAAATCTTACCATGCTCTCCCACAACCCAACCTGAATTTGAATCAGCAAAATATACACATTTTAGATCATCGGTAATTCCAAAATCTTCGACATCCCAATCCTTTCCTCCATTTGTGGTAAAAATGACCGTACCTTCTGTTCCAACTCCCCAACCGTTATTTTCATCAGTAAAAGAGACACTTTTAAGTGTTTGATTGGTTTTGGGAAATTGAAAATTCCAGTTAATACCCCCATCAGTGGTATGTAAGATTGCAGCAGAACCACCCAATGCCCAACCTATTTTGGAATCAACAAAATGAACGCCCTTAAGGGACCGGCTGGTTCCGGAATATTGAGAACTCCAGCTGCTGCCTCCATCAGTCGTAATTAGAATTGTTCCATAATTTCCTACTACCCATCCGGAATCAGGATTAGTAAAATAGATACAGTTCAAACTATTTGTCGTTCCTGTAATTTGTTCAATCCAATTGCTGCCCCCATCTATGGTGTGAAGCATAACTGATGGTTCACCTCCAACTGCCCAGCCTGTATTAGCATCAATAAAACAAACGCTTTGCAGTTCACTATCCCCGCCGGAATCTTGAGTTTCCCAACTGTCTCCGCCATTTATAGTGTGAATAATTGTGCCGTGCTCCCCAACGATCCAGCCATTTTTAGCATTTAAGAAATATATACCTTTGAGCTCTACATTAGAAATTCCGGAAGCGAGAGTAATCCAATTATTTCCACCATCTGTTGTACGTAAAAGAGTTGCCGGATCCCCGCCGCCGGCGACCCATCCGCTATCTGCATCTATAAAATGAACGCATATTACATCATGGTCTGTACCTGAATCTTGCAAATCCCAACCTTCTTGGGTATAGGCAGAAGTTACAAAAAAAATTAGCCCTAAAATGATAACGGCATTTTTTAACATAGTCATCTCCTTATTAATCAAACGCTAAACCCTTTGTTACGTATTTACAGTATCAAACTTTAAAACTATACATATTATCGTTTGCACTGTTTAAGTATCATTTAAACGGTTTCACAAATTTCATTACCTTACTTGAATTTCGACGGGAGTTAAAAACAACATTACACAACAAGTCTATACTATTTTAGACAATCCTTACTACAATTCACCCTGCACTCGCCGCAGGCAATACAGCGGGATTTGTCCAGCACAGGTTTCTCCCCTTTTTTTGATATTTTCAACGCATCCATGCCACATTTACTTGCGCAGAGTCCACAATCGGTGCAATTCTCTCCAGGTTTTATTTTAAATAAGCCAATCCTGGAAACAATACTTAAGAGTGCGCCGACTGGGCAAACATATTTACAAAATGGACGAAAGACAAACAGGCTGCTAATGAGGATTACAATTAAAAACCCCAAAGCAAAAGGCGGCCCCATTAAATTGAATACTACTTTGAAAGGGCTGACCGCGGAGGTAAATACCTTCGCATGAAAAAGAATCGGGACTGCGATGAGGGCAAAAAGCACCAGGTAGGGGATTTTCCGCAGCCAGTTGTCCAGCTTTTCCGGAATTTTCAGGTGCAGTTCTTTCCGATAGAGCAGCTCCTGGATGATGCCCTTGGGACAGACCCAGCCGCAGAAGATCGGCCCCAGGAAAAAAGCAGGAACGACCACAACAGCCAGTTTAATCCAGAAGGGCAGCGTTTTTACAAAATCCAACGGGGCCATTAAAATATTCTGAATGGCGCCTATGGGTGACGGACAGCCCATCTGCAGGAATCCAAGTACAGCCAGCGATCCCAGCATGACAATCCAACGAACAGCCCGTTTCTTCATAAAAAAACCGGCAATTGCTACAGCCATAAAAACAATATATGTCAAATTCTCAGCAGAAATATTCATCCCTTTTCCCTTTTTACTTTTTACTTAAAACTTACAATACTATCCGCGTCTCAAATTTAATCTGCTGAGTACGGGCAAGTTCTTCACCCAGGTTCAGTACAGAATAGACCAGCCAAAAACGCCTGCCTTCAGTGATCTTTACCATGAGACCGACATCCAGCTCATCAGATATTGAATCAAGCGAATGACGATCAAGGCGACGGAAATAATCAACCTGTCCCTGCAGATGGCTGCTGAAGGCGGGATTCCATTTGTGTTTTAAGCCAAGGATCAATCCATGATATGCGTTATAACGCATACGCTCACCCCAGCGACTACGCTCAAATATCGGTGAGAAAACTGCTTTATCATGTCCTGATCCATACTGAAGACCCCAACGACTCTGCAGACCGCCCAATTTCGTTTTCCATAATTTCTGAATGAGAAACGATGCTCCAATTGCATTATCCATAACTGTACTGATCTCATCGGGCCGCTGCATGGCTAATTCTCCAAAATAACTAACTCCCCTACCCAAAGAACCATTTATGTAGAGGCTGGCAAAGGTGGCAGACCGGCTTAAACCACCGGCATTTGGAGCAAGTTGGCGCATGACCAAAAGTGACGCACGCTGGCGGCCGAGCCACCGCGCTGAGAGCGTACCGCCAAATGCGGAGAGATCACCCCAATCCGATGAGCAAAGGTTTTTCCAGCAGGCGAGATGTTCAATCACCTCCTTTTTCTGGCAGGCTCTGGCAGCATCTACAGCCAGGGCCCCGCCGAAAAAACTTCCCTTTAATTTGCCGAATTCCCAATTCAATTCGCCGCCGTCAAACCAGTGGTTCAGAACGAGTCCATTGCCGTAGGCCAGGTTCTGACGGCCCAAGCGAAACAGAAAATCACCCGGAGTCCATTCCAGAAAGGCCTGTTTCAAAGTAAAATAAACACCTTCCTCATCAAACTGACAGGAAAAATCACTCCTGTTCTCCCAACGCCGTACAACACCCTCGCCCAGCCAGAAGAGATTATCACCTATTTCACCCTGCACAAGCATATCCGCCGCGCCAAAGGCATAGCGTTTGTTCTGAAAAGATTGAGACGTTTCATCATATTTATTAACGCCATAGAGAAAGGAGCGCAGCTCAACTCCCCAGGAGATACCAACGTCGCCAATATCACGTAAATTCCCCGGTAAAAGTGAGGGGCAATCCTGTGCAGAGACATCCACGCGCCAGAGGGTCAGAGCTGTAAAAAAGCCGAGGAGTAACCGGCCTGATCTACCAGAATTCATCATCATGTGACTCCATCCTGAATGGCTTCAAAACGGCAAGCGGAAACACAGGCCTCACAACCGTTACACTCAATTTTATCGATAGCTGCAGTCTGCTTGACCATTACCAGGGCATCGTATGTACAGGCATCGACACAGGTGCCGCAAAAAATACATGTGTCCAGATTAAATGATGGCGTCGACTTTTCTCCTTCCACCGCTTCATGCGTGCAGGCCTCTTTGCAATTTCCGCAGGCCGTACATTTCTCTTCATCAATATGCACCTTGGCGGATTCAATTGCATTTCTCGAGCAGACCGCGAGACAATCACCGCATCGCTGGCAGAGCGATGTGTTAATCTGTGCCTTTCCCCCACCGAGAGTGATCGCACCGTAAGGACAAGCCGGGACACAGTCACCGCACTTGTTGCATCGACTGTTGACGGAATAGTGATCGGGGTTATAGGCAATGGCATCTTCTTCACAGGCGGGTATGCAATCACCGCAGCCCACACAACTATGCTGTAAAATAGTGAATGGACTGGGAACCCCGGACACCGCATCCACAGGACAGGCAGTTCTGCAATCGCCGCAACCTGTACATTTTGAGGCGTCCACTTCAAAATGAGACTTCTCCGGCAGCGCAATTGCTTCACGGGGACACAATTCCACGCATTCTCCGCACCCTGTGCAGGCAATTCCATCAATACGCATGTATGGTGCAAGTAAAGAATTGTTCAAACTGCAACTGGTGAAAGGAATCAAGGTTGTACTTGCTACAAGCCCTACTCCTTTGAGCGATCTAGATAAAAATTCTCTTCTGGCTAAATTCATCTGTTACTCTCTACTCTTCTTAATCTCTTCATTCACGGCCACCATTGTATCCAATACGGCTACTTTCCATTCGGCAGCAGAAATTCCTTTCTTGGAACATTCCCGAATAACTTCTAGTTTTGCATCACCGATTTTTGTTGATTTCAATATTAAAACAATTGAGTAGGTTCCACGCTTCTCTTTGCTCCAACTACTCTGTTTAATAAGTTCAAAATTTTTCAGATTAAAGCGGGTGTCGTCTAGCTCAATAACACAACGTCTGTGCTCATAAATCACTTGCACCTTGACTTCAATAATCTCTCCAACTGTAGTTTGTTTAACCTTTGACTCAAACTTATAGTGACATGCCATCAGTGGATTAGAAAAAACAAATACGAGCATCAGCACAATACCCGGAATTAAAAACTTCTTCATGATATACCTCCTTTATTTAAACAGCATCTTACATTTCTCTTTCGACAGCATGTATTTTCAATTATTGTGCCAAAAAAGCACAACGTCTCAATACATTATATAAGCCTATATTTAACAAGAACTTAGAGTCTCTATTATTATTTATATATCCTATTAAACTTCGACGACATTGTCGAACAGCCCGTCAAAATAGTCGAAGCTGTTTTTTCTTAAATCGAATCGACATAAATAGAAATGCAAATCATAATCCACAATTTTATTTCGATGATAATAGAAATAAAATTAACATTGGCCATTTCATTGAATATATTTATTTCGATCATAATAGAAATAAATTGACACTGGCCATTTCATTGATTATATTTATTTCGATTACTGTCGAATTAAAATAGAGCGTACACACATGAAACATAACCTCAGGCTCAACCTGCTGAAAGCCATAGCCGACCCCTCTCGCCTCCGGCTTTTGGATGCACTTCTTAAAGGACCACAATGCCTGGAAGAGCTTACCCAACGTCTGGCACTGGCTCCTTCCACTGTCTCCTTCCACCTGAAAAAATTGGAACACGCCAAACTGGTTAACAAGCTTCGAGATCAATATTATACTGTCTATACTCTAAATGTAGACAAGCTCAACATACGGCTCCGTGACTTGGTGGAAACACCTGAAGAAGAACATAATGTACAGGACCAACGCCTGGAACAACGGCGCGTTCAGGTATTGAAAACTTTTTTTGAGGGGAATCTACTAAAACAGTTGCCAGTACAAAAAAAGAAACAACGCATTGTACTGGATATATTTGCAGCCGATTTTAAAACCAAGAAAGATTATTCCGAAAACGAAGTCAACCGGATCATTCAGGAACGTTTTAACGATTATGTCCTCATCCGTCGATTATTAGTGGACCAGGGCGACATGGATCACAATCAGGGTTTTTACCGCCGCTCAGGGCAAAAGGCACAACCGGATATATCCTTACCTAAAACAAACATTGAGACCGAGATAAAAAACGACGAAAAGAAAAAACATAAAACTGCATGGCAGCCATATGAAATACGGAAGAAAGAAGCAGGCATCTGGAAGATCACATGTTTGGCAAATGGAAAGTTTCTCCTTGGCAGCAACCTGGATATAAATGGTCCCTTTAGCCGGCACCGCGCCATGCAATCAATTGAAAACCACCCTATAAAAGCCATTCAGCATGACTGGAATCAATTTGGTAAAGAGGGTTTTAACTTTGAGGTACTTGAAACTATTTCTAAAAAAGCTGAAGCCTCCTTTAATCAGACCCACCAACTAAAAACCTTAAAACAAAAATGGATAGATAAAATGATGCCCTTAAAAGGCCAATGGTACAATGAAGGCGAACCATTTTAAAGCAACTTTACTGCCACGGGTATACACCAAACTCTTCTTATCAATACTCAAACAGAACAACTATTTTCCTTGTCTCTTTAGTAATCATCCAGTATCCACACCAATTAAAAAAATTTTATCTGATTTTCAGAAAAATGTCAGGGTAATTACTTTTACACACGTATCCTTTATCGAAATATCCAATAAATGCAAATACGGGAGAACTGTTTTGAAATTCAAATTATACTTCTTATTTATCATTGTGGCTTTAATAGCAGCTTGCGATCCGTCTTCGGGTATCAATGTAAAACCACAACCTGTTTCAGTCTCATTAGAAATCTTTTCTGGCAATAACCAATCCGGCAATGCCGGAGAGCTACTGCCAGCTCCTGTTGTCATCAGTGTCATTGATGCCAACCATGAAACAATAGCAAATTGTCAAATCACACTTCGCATTATAGAAGGGACCGGTGTTCTGAGCGACACACTCATTTCAACTGATTCCCAGGGAAACATATCTGTAGAATGGCAGATTGGGTCAAATTACAATAGTATTGAAGCATTATCTCTATCAGAAGATTATCCGGCTCAGCCATCGTATATTTATGCTTCCAGTCAGAATCCCACAGGCATCAGCCAGATTAGAACCTTGAACAGCTTGGCACTAGTGGATGGATTATACACCTTATCATTGTATGGTGATTTCACTGAACACTGGAATCAACGAAACAATTTGATTGTCAGCACCTGGGGAACGGCCGGTACTCAAGGCCACCTTTCACCCCACAATTGTAGTCTTTTCACAGCCTTTGGTACAACAGAGTCATCCATTTACGGAAGAAACACTGACAGCCCTGAATCACATATCTTGGTAAGTCGATACACTCCGCCCAGAGGTTATACTTCTATTTCTTTTTCACGCATCTTTGAAGTTGGTTATGATTATTTTGAAGATCTGGCAGCCCTGCCACTAAATCAAAGAAGAGGCCTTTTTAATATGGCTCAATCTATGATAGATGGTATGAATGAAAAAGGTGTGACTATTGCCGTGGCCGATATAACACGATCAGCCTATAATCCTGACAGTAGTAAAGAAACAATATTTTCTCTCTATCTCATGCGTAAAGTTTTGGATAATGCCGGAAATCTTCAGGAAGCCATTGACATAATAAAGGCATGCAATCCCTGGGATGGAAGCATGAACGTATTCCACAGCCAATTCCTGATTGCTGATCCTGACAGCTCAGTTCATATGAAATGTGTAAACGGATCTTTTGTTTTTGAGCACAATACAGTGGCATATCAAACTGCCGGCCACAGGCATACCGAAACATTTTCATTACTTAAGAACTACAATGGGAATATTCAATGGGATAGAGGGATGGATATTCTGGAACATGTATCAGTAGATCCGACATCCTCCCAATATCCATATCCTACCATATACTCCAACATTTTTGACATGAAAGCAGCAAAAGTGTACACTGTGTTAAATAGAAATTATTCACAGACTATTGAATTTGATCTTCATAATGAATTCTAAATCTCCCATTTTACCCTCGTCCCCCCGCAGCTTTCAACGCGGGGGGACACCCGTTTTCCAAAAATATAAATCTGAATCTTTACCAACAAAAACAGGCGACCATTACCATCGCCTGTAAATAAAATCTTCTCATATTACTGCAGCATTAATGTGTCCCGGCTGACAACCGTGGTTCTGAAGCGTACCGAAGCGGATTCCGATTTCACTTCCAGCTCCAGCGGCAACTCTGCATAGACAGCAGAGACAGTTCTAATTAACCGCGATCCACCTGGAATTGAAAGCCGAAGATCTATATTTAACATTTCCGGCGGTTCCACTTCCCATGTAATATTTACCCGGCCATCATTGAGGTTATACTGCAAGTCTGTATCCACTGAAACAATTCCCAAAGTATCAGTCTTCAATGACATTACAACACGATGCCAGGAGCGATCAGACTGAATGCACCAGTTACATTGCACATCAAGAGTATCATTGAGTGAGCTTTGCATAACCTGCTCCCCAGTCACTTCAAACCATGCTGCTTCAAAATCATGAGAGAGAGTATCAACAAAAATCTTGCCTGCATAAGACCGCTCAAGATCATCGAACTTTACAGTCACACCATCTAATTTATCATTACCCTCAATCAATAGAGAGCCTTTTTGTGTATTAACATCATAACGGGCATTGATATGCACATCTGATCGCCAAAGATCATTCCGTGTTGGTAGGCTGTAAAGTAAAGCACCATACCCGACGGTCAATATCAAAATGCCCATGCCCCACAATGGTTTTCTAATCACTTTCAGGCCCAGCTTAACATCTTTGACAGCTACTACACAATAGGCAAATCCATAAATAAATGGAATAGTCCAGACCAAAAGCAGTAAAAATAATCCTGCTTCGGTAAAGAATCCTGTACTGCCGCTGTTAAAATCAAATCCTAAGTGTGACATCATGCGTACTGTAAAGGGCAAGGCCTCAGCGAAAAGCAGCCTGAACATTGGCAATGGGCTCAAAGCAACTAACAAAAATTTAATCCACGAAGGATGTATCAAGACAGCCAATGCCATACAAATTAACGCTAAGGCCGGGTAAGCGGCGAGACGCGTACCGGCAAGAACGAATAATAAAGTAAAGATAAAAAGCAGAACGAGGCTTCTCTTTACATAGACATAGGCATCAGGGCTGAAACGCCAGCGGCGTGTTATCTGTAGTGCCAGCCATATCCCCAGGGCCAGGCAGAATACAGCAAACCACAAATACGGAGTCAAATGAACCAGCCAGGGATAACGCATTGACGTCACCAGCTGCATCAGCCAATCTCCTGCCCTGACAGCAAACACAAGGATAATTGCCATGCTGAACAGCTTCCAGCCGGAAAATCTTACTCTGTCTTTTTTTTCAATGACGAACCGATATCTACGGCTCATCCAGAAAGCAATTCCCCCAATCAGCAGTGATAATATAAAAAGGACACCCGGAACCCAAAGTGGAATAAACACTAATACACCCAGTACCATCCATAAAATGTATGGAGAGTTTTTAGAAGCAGGTATACCATTTTTCTGATATTTCAAAAGTAATCCATCCACTAGTTTCGCGCAATGCTCCAGCATAGGTTTGTACACATATTCGGCACGGTCCTGAGGTGTATGTATAGGAAAGTTATTTATGCCTACTGTAAAATCAATAGCCGGAATATGATGCTTGAGGAATGGTATATGGTCTGAACCGGCTCCATCACCCAGGTTATTCAATGTTGAAAAATGTGTTGGATAACGAAGTCTATTCATACCCAGGTGCTTATCCAGTTCAAATGAATCACGCAAGAGCCATGCCGGAGCCATGCTGCTGTCTGTTTCCATGATGATAAATATGTCGTCATCGGCTCCAGTCATATCAATGGAGATCATAAGTGCCACATCATCAATTTGCTGATAATTACGAACGAAATGCCAGGACCCCAGCAGTCCTCGTTCCTCACCGCCAAAAGCACAGAATACCATGGTGTAATGCCTGGGCCTTTTCTGCCATACACGAGCCAACTCAAGTACAGTGGCCGGACCGGATGCATTATCATTGGCTCCAGGAACTTCCCGCGAATCCGAGTCAATATGGCCGCCAATGACAATCGTCGAATCAGTAACACCCCGGAATATGCCAATGGCCACACCACTTTGTGTATTTATCGAACTTCCTGCATCAGCAATCCGGTCAAAACACATCACATAACTTGTGTCCGCGCCGTATTGCGCCAATCTGTCAGCCGACCACTTCAGAGCCTGCCGCTCTGCCCTGGAACCCATTGGCCTGGGTCCGATAGTCTCACTTAAATGGACAATATGTGAATAAATTGAGTCGACATTCACTGTTGAAGTCTGCGCAACAACTAACATTGGTAAAAGCAGCAACAGAAATACAATAATTTTTTTTACAATCAACGAATTCTCCTTTATAACGAACGACAATTATCAATCGAATAAGAGTTCTTCTCCAATGCGACCAGACGAACAATAAAGCCGGCAAATATCAATGCAAAATGGCACATGATTGATGGCATGCCGCCCTGGGCCGCAGGAAGAAATGTCACTATAATTGAGGACGGTGCTACAAAGGCCAGTGTACCCCAAAAAATATATCTTAGCATACGGCGATGATAAGGATTGACACTGGATCTCATACCCCATGCGGACACACCAATCATACCCAGCAAACCGAGCTGGTAATAAATGCAATACAGCAAATATTGCGGCATCAAATTCTGATACTTTGCAAAAACCACAGAACAGACAGAAATAGATACAAATTGACTGTCAATCACTATCCACAGTACAATGATTGAGGCCGCACATATCATCCCCCATGCAAATCTGATCACAGCCTTAGAACGAGGTGTTAACAATTTAGCAATCAACAATAATCCTAAAGGAGGAAGCCAGGTAATATCTACAAAAGCCAGTTTTGAGATAATGACACTTCCGCCACCGGAGCCACATGCAAGAACCTCCATTATCTGATATCCTGCCAGCAAAAACAACAAAGCACTGCTGATCCGAATAATTGATTTTCTTCCAGTACCAGCCAGTGCCCAGATTCCGGCAACAATTTCAAGCATCGCTGTCAAAATTGATAAATATGGTGAGTACATCAACAGTACACCTATGTCTTTCTATTTAAAACCGGTTGGTCTAAAACGCCATGAGGATTAACAGAATACTCCACGGCTATAAAAAAATGCAGCCTAAGGATTCACAAACAGACTGAAATTAGCATTAATACCAACAGAAGCAACAAATGGGCTGGCATCATTTTCGAATGTTGCCGTACTCAACATAGCATAAATCTTTGTATTGTCTATAACTGTCTTAAAAACTCCTGCCGTTATCCCAAAACCCTCAACAGCACCTGAAGTTACCATTCCAATAGAGACTGCAATATCAGTTTTTATATCTTTCAACGTCACAGTGGACGTTGTATAGAAGAATTTAATATCCTCGTCGCCCGTCTTCATACTCTCAAAAGAAATGCCTACTTTAACATTTTTAAACTTACTTGTTGCGTAAATTCTAAGTGCATTTTTATCAACTCCAATTCCGGGAATTGGGGCCATAATGTCACCGTTCATTGCTGTCACAATCCCTATAGTACAATTATTTTTATTGTAGGATACCCCAAATATGTATGCATGATCATTATCATTAGAATCATCTACATATAATCCGCCTACCAATGTAATACCTTTTAAATCAGGAGATTTATATTGAAAGGAGTTGTCAGTAAAACCGTTGGTCCCACCGGACAATCCATAAGTAGCACCACCGGCACCATATATTCCACCGGCATTTATATGAGACAGATTGTAGAATGGATCCATAGCAAAACCCGGAGCTTTATAGGCATTGGTCATTCGGCCTACAGAAACAGAACCAAATCCCCCTTTCAAACCACCATAAAAGAAACGCTGTTTAAAAGCACGCCCATCACCGTCTCTGTCTGAAAAGGCTTGGGTCTGTATATGGAAGAAAGTTTTGATCTGCTCATTTCCCCATTCTCCTTTAATTCCGAAAAGGGATATATTGTCACGACCCTGAATACCATCAATTCCGGCACCAACACCATCCTCATTAATCATATTAAGCGAATAACGAAAACTACCATACATTGTTACATTTGGAGGATTGCCGGCAATACAAATCCCCTGTACGCTCAAAACAACTGCTGCTAAAATTAACAAATATGATTGGCGTTTCATGTTACAGCCCTCCTTTTGATGAATATAATTATGATACTAAAGAATCTACATAATCATTTTTAACCTGTCAACCCAACAATTAAAAAACCCAATGCTGCCACAATGCCGGCAAAGAGAGCATAGGGCAACTGAGTAACTACATGATCCATGTGGTCTGAGGCAGAAGCCATAGACGAGATCAATGTAGTATCAGAGATTGGTGAGCAATGATCACCAAATACACCACCCGAGACAATGGCAGCTACCACAGGTAACAAGTCCCCGCCCATCTGCTGCACAACAGGAATGCCGATAGGCACCATAATGCCCCATGTGCCCCATGAAGTCCCGGTAGAAAAAGCAATGAAACCTGTAGTGATAAACAGAATCATCGGCAGTAATTTTGGAGATATCAACCTTTGAGCAATTGAGGCCACATATGTTCCCGTACCCATATCACGGCAGAGTTGACCAATGGCAAATGCAAACATCATCAGTATGGCTATTGGATAAAAATTATAGATCAGAGATTTAAAGTAGATTGAAAAAGAAAATGGAATGCCCTGCATTGCCAGAAGTCCGGCCATGTAGGCCCCCCAGGCATTGACTGGAATCATAGCACAAATTGGTGCAGAAGTAGAATCACAAAGATAGGCCAGTTTTTCTCTGGATATTTTAAGCCGATCAAACAAAGGCCGGCTCACTGTTCCTGTTACCAGCACACTGATACTGGATTCAATAGGAACGGCTATCCCTATAAATACGGCAAGGAACTGCGCACGTCTTCGGGATTGAATCAAAGATCTGGCAGATAACCAGTCAATAAATCCCTGCACACCTCCGCTATGCTGTGTGAAAGCAATCACCGCACCGATAGTTGCAGAAAAAAGAATGACACGTGTGTTCCCAGGATCCTGAAATACACGTATACAGAGATCAATAGTATCGGCCAAACCTTTTAAAGGATTACCACCGGCCAGAATAGTAGTACCTGTCCAAAGGCCGACGATCAGAGCCACATAGACTTGCCTGTAGATAATGGCAATTATAATAGCGACCAACGGTGGAATCACCGACAGCCAGGCGTGCAGTTCAAGGTTCAGCATAACTTCTCCTTAAACATATTTGAAAGCCCCTCACCGAATGCAAGGGGCTTAAAGTTTCAAACAGATTAATTTACTTCTTCCAGTCCGGCAATCTTCCCGGTGTCCATGGAGCTTTAATTGATTCCAACTTTTTCTCCAGTTCGACAACATCTATCTCTATCATCTGCTTGAGCGTGTCATAATGCTCTCCGAATTCTTCGCGTATAATACGATATGCCTCCCGCTCGGTCTGCGTCACTGCCGCCGTTGAGCGACGGTGGGTAAAGGCCATCGTACGTAGACGACCGGATATGGACGTCAACGGATTTTCGCTGTGGCGACTGATTATGGGATCACCATTGAAGGCCATCATCATGGATTCCAAAATTTTCTCCATAGTCATCGCATCAGCCATAATTACACCAGGTGCACCCGGCGTAACCTGTACAGCCTGTTTTACGAATGCTATACGTTTTTGCAATTCATCTGCTGCATTAATAGAGCCCTGCACTACGCGATATAGTTCTGCCGCTTCTCTCTGGAATGCCGCCAATACTTTCCTGTCTTCAGCCGGCAGCGTAGTATTGTTTAAAGCGATTACATTAAACGACTGAGCTCCCACCAGTTCTGAAATCTGACCGTTAATGCTCAATGACACAGAGACATGATATCTGCCTGGTGCCACCAGATTACCGGCAGACCCCGTTGAAAGTGGGTCATACTTTTCGTCAGTAAGACGAACAGGCCTTGTTCCGGCATCACGCATATCCCAAGTATAACGTCCAATACCCTTTTTGGGCGATTGCGCCAACTTACGAATCTCCTTGCCAACATCATCCATAATAGTGAAAAGCAGGTATATTTTCTCTTCATTATCCTCTGCACGGAGCGCATCCCAGGAAGGATAGGGAATGGCCTTGCCATCTTTATCGAGCTTTTTCTCTTTCTCTTTACGCTGAGCCTTCAGGCTCTTTGGTATGTCTTTTAAATAAAGCGTAAATGTAGCAGCCACAGGAGGATTTTCAGCTGCATAATAGGTTGAACCCTGACCATACTTACCGCCCTTTGGTACAAACTGTAATGCATCCTTGATGGGATACATCATGGCTTTTTTATCCAGGTCGGATCGGGTAAAGTGGCGCAGCGGTGTGTAATCATCAATAATATAAAATCCACGCCCGAAAGTAGCTATGACCAAATCATTCTCACGCTCCTGAATGGCTATATCTTTCACTGATATTGTAGGAAGATCATTCTTTAACTGCACCCACTCCTTACCTCCATCCACGGAGAAAAAGACAGTAAATTCAGTTCCGATAAAAAGCAGATTGGCATTTACAGGATCTTGTGCGAAAGTATGAACAGGCCCATTAGCCGGTAGATTATTTACTATTGATTTCCAGCTCCTGCCTTTATCCGTAGATTTATAGACATATGGTTTAAAATCATCACGTTTATGATTGTTGAACGTGGCATAAACTACATTAACATCATGCCTTGACGGGCAGATATCCGAGACATATGTCATCCCGGGTACTCCGGGAAATTCCGACATATTTCGCCAGGTATTCTGATCTTCAGTAATCTGAATTAATCCGTCATCAGTACCGGCATAAATTAGATTTTCATCCAACTTTGATTCTGCTAAAGAGACAATTGTACCCCAGAGACTTGTGGATGCATTCTTTGCAACCGCATCAACAGACCATACCTTACCCATTACGGGCAGTGTATTTCGATCAATCTGCCTTGTTAAATCATCAGATATAACTGTCCAGGAATTACCTCGATCTTCTGATCTGAAGACTTTATTTGCAGCACAATACAATCTGCCGGGAGCATGATTGCTGACAAAGAGAGGTGTATCCCAGTTCCACTTATATGTATCCTCTCCTTTTCGTGGCTGAGGTTTGATAGAGATTGATTCACCGCTTTTTCGGTCATAACGTACCATATAACCATATTGAGATTCAGCATATACAATATCCGGATTTTCAGGATCAACAGCAGTCCAGAAGCCATCACCACCATTGGTAACAAACCAGTCATCATTGATTATACCAAGCCTGGATAGTGTACGAGACGGTCCGCCCATTGAATTATTATCCTGAGTACCTCCATATACATAATAAAAGGGCTTGGAATTATCTACACCGACTCTATAAAACTGCGTAACAGGAAGATTTGGTTTAAACTGCCAGTTGGACCCGGCGTCCCATGATTCATAGATACCACCGTCTCCACCGATGAGCAGATGACGGGTATCTTCAGGATTTATCCACAAAGCATGGTCATCAACATGACGGCCTTTGAGACCAAGCCTATGCCATGAACGGCCACCGTCATCTGTATATTGTGTAACAGTTTCAACAGAATAAACTTTATCTGCATCCTGTGGATCACAAAAAATTTCATTGTAATGCTGAGGGCTGCTGGCTACATGGCTACTCATCTTTTTCCATGAAGCACCACGGTCTGTTGAACGGAAAAAACCACCTGTGTCTCCGGCTGCTTCAATTATAGCATATATGAAATCAGGATTCACCGGGCTCACTGCAAGGCCGATAGCACCCATATCACCTCCTGGAAGCCCTTTCTTAAGGCGATCCCATGTCTTACCGGCATTTACAGTTTTATATATGGCCGTCTCCGGGCCGCCGTCAATCTTGGTGAAGACATGCCGGCGACGTTGATGGGAAGCAGCATAAATAACATCGGGATTACGTGGATCAAATGTAATATCAGAGACTCCGGTATGTTCACTAATAGTAAGAACGGCTTTCCAGGTCTTGCCGCCATCCGTGGTCTTATAAAGGCCACGCTCTGCACCAGGCCCCCAGACCGAACCTTCAGCTGCTACATAGACAACGTCAGAATTGCGAGGATCAACAAGAATCTCACCAATTTGACGTGAATTTTTAAGCCCCATATTCTTCCAGCTCTTACCGCCGTCAATTGTCTTATATACGCCATCACCATAACCAAGGGCACGTTGACTATTGTTTTCACCGGTACCTGCCCATACTACATTGTGATTGCCCGGATCCATTACAACACAGCCGATGGCATATGAGCCGTAATTGTCGAACACCGGCTTCCATGTCACACCGTGGTTCACTGTCTTCCAAATATTACCAGAAGCCACAGCAACATAATATTCACTGGTATTTTCAGGATTTACAGCAAAATCACCTATGCGGCCCGAACAAAAAGCAGGGCCGATATTTCGCCAACGAAGTCCCGAAAAAACATTTGAACTTAGACTAGATTTATCTTTTGCCGAATTACTTTTTCCACCTGCTACTGCACCTGAATAGAGCAGCAAGCTTACACACAGAATGAGTGGAATACGCCTCATGGAATTTCTCCTGTTAGAAGTTTTTGTAAAAGTTAGTCTGGGATTGTGTATAAATGTATGAATGCTGAGCTTTTTAATCAACTCCTTTTTGCATATTACCTATACAAACTCTTTTTTAAATAAATGAAATATGGAACACAGATGACGAAAGTAAATAGAAAATGACTTGATATAAATCGGGAATAAATGTATTTTTAAAAGTATCAAAAAAGGAGTAAATGTGCCAGGTATTCAAAGAAATTGCACACCCATGGTCTTCTGGACATGGGGTGATGAAGCTATAGAGAATCCACGTAAGATAAAAATTGCTCTGGAAGCTTTACATGAAGCCGGTGTTAAGGGTTTTCTTGTAATGTTAAAGAACACTCGCTATACCTTGTTTGACAGACGTGTTATTCGTGCTGTCAGCCAGGTATCTCAATGGTCTAAAAAGCGCGGACTCTCTTTTTGGATACATATGGACCCCCGACATGCATCACGTAAATTCATTCAAGATACCGGCGAAAATCTGCAATATATACTCTTTAGCCAGGCCACAGGCATGAAACCGGTTACTCCATTAATCGATCCTCATTTTGAGATAGAATTCAAATGGCCCCCAATCTCTGAAACTGCCTGGCTTCAAGAAGCCGCAATATCCGTACAACCTGTCTCTTTGGAACGCGCCTTTATATTCCAGACAATTGATGGTAAAATTGCTGTAGATACCATAAACGACATTACCGCTCATACCAATATGACTTCAAATATGGCAAAACGTACTACTTTGGTTTTTGGTGAGATGCATCTCCCTGAAGATGAGACATGGTATGTCTGCGCATTCCCTAAATTTGACACCAATCTATATGATTATGCCGGACGTGAATCAAATGACAGCATGAGTGTATTTATTGAAGATCTATTTGACGGTTGTACGCATTTAGATGGCATAGCCTGGGCCGAAGGAGGACCTCCGGCCATGGTTCCCCAGGCATTTTTACCCGTCAGCCTGTCGATATTTAACTCCTTTAAATCCGAGATGGGCTATTCACTACAATCCAAACTCTATGCACTTGTATTTGAATGCAGTAACAACGAACATTTATCTATCCGGCATGATTATTTTAATTTTCTAAATAAACTACTCTTAACAGCAAGGCATGATTTCTATCGTAATTTACATAGTTTTTTCCCAGGTGTTCAACTGGGAGCTCACCACCAGCGTATTCCATCAGTACTGGCAAATCAGCGGAACTCAGGTTGCATTGATCCATGGCGGAACATGCAGCACATGCAAGCCGGATTCTGTCTCATTGAAGCTACAAACGGATCAATACACAGACATCTGCTGGCAAGACTCATTGCACTTAAGAGCATGGCTGCGCAGGGCCAACGTTATACTTACTGTAGTTTGGATTGGGATAGCCTTGATGATAAAGATCGTACTCTTCTTGTTGATTGGATGCTGGTACTGGGTTTAGAGATCAGTCCGCAACTTCATCATTCAGGCGAGATATCAGACCAAAAACAGTCCGCCATTTTATCCTTGATAAATCGCCAGAAAAAACATAATTCAAATACTCTCTCCCCCTATCCTATCACTGATACTGCAATGATATATCCTTTTGAAACATTGATCACCGCAGATCAGGCCATTGCTAATGATACAATTTCTCACTTTGCACATTGGAGTGTAGACCTTATGCTGGCCGGCATTCAAATTGATATATTCTCATCTACACAGCTCTCCGATGCACGATTGATCAAAGGCATGCTGCATCTCTGTGGACGTCAATACCGCCAGCTTGTTTTCCCATATCCTTCTGTCCTGGATGACAAAACAATATCTATGCTGCACCATTTACACAGCCAGAGCTTTCCTATATTTTTTATGGGTTGTAATATGCAATACAATCTCAAGGGACAATCCATTGATGTTCTGGATATACCGGTTGAAGATAGTGCAAATGAGCTGGTTAAAAGGGGACTAAAGCCATTACTTATAAGCCCTCCAAATACAATTGCAGCATTATATGAAACAGAAACAAATTGGGCCGCTGTTGTGGCACCACTTAAATCAGACATTGCAGTAGAGGGGGAAATTCAATTCGGATCACATAAAATTACTATACCGCGCGGAAAAGGATTGCAGGTAATTGAATTTATTAACTAATCCGTTATGTAGATGCAAGATAGGCCGATCTCCCGGGAACTGTCTATTCAAATTTTGCTTTAGTTAAATCTTATAGTTGACATTTAACAATGCGAAACGTTCAGATAACATCCTTCAGGATCTTTTATGGATTATTCATAGGGAAGATGAGCAAGCCCTGTCTCTTCATGCAATTGCTTGCGTCGAGATTCAAGAAGCTGTAGAGGCTCTCCTCTGAATTCAGCAGCAGTTTGAATAATAACACCACGATCTTGGGCTACCTTGAACAGGGGTTCAATCTTATGGCGCCATTGAAAATCACGGCAAATATGATGATCTAAAATCATTTTTTGCAAACTTGTAGATTCAATAACAGCTTTTAATGCAGAGACTTTTTCATCCAAATTATAGATTTCGCCTTGCTGTCTATACGTTACCGGCCCATCAAGGTATAGCATATCCGGATTCTGCCGGCAGATGAAGTCCAATATATTACCATGACAAGCACCTGCTATCTCAGATGAAAAAACAAAACAACTATCAGCTTCTTGAACTGAGACCTGAAGTACCCGGTTATAAATATCCGGATTTTCAGCTACCGGTTTTGAAAATTCAATTCGAGTACTGCCTAATCTGAACACCTTATTGTCTACAAATTCAAGATCTTTTGCCACCTTCCGCACTTCACTCATCCATGCAAAAACCTTGTTACGCCGATCCGGAGATGTATATTGATTGGGATTTTTAATGAAAAGTGTTTTATCTGCCAAACTCTCGGGCGGCAGAGCTTCAATTTGTGAAGGATGAAAATGAGTTAACACTATTGCCCGGGCTGATTCCAAAAAAAGCTGAACTCGGCGAGACATTTTTTCAACAGTCCAATGTTCAACGGCCAGGGGTCTTAAATCAAAACGTTTTTCCATCAACCAGATACCCGGATCAATCAATATCCGGGTATCCATGGTCTCAATAAATGTAGCCATACTACGGGCACCAAGAGATTCCGCAGCCAGGGGCGTGATCTGCATCGTTCACTCTCCTTGCCATTATACTACTAATCAGAAACTAATATCTATAATGATCCGGCTTATATGGCCCCTCAACAGGTACACCAATGTAGTCTGCCTGTTCCTGTGACATCAGCGTAAGCTTTGCTCCCAGCTTATCCAGATGCAGCCGTGCCACCTCTTCATCCAGTTGTTTACCAAGACGATAAACTCCGATGGCACGTTGTGGATTATTACATATATCTATCTGTGCCAGAGTCTGATTTGTAAAGCTGTTAGACATCACAAAACTGGGATGACCTGTAGCACAGCCAAGGTTGACAAGACGCCCCTCAGCTAAAAGATATATTGAATGTCCGTCTGGAAATGTAAAACGGTGAACAGGACATTCCGAGCCTTTAATCTCCTCTTTCACTATACCAGGCCAGTTCTCAAGCTCTGCCACTTGAATTTCATTGTCAAAATGGCCAATATTACACACAATTGCCTGATCCTTCATGAGGCTCATATGTTCTGCTGTAATAATATCTTTATTGCCGGTAGTAGTGACAAATATATCCGCTATCGGCAGCATATCTTCAATAGTATTTACTTTAAAACCAGCCATACAGGCCTGCAAAGCACAGATAGGATCTACTTCAGATACTGTGACAATTGCTCTTTCATTGCGCATAGACTCTGCCGAACCCTTACCCACATCTCCGTAACCGCATACCATTACTGTCTTGCCTGATATTAGTACATCCATTGCACGCTTTATAGCGTCGGGCAGAGAGTGACGACAGCCATAGACATTATCGAATTTAGACTTGGTGACTGAATCATTTACATTTATAGCCTGAAAAAGGAGCTCATTACGTTCTTCCATTTGAACGAGACGATGTACACCTGTAGTAGTCTCTTCAGAGACACCTTTAACATGCGGAGCAATTTTATGCCAATGCTGATTATCTTCCTGCTGAACCTTCTTCAGCAATGCAAGGATGACTTGTTTTTCCTTAACGTCTGTCTTTTCATCCAGAATTGAAGGATCATCTTCGGCCTGCCGGCCCAGATGTATCAGCATGGTTGCATCGCCGCCATCATCAACAATCTGCTCCGGACCGGAACCATCCGGCCAGGTCAGTGCGCGATATGTACATTCCCAGTACTCCTCGAGAGTCTCACCCTTCCATGCAAATACAGGTGTACCTCCACGGGCAATTGCAGCAGCAGCATGATCTTGAGTCGAGAAAATATTACAACTGGCCCAACGCACATCAGCACCAAGCTCAACAAGCGTCTCAATTAATACGGCAGTCTGCACTGTCATATGCAGAGAACCCATTATCTTCACGCCTTTTAGTGGTTTACTCGAGCCATATTTTTCACGGGTAGCCATTAAACCCGGCATCTCTTTCTCAGCTATACCAAGTTCTTTGCGGCCAAAATCCGCAAGCTTTATATCTTTAATTTTATAGTCCATTCTCTTGCCTTTCAGGAACAAATTACTTTAACAGTTCTTCTACCCGGTCTTTGTTCTCCCATGTAAAACCTGCCTCTTCACGGCCAAAGTGACCATATGCAGCAGTATTACGGAAGATCGGTTGACGCAGTTGCAAATAGTCGATCATACCAGCAGGTGTCAGATCAAATACTTTACGGACCTTGACTACCAGTGCATCGTCGGAGATCTTGCCACTGCCATGTGTATCAATCAGAATAGAAATAGGGTCAGCCACACCAATGGCATATGCCAGTTCAACTTCACACTGATCAGCCAGTTCTGCAGCAACTATATTCTTGGCAACCCAACGGGCTGCGTAAGTAGCAGAACGATCTACTTTAGTAGCATCTTTACCTGAGAATGCGCCGCCGCCGTGACGGGCATAACCACCATAGGTATCTACAATAATCTTACGACCGGTCAGGCCAGTATCACCCATGGGGCCACCACGTACAAAACGACCAGTAGGATTAATATGATATACAATATCATTCTCATCGATGAGTTCCACAGGAATAACAGGTAAAATTACATGTTTGATAATATCGGCACGAAGCTGGTCCATTGCAACATCGGGATCATGTTGTGCAGCAATAACAACAGCCGTAACCTGTACAGGCTTGCCATCTACATAGCGTACTGTTACCTGGCTCTTGCCATCAGGTCTGAGATACTCCAAAACACCCTCTTTACGCACCTGAGAAAGACGGTAGGTCAACTGGTGAGCAAGCATTATTGGCAGCGGCATCAGCTCAGGAGTCTCTTTACAGGCATAACCGAACATGATGCCCTGATCACCGGCACCCTGCCTGTCAACACCCATGGCGATATCGGGAGACTGCTCCTGAATAGTATTAAGCACTGCACTTGATTCATGATCAAAACCATAATGAGGATTGGTATAGCCAATCTCCTCAATAACTTTACGAACGACCCGGGGGATATCAATATAAGTGTGTGTAGAGATCTCACCGCCAACCATAACCATACCGGTTGTAGCAAATGTTTCACATGCCACACGACTCATGGGATCATCACGCAGGGCAGCATCAAGAATAGCGTCAGAAATCTGATCACAGACCTTGTCCGGATGCCCCTCTGAGACACATTCAGATGTAAATAGACGAGTTCCCATTGGTGTACTCCTTTATATTAATTCAAAAATTTTTATTTCCATAAGATCAACATCCAGCATTAATCTTCATTAAACTTACCTTCAAGGAGAGCAGTAAGAGCATCACCTAAAGGTTCAGCCTCTTTGCCGTTAGTTTTTAATACTATTTCCTGGCCTTTTTCAGCAGCAAGCATCAATACTCCCATGATGCTCTTACCGTTAACTTCAACACCATCCTTTGTCAAAGTTACATCTGCATCATAACGGGCTGCGAGTTCCACAAATTTAGCAGCAGGACGTGCATGCAGGCCATACTTATTCAAAATGATCAATGTGCGTTCCACTTACTCTCCCCTTTTATTATCTCAGAAATAATACGAAAAAGTGAAAACAAAAACAAGGAAAAAGATATTAATAACTTCTTTCCCGTAATCGATTTACAAGGCCCAAAAGTTCTTTGCGGGCCCTGCTTTTCGGCAAAGATTCCAGATGCACCTGCGCTGCTTCTGTCCTCTCATAGACCGCATTGCGTGCAGATTCCAACGAACCCGTTTTAGACATTAATTCTCTGATGTGGGTAATATCAGAGTTTGAAAGATTCTTGCTGCCCCAATACTTCCGCATGGCATTTATCTCTGCCCTGCCAGCATGTTCATAAAAATGTAAAGATAAAAACGTCTGTTTTCTGGCTTGAATATCGCTACAGGCAGGTTTGCCCAGTTTGGATTCTTCACCGTATATATCAAGCAAATCATCCTGAATCTGGAAACCCTCTCCCCATGCATTGGCATATGCCTTGAGATTAAGCCGTTCACTCTCTCCTGCACCGCCTAAAACAGCACCCAAATCACAAGCAACTTCCAGGAGCTTGCCTGTTTTTTTCTGTATCATGATCATATATTCTGTTAATGACACATCTTTCCGAGTCTCAAAAGACTTGTCCATTGCCTGTCCTTCACAGAGAATCAACAATCCGTCTGTAAAAAGACGTGCCGCATCTGCTATTCTCTTGTCATGAATGCCAAGCAGCACTTGATATGCTAAAGTAACCAGACCGTCACCAGCTAGAATGGCCGTGGCTTCATCCCAACGTGTATGAATTGTTGGGCTGCCTCTCCTCATTGCATCATGATCCATGATATCATCATGAACCAGCGTAAATGTATGAAGAATTTCAACAGCAAGAGCAGCCGGCCACACTTGCTCTACATCACCGCCAACAGCTTCACATGAGAGCAGAACCAGTATAGGCCTGATACGTTTTCCACCCGCCTCCAGGACGTATCTCATAGGTTCATAGAGTTCTTTCGGCTCTCTGCCGCTAAGCAACTCGGTCAGAGAGGCGTTAATATCATCCTGTAATAGAGTAATGCCGTCTTTCAACACTCTTCCTTCCGGTCTGAATATAATACGGATTTATGCCTTAATTGAATTGGATCTTCACATCCGGTTAAAAACAGGACTCTTTTAAAATCAAGTTGCCACTTCCGCAGCCAGCTTATTGTTTCATCAATGCCATGCTGGGAAAGTTTTAACAACACAGGCAATGCCGCAGCAGCGATATTAGCGCCCAGTGCTATGGATTTAGCCAGTGTAATGCCATTATCAATACCTCCGGACGCTATTAGCTTCAATCCCTTTATCGATTGAAGCAGTTCAATAGATACGGCTGTAGGAATACCCCAGTCCCAAAACAAATCGTCATGTAAACCATCTTCCCGGCGCGCCATCTCAATGCCAGCCCATGATGTACCTCCGGCTCCGGCTACATCAATCCATTCCACACCTGCATCACAAAGCCGCCGGGCAACATCCGGAGAGATGCCGCAACCTACTTCCTTGATAATAACAGGGACAGGAAGCAGCCTGCACAGTTCTTCAATCCCCTGCAAAACTCCACAGAAATTATTATCTCCTTCAGGTTGAAGAATTTCCTGTAGAGGATTCAGATGTATGGCCATGGCATCGGCTTCGATCATATCAACCAGGCTGCGAACAGATGACAGATCAGGCATTGTAGCCACTTGTGCACCACCGATATTGCCAATAATAATACCTTTGGGATTCTCTTTTCTGACAATAGCGTAACTGCGTACGGCAGAACTATCTTCAAAAAACTGCCGCTGGCTGCCCACGCCCATAGCAACACCACACTCTCCGGCCAGTATGGCAATATCTCTGTTAAACTTTTCAGTTTGGCCATGCCCGCCCGTCATTGCACTGATCATAAATGGGAAAGTAAGCCGTTTCCCAAGAAAGAGAATGGATGTGTCAATTTGATTAAAATTCAATTCAGGTAAAGCACAATGCAGAAAGTCATAATGCTCAAATCCCGTACGCTTCTTTTTAAAGCGTACAGGCTGATCCAGACATATATTAAGATGTTCAATTTTCCGCGTTGAAATCTTGCTCATAATACTTTCCAATAAGAATATAAAACAGTCTTGCCACTTTCATGTCGGATAAAAAATCGGGTTGATAAAACTCCCCCGTCATATACAATTGTCATCATTACATACGGACATATGATAAATACTGGTTAAACTAAACCGTAGACGTTAAATTACACAATTATAAGGCCATTGACAATTAAAAAAAGGCGGATACGCAATGTACCCGCCCTTATAATAATCTACATCGATGTGTATAGCTTGTGGCTGCTCTACAGTTCTAATCGGTTACTAGATGAAAGAAGAGCAGTAGCATTGCGAAAAAGAGCAAAAAAGAACACGCTCCCGCCTCACCCAGAAACAGAGTTTCTCCCCCAATTAGGTTCCCAAACCAAAAAGAAGTTTGGGAACCAGGAGCAGATTTTTTTGTCTTTTGTCTTTTGTTATTTGCTATTTGTTATTTGGCCTTTGCCCTTTGTCTCATTCGAACCTTAAAGCAACAATCGGATCCAGTTTGGCCGCCTTACCTGCCGGATATATTCCAAAGAACAGGCCAACAGCAGAAGCAAAGAACAAACCGCCAAATACAGCCCAGATCGGCACGGAGGCAGGAAGAGGAGTGACAGCACCTATCAAGGCACCTAATCCCAGACCTGCGGCAATTCCAATCATGCCTCCTACCAAAGCCAAGGTAATGGCCTCAAAAATAAACTGTCTCATAATATCTTTACGCCTGGCACCAAGAGATTTTCTTATTCCAATTTCTCTTGTGCGCTCTGTAACCGAGACCAACATGATATTCATTATGCCAATACCGCCGACAAGAAGTGAAATAGCCGCTATACCCACAGCGGCTGCAAAGACAACGCCTGTAAGATTTTTCCAGGTTTCCATCAAGGAATCTTGAGTTAAAATTTCAAAATCATTATCTTTACCAGGCAGAACTTTTCGCTCAACACGGAGAATTCCCACAACCTCATCAATTGCCGCAGGCAGTGCATCAGGATCTTTAGCCTGAAGCACAATCTGCACCATATCACCTTCACCGTATATACGTTCAAATGCAGTGTAAGGAATAATTACTCTATTATCCTCGCTTTGACCGAAAGAGGAGCCCTTTTCCTCCAGCACTCCTACTATACGAAACTTCCTGGCACCAACGCGAATCTCCTTATCAATAGGATCAGCAAAAGGGAAAAGATCTTCCACAATATCCATTCCTACAACGCATACTGGCCTGGAAGAGTGAATATCTATGGGCTGAAGGAAACGCCCGCTATCAACATATCGCCCGTTTATTATCTGCCAATCGGAACTGCTACCTACAACAAGGATGCCCGAGTTGGTCTTCTCTCCCTTAAACCGTACACGCTCTGAGAACTCATACAATTCAGGTGAAACGCGATGAATTAAATTGGAGCGCTCCATAATTGCTTCAGCCTGCTCAGGTGTAACATCTTTTCTATTACGATATTTTTCCTGAGTGTGGCCTGTCATAATAGCCGGAAATTTTCTTATATAAAATGTATTGGTACCTACAGTTGACAGTTCTTTAGATACAGATGTGTTAATTCCTTCTATGATTGTCATCATTCCGATAACAGTCATCACACCGATAACAATGCCAAGCAAGGTTAAAAAAGATCTAAGTTTGTTAGCTCTTAATGCTGCAAGAGCAATTCGTACTGACTCTAGTATCTGCATAATATTCTCACTTACTAAATTGAGCGCCTTCCACATTGGCACCATCTAAATTGGCACCATCAAGTATGGCATTTTTTAAGTTGGCATCACGCAGGTCTGCACCGCGCAGATCTGCATTTTTCAGTGAGGCTCTCTGCAGATGAGCACCAACAAGTGAAGCATTTTTTAACTTAGCACCAACAAGACTTGCTCGTTTCAAACGGGCACGCGAAAGGTCTGAACTTTCTAAATTGACACCATCCATCTGAGCACCGAAAAGCGAGATACCGGAAAGTGCCGTATTTCTTAAATTAGCATTCTCAAGGTTGGTATCCTGTAAGTTGGTACCATTGAGTTTGGCACCTTCAAGGTTGGCATCTTTCAAATTAGAGCCAAATAAAAATGCCTTCTCAAGGTTGACACCTTGCAGATTAGCACCTTCAAGATTAGCATTTTGCAAGTGAGCACCCTCCAGATTTGCTCCGGAGAAATCGGCACCTTTCAGGTTTGAGTATGACAGATCTGCCTGAGCCAGATCTTGATTTGCCAGGGACTGCCCATCAGCTACCATTTTCACAATTGTCTCTCGTGTTGGAACAGCCATATTAACCTCCCTCAACGAAACTCTGTACAGCCAGGTCTACTGTGGCAAACATACTTAATACACGGTCTAACTTAGTAACAGTAATTGGCCTCTTTACACGATCAGGAACTTCTGCAAGCCTTAAATCTCCACCTGAGCTGCGCAACGTTGTCAAAGCACCCATCAACATGCCAAGACCACTGGAGTTCATCCAGTTGATATCCTTCAAATTGGCTACAATATTTACTTCTTCCTTTTCAATTGACCGGTAAATCAGATCCTGAAACTTGACCGCCTCTTCTCCCCCCATCAATTCACCGGAAATTGTAAGCACCAATACATCATCTTGACGAGTTTCAATAATTTCATACATATGTACACATCCTTCCCTTATCGAAAGCTACAAAGATCAATTACTCATAATGCAAGGCATCTATCGGGTTTAACCTTGCCGCTTTACTGGCAGGGTACAGACCAAAGAAAATACCCACTGCTGAAGAAAAACCAACGCCAAGAATGATAGATCCTATTGAAACTGTTGACGGCAGAGGTGAAACAGCAGCTATCATTGCCCCAAGACCAAATCCGCAAGCAATACCAATTAATCCGCCAATACCGCTGATAGTAATAGATTCAATCAGAAATTGCCACAATAAATTCCGCCTTTTGGCTCCCAAAGCTTTTCTTATACCAATCTCCTTGGTTCTCTCTGTAACAGACACCAACATAATATTCATGATGCCTATGCCGCCAACCAATAGTGATATAGCACCAACACCAATTATTGCAGCATAGAGTGCGCCTGTCAATGAATTATACATATTCATAATCAGATCCATCTGATTAATAGCAAAATCATCATCTTTATGTGGCGGCACTTTCCTGATTCTTCGCAGAATGCCCCGTATCTCGTCTTTGGCTGCATCCATAACTTCAGCATGCGCAACCTTGACAGATATTGTCAATCCACGTCTACTGCCGAATAACTTGAAGAATACACCAATAGGAATTTTAATTTCCGTATCCTGGTTCTGCCCGAAAATATCTCCGCGCTTCTCCAAAATACCTATGATACGAAAAGAGTGCCCGGCTAGTTTGATTTTCTGACCCAGCGGATCTTCATTCTCAAAAAGCCGGTTGGCTACCTCCCATCCTATTACACAGACATTACGCCGATTATTTACATCTACAATTGACAGGTCACGACCGAATTCAGGAAATGCCGAACTTGTTTTTTCCTGGTCTGTACCGTTTATTGTAACGCCTTTCAAGCTCTTGTTGCCCCGTTTCACAGTACGTCGTGTTGCAACAGATGGAGATACGGCTACAGCAAATTTGCAATATTTTTTCAATGCACGAACTTCACGCATGGTAATATCTTTACGATTGCGGTACTCGTCAAGATTATCATTGTTCATCCATGGAAATTTCTGTACATACAAAATATCAGAGCCCAATGATGAAATTTCTTCACTAAAGGCTTGATCCAGCCCCTGAGTCAATGAAAAGATACCTATTACCGTCGTAACACCGATGATCATACCAAGCAATGTCAGAAAGGCACGCAACTTATTGACCCACAAAGCGGAAACGGCAATTTTTATGCCTTCCCAAAGTTCAATGAGAATACCCATATTATATTATCCGTTTCCCGGCTCTAGGCCGCTTCATCACGTTCAACCAAACCGTCGCGCAACCGGATAATACGATCTGAATGCTCGGCGATATACTCCTCATGGGTAACCATAATTATTGTATTATTTTCATCGTGCAGAGATTCAAAAATTTGCATAATCTCATCGCCTGTACGTGTATCCAGGTTACCTGTGGGTTCATCGGCCAGTATTATTGAGGGGTCATTAACTAAAGCACGTGCAATTGCCACTCTCTGCCGCTGACCACCTGAAAGCTCATTTGGTCTATGATCCATACGATCTCCAAGACCTACGCGATCCAAAACCTCTTCTGCTTTCAGGCGTCGTTTTGAGGCCGATATCCCACGATAAATCAGGGGTAGTTCAACATTATGTAAAGCCGTGGCCCTGGGCAAGAGATTAAAAGTCTGGAATACAAAACCAATTTCACGGTTGCGTATTTCAGCTAATTGATCATCATTCATTGTGCTGACATTTATGTCATTAAGCTCATAATCCCCGGCACTTGGTGTGTCAAGGCAGCCAAGAATATTCATTAATGTAGACTTGCCGGAGCCCGAAGGCCCCATAACGGCTACATACTCACCTTTATCAATTTTAATATTGATACCAGCAAGTGCATGCACAGACTGAATACCAACTAGATACTCTTTTCGAATTGCGTCCAGATTTATCAACATATTATTTACTCCTCACTGAGCATGAGCAAATTGCCCTAGCGGTCATTGTCATCATCATTGCGGCCATATCGCTTCAATTTGTTATCAATTTTTACACCGTCTTTATGTTTCAATTTCTTGGATAAAATTCGATAACTTCCACTAACAACTACATCACCGTCATTAAGACCACTTATAATCTCATACTCTTCATCACTGGAGATACCAGTCTTTACCTTAACCTGTCTGGCTAATTCTTCCTCTACTACAAAAATAACCAGGATGTCATCGGCCTCTTCATCAAACTGGACAGTACTCTTGGCCCGCTTACTGCGAGTAGATGATCTGGTTGTGGAAGTATCCACTTTTACCGGTTTCCGTGAGGTAACACATTGAATAGGAATCTTAAGGACATCGTATCTTGTTTCAGTCAAGACATCTACAGTTGCCGACATACCGGGTCTGATCTTTTCCGGCCGCGTGATCATGGCTACTTTTACCAGGAAGTTGGTAACTTCCTCCTGCGTGCCCTGTCCTCTGGTTGTACCGGTATTGGCTATCTCTCTGACAATACCCATAAAGGTAGTATCGGGAAATGCATCTACTTCAATCCTGGCAGTATCTCCCAAAGATACAGTCACTACATCATTTTCATCGATTTCAGTCTCGGCCTGCATCCTGGAGAGATCGGCAACAACCATGATAACATCCAGGGTAAACTGTGATCCCATTGCCATCTCACCAAGTTTCTTATTCAACTGGGAAACAGTGCCGTTCATTGGAGAATAAATTGTTGTCTTGCCCAAGCTGTCTTTAGCTTGATCCAAAGCGGCCTTGCTTTGATCAACCTGAGCTTTAGCCTGTTCATATGATGATTTGGCGATTTCCAGTTCTGCCTTGGAAGTAAGATTATCTTCATACAACTTCTCGGCACGAACATATTCATTCCTTGCTTTATCATAACCAGCATTGGAAAAATCAAGATTTGAGCTGGCCTGATTGACCGCTGCCTGATAATTAATACGGTCCAGCTGTGCAAGGAACTGGCCCTTTCTAACAGCGTCACCCTCTTTCACATCCAGGCGAATAATCTGCCCGCTTACCTTTGCGGAAATTTTAACTTGAATTTCCGGTTGAATCCTTGCAGAGCCTGAGACCGAGGCGGTTATATCGCCCCGGACTACATTGTCAGTCTGCACAGTAATAGCATTGCCGCCTTTTTTATTAAGGTTGCCTGCAACCAGCAGTACAATTACTAAAAGCGCACCAACGGCTATAAAAATCTTTGTTTTTTTCTGTGCCATAAAATTATCCCCGTTCCTTCCCTGAAACTTATCTGTTTAACTGACCCATAGCTCTTTCAAGCCGGGCAATAGCATATTTATAGCTGTAAAGTGCCTGGATAAAATCACTCTTGGCCTGACGCGACTGCACCTGAGCATTTAAAAGATCCAGCATTGTACCTGCACCGAGCGAGTAACGCTCCTGATTCAGGCGAAGACCTTCCTCGGCAGCTTCTTCTGCATTACGGGAGACGGCGATCTCTCTCTTGAACTGCTCAACCTCAAAATATGACTGCTTGACTTCCAGCTCTATGTCACGCTTGGCCTGCATAAGTGCCTTCCGGCTGGATTTTTTTGCAAGACGGGCCTTGGCAGTCTGTGCGACACGTGCTCCTCCCTGTAAAAGGGGAATACTCAATTGAGCACCCATGTACCAACGATAATCCGTATCAAATAAATTATCTATCTTATTAAAATCCTTATTGTTCCAATTATGCTGAAAGAAAGCCGAGACAGAAGGCAGCCAACGGCCTATCGCTACACCCATACCGGCATTGGCAGCTGCCAGATTACTTTGTGCCTGCATCAGGCTGGGATGTGCTCCCAGCGCATTACCCATGGCATCTGCATAACCGACTTCCACTTCAGGTACATTGAGATTATCTTTCACTCTTATCTCATTGTCTACTTCAAAACCCAGGACATGATTCAATGATGCACGAGCAATAGAGAGACTATTCTCTGCACGGATTACTCCCAACTTATCCCTTTCAGCCTGCACTTTAGCAGTCAGAACATCTGATTTGGGTACTTTACCTACTTCATACAGGGCATTAGCCCGCTTTAAGGATTCCTGAGATGATTTGCCTGTTTCTTCAGCAACATCCAACATTTTTTCAGATTTGAGCAAATTATAATAACGTTCTTTAACTAAATATATAATATTCTGCTTGGTTCCGGCAAAACTGTAGACAGCACTCTTTTTCAGGGCCAAGCTCTGCTTCAATCCGTAGACATTTTGCACACTCAATTCCTGAGAAACTGTAATTCTGCTGCTGGAATAATAACTACTCTCTTTATCACGTAATGGCACCAGGATACCCGTTGTCTGGTCTATATATTTTGCAGATAGAGCTCCGCTAACCTGATGTGTATATCCAAGGTTGGCAGAGGCATTAGGCAAAAGACTGGCTACAGACACCCAGACATCCTTACCCGCCATCTTCATTTGAAATTCACTCATAATGAGCTGTGGATTCTGTTCCATTGCAACACCCACACACTCATCCAGAGTTAAAACTTTGTCCTGGGCAATTGCGCCCATACTGATTATTAAAATCAAAAATAACGAAAACAACCGTTTCATAGCTACACCTTTCCTTACGTTATAGATCATTTATTACATACCAAAATTGCTGAGCAGCCCGCCAAATACCACCGAGAGTACAATCCAGATCCCCCATAGTGTTGCAACAACGGTGATTGCTTTATTGATTGTAAATTTGAAGATGGCTGTAAATCCAAACACCCACACAACATTTTGCCAGATAGCAAAAATATCCAGTTGTTTGAAAATACGATACAGAATCGATTGAGGGGCACCGAGTTCAGGTGTTGGAAGCAGTAGAGCTAAACTGGTAGTTACGCCATATGAACTACCTCTGGAATAGACCAGAAAAGAAGTTACTATCATGCCGACAATGCCGATAAGACTCCCCCAACACACCATGCTGAATACTTTCTTGAACTTTGATTCACCGCCTCCGATAACATTACCGGCAAAAAGAAAAATAGCTGCCAGAATAACCCAGAATATCAAAGTTCCTACAGGAGCAAAAATCAACCCCACATACCGCATAGCTCCCTCTGATTGACTTATGACCATATCAATCTGCTCCTGAGGTGCCTCATTGACCTCCATGAGCGCAATACGGTCATTAATCTGTATGTCTGCTACAAAAAACTGAGTTGCACAAACAACAACTGCAAAGAGCAGAAATGGAATAAACCAACTGGGCTTACGGTCTACACTCTCAAAAGCCTGCCCCGGAGAAGTAAACACGGCTATAATGCGCTGAAATGCATTTAACTCCTGTACTTCCGAACGTACCTCACTCATAGCACCTCCTTAGTAACTCATTAGATCGACCAATTAATATGACGTAAAGAAAGGATAAATGTTTCAGGAATTCGTAATAAAAAACTCCTGTGAAACGGTTGTTTGCTTGCAAAATTGATACATTTTAATTTTTATCAATATAGTCATGCTTGATACGCAGCAAGTATTCTTTTGCTGCCTCATATTCATTAGGAATCTCTCCATCAAGAATTGCTTCCTCAATGATTTTTTTTAACTTTCCTACCATTGGCCCCGGCTCAAGATCGCAGATGCTCATTATCTCATCACCACGTACAGGAGATTGAAAAGCTCTCATACGATCTTTCTCTTCAACTTCTTTCATGCGCTGCATTACATAATCAAAATTGTGTAAATGCTTTTTAACGCGATCAGGATTCCCCGAGGTTATATCTGCCCTGCAGAACAGCATCAAATCATCTACATCCTCTCCTGCAAGCACCAGTAACCTGCGGACAGCAGAATCTGTAACTTCCTCACTTGTTAAATGAATAGGCCGCATATGTAACTTTGTCAGTTTCCTGCTGTACTTTAAATATTCATTGGAGAGCTTCAAACGCCTGCAAACCTTGTGAAGCATGCGTGCACCAACAAGTTCATGTCCATGAAATGTCCAGCCCGTACCTTCAACAAATCTTTTGGTGTATGGTTTACCAATATCATGAACAAGTGCAATGAAGCGCAAAATAGGATCATCACTTACAGCAGCCACATTGTCAACAACCTTCATTGTATGGTCAAAAACATCTTTATGATGATAACGATCACGCTGCTCAACACCGGCAAGTTGTTCTATTTCAGGAAAAATAATCTCCAGTATGCCTGTTTTCATTAGCAAAATCAGTCCAATAGACGGTTTTGCATGAGATAGAATCTTCAGAAACTCATCGGTAATACGTTCCTGACTGATAATGCTCAAGCGATCCCGCATCTGCATGATTGCAGCCAATGCACTCTCTTCAATGTTAAAGTCCAGCTGACTGGCAAAACGAACAGCTCGCATTATGCGCAGAGGATCATCATCAAAGGTGGCAACCGGATCTAAAGGTGTACGGAGTATCTTCTTATCAAGATCTATGCGACCGTCAAAGGGATCTGAAATAGCCCCGAAAGTCCCGGCATTTACTGACATTGCCATTGCATTAACAGTAAAATCTCTTCGGGTCAGATCTTCAGACAGAGTAGCTATCTCTACATTTGGATTCCGTGAATCCTTATGATAAGTCTCGCTTCTGGCAGTGACAAACTCAAATTTATAATCATCCTTAAGAAACGATGCTGTTCCAAACTTTGAATAGACAACAAAACCATGGCCACGCAGAGCTTTCATTGCATTTTCTGCCAGCTTCGGCCCATCTCCGACTACTACAAAATCAATTTCATCTGTACTGCGGCCCGCCAAACTATCCCTGACATAACCGCCAACCGCGTATGCTTCAACACCAGTTTTATCACAAACTTTACCAATTTCAATTAAATATTTCTCTAAACTTTTGGACATATTTTTCAAACCCTGTCTATACTATACCGATAACATTGATTAATATTCAAAAATTTATTTTTTTTCTCCGCGAACAGCCTCTCGATACCAGCGTGATGTGGCTGTTATTGCTTCATCAACGGTAACGGCAGGGCTATACCCGAGTACAGTAGCGGCTTTTTCAACAGAAAAATGAAAATCACTGCATAGATGTTCTGCCAGATAACATGTAATAAAAGGACGCTGTTTAAGCCTTAAGGAGCGGTGTAGACTCTCCATACATCTGGCAAGTGCGCGCACAAATCCCGGCTTCAATGACAGGCGTGGATGCGGCAAGTCCAAAGCAGAACAAAGCCTGTCAAAATATTCTTTCCAGCTCATTTTTATGCCATCTGTGATTATAAAGGTATCACCTGCCGCAGCCGGATGAAGACCACCTAATAAGATTCCGTCTGCCAGGTTTTCCACATATGTAAAAGCACCAAGAGTTCTGCCGTTGTCAATAAGCAGTAATAACCCCTTCTCAAGCATAGGTGCCATCTTCAAAAGGCTGGTTCTGTCACCGGGTCCATATACATCTCCGGGCCTGATAATCACTGTTTCCATACCGCCTTTTTGATGAAATGCCCGTACCACCTCCTCTGCCTCTCTCTTGGATTGACAATATGGAAAGGGCGTCGGATTTTGAGGCGCGGTCTCATCCATATCCTGGGCATCTATAAATGAATGCACAGCAACAGAGCTGACATAGACCAGGCGTTTAACACCGGCAGCAGCTGAGAGCTCCATCAATCGCCGTGTAGCATAAACATTGATCTCCCTGAACCACTCCAGGCTGCCCCAATCTCCTACAGCGGCAGCTACATGATAGACAACGTCAATATCTTTTACTACAGAGGCCAATGCCTCTTTATCATTCAATGATACGACCTCAAGATCAACATTAAGGCCCTTCAACAGACTGAGATCACTGGTCTTACGTACGAGACCACGGACATAGTCACCGCGATCCAGCAGTTTCTTACACACAGCGGCACCAACAAAACCATTAGCACCTGTAACCAATACTTTCAAATATGCTCCGCAGAAAATCAGAATAAAATATTATGACAATCGTATGCTTACAAATATGTCGGTAGCAATCCCTACAATAATATGCAGGATCAATGGATATATGATTGATCTTGACCTGATTGCCAGATAACCAAAAGCGAGACCAGCGGCAATTGCTCCAAAACTCTCAGAAGCAGGTTTACCGATATGGACAATGGCAGATGGAATTGTCTGGATTAAAATTGCCGGCAGTGCACCAAATTTACGCTCAAGACCAAAGAGCATGAAACCTCTGAACATAAATTCCCAGCTGACATAGTATACAATATAAAAACATTCCACCAGAAGAAAAAGTCTCCAATGACCAATCATCGACCTGGCCAGGGGATACTCAGCCTGAATACCAGGTTGTGCCGCGCCTGTATATGCCGCCCAAAGCAGAAATGGGGCGGCAATCATGACAAATCTCATGCCGTAGCGCCAATCGCCCAACTTGAATCCAAAATCTTTCAACCCTTTTCTAAATCCTACTTTTACAAAAAAATAGGGTATCCAGAACATCAACAGAAATGCCGACAAATACTCATAGATTGTGCTGTAAATATCTTGATTCCACCGTCCCTGCAATCCCTTGAACAGAGCATCAAAATCAGTCTGTTTTCCGTAATAGACCCATAAAGTCAATAGAATAGGAACAATAAACAGAATGAAAGTTGATTCTGTATCGCGTTCCGAAAAAAGTTTACGGAAGGTGATCTTTATCTCATCTGCCACCTGCTGCCCCTTCAGGGAATCGCCTGAAGCATCCATTTCATATTTTTTCATTTTATCAATATCACCTTCTGGGTTGTCACATATCCAAGAGCTTCAAAACGGACAAAATAGATTCCGCTATGCAAATTCTCTCCGTCAATTACATACCGATAAGAACCATTTGACCCGGCCCGGATTACAGACTCTTCGATTATGCGCCCCAATGTGTCAAAGAGATCTATCTTCACTTCAGCAGGTTGAGATAAATGATAGTCAATAGTAGCAGATGGATTAAAAGGATTTGGATACGCGGCGTCAACCATAAATCTATTTGGCTTAATTGCATCATCTTGTACAGCTGTTGTACCAAGCATGGAGAACACATCTAACTTACCCCATCCCCAGATATTATTTGGCAGTGATGAACCAGTATATCCATCCTGTATTGCGGAACTTGCAAGTGCGCTGCGTACCTGGGCATTGGTGGCTGAAGGATATTTTTGAAAATAAAGAGCCAGACAGCCTGCTGTAATCGGGCTGGACATACTCGTACCACTCATATTTGCATGTTTACCCCCCTGCACAATTTCCTCAGGATAAATTGCACCCTCTTGTTCTGCTGCAACTGAGAGCGAAGAAATAATACCGTGTCCCGGTGCAGTAATTTCAGGTTTGATACGCCCGTCTGCCGAAGGGCCCATACTTGAGAAAGGGGCAATATCATGCACACTTCCATCAAGACCCCAGAGATTACCATCTTTATCAGTAAATTGAGTCCTGTTGGTATAAGCACCCACCGCAATAATCTCCATACCTGTAGCAGGCAGGCCCACAGAATAATCATTATCCGCTGCTGTGTACTGAGCATCACCTACAGTCCCGGGATAACTCTGTCCGACATCTGCCACCCAGGCATGAATGCGTGAATTACCATTTTTTATATATAGGCGCCAAAGATCCAGACGACCTACCTCTCCTGTATCCCAGTCCCAATCCAGAACATCTGCAATCTGAATCAGCACAGCACTTACGGAATCAGATACGGCAGAGGCCTGAAAGAAGACAGTACCTACGTCATTACCAAGATTCTCCTGCTTGGCATTATCGGAGATAGTTTGTGTTGTATAATATGGTGTCATACCACCAGTTTCCAGCGGACCACCTGAAAAAGTTATAGGATTATAATCACTTGAATCGGCACCAATTGCAAATTCAACCGTATTGATCATGGAATTAGGCACACGTATATATATCCAGATCTCGCCGTATTCATCAGTTGCATTGAAGTAAGTCCATTGAAGATTATTTGAAGAACTTCCTACGTGGATATTATCTGCGCCTTCATTGCCTGCAGCGGCACAAAAAGCTCTTCCACTTTGACCCTTCAACAATAGATCCAGACGCCGCGGTTCATCACCACTGCCGTCATGCGGTCCACCGTGGCTGCCCAGACTGGCATTGATTACGCAAGGAAGCCCAAGATTTTGAGCGATTTGATAAATGTAATTAGCACCATCCACAACACCTGTTGAATTTTCAAAATTCAGCGCAACCATGACAATATGAGCTCCCGGTGCCATGCCTGAGTATGTACCCACAGCCTGGCCATTACCGGCTGCACTGCCTGCTACATGCGTACCATGCCCGTCGGGATCTTCATGCGTGCATGCTCCACTGTTAATTTGAGCCGCTGTCCATTCCATTCCATAACTATATCCCGATGGAGTAGTTCCACTCTCATTCTGATCCCAGATTGATAAAATACGCGTACTACCATCAGTATTTTTAAAATCAGCATGATCAATATCAATGCCTGAATCGATGATTCCCACAACAACACCTTCACCCGTATATGCCTGATTTAAAGGTGCCTGCCCATTCCACACATCATCGGCCCTGACAGCCTGAGCAGCTTGATCATTGAGTTTTCTCATTCTCCGGCCCAGGCGAATGCGGTGTACATCAACTTTATCTGCTAATTCCATAATCCGATCAAGCGGCATTGATGCGGTTATATAATAACCTTGATCCGTATTTACCCAACCGCTTGCTTCACGCACAGCTTCTGCCGCATTCTCTCCATCCACAAAAACACGAACATTCTCTGCCGATGTTTTATAGATTTGCCCTGAAAGCATTCTCTTGAGTGTCAGACCAATTTTATCAGAAGGTGCCTGTTCTGCCATAAGTATTATTGGAATAAATACTGCCAATAAAATTTGAATTAATAAAGACCGCTTCATCGTATTGTTCCTTTCTTCAAAGGTTTCATAGCCTTAGCACCAGCGAGCCGGGTCACTTCATTGAATTTTGCCAGTTTATGGATTGCCTCAGCAGATGCCTGTGCTGTGAAAAGCTCACCCGTGACAGTTTGCAGTTCAACACCCAGGCTTTCTATTTTTTCTTTGAGTTCACCTTCAATAGGCCCATCACACTCTCCAAAAAAACGGATCAGCGTATCTGTAGAATCAGCCAACGCCTGTTTGAGTCTGAAGTCTATCTTTGCTTCCGGTGTTGATTTATTCAGGACTGAACAGGCTGATACCAATACTATACTAATCAGCATAATAAAAATTGTTACTTTTCGAGACAACATTTCTGACCTCCTGTAAAATAGATGCTTCCCGAGAACTTCAAACATTCTATCAATAGATAAACACAATATACATAATATTATACATGCTCAACAGCAGCTTTTCAAACAATCACTCTGTTTTATGCACATTGGTCAATTATTAGATAATAAATAGTCTAACATTTTTTGCTCAAAAATGCAAATATTTTTTTATGTCGGAGGCAAAATTATATATTGTTACAAAGTATAGGCAGGATAAATATTCAGGAGTGACAAACTTGGAGACAAAATGGAAACCTTTAAAAATGTCACTCCCCAAAAAAAACTGTCATCTCCCGTACAGAACCGGGACTCAGCCTGCATGTTCCTGGCAGGGATCCATCATTAACCGGCTCCTCTATTCGATAATCATAAGAAAGATTATTTTTTAATCCTCTCAATTGTAGACTCCTGACAGAGGCACTCAGGAGTGACAAACTTTTAAAATTTATGTCATCCCCCAAAAAAAATGTCATCCCTGCATGCTCCTGGCAGGGATCCATCATTCAAAGGCTCACTTGTTATAACAGTAACGGAAAATACAATTTCAAAACTCCCTATTGTAGACTCCTGACAAGAGCACTCAGGAGAGACAAACTTTTGGGATTTATGCCATCATGAAATCAACCAATCAAATCAAAATACAAATCTTTCCATTCGAGATTCACCGATTCAATTAAACGAATTTTCCACGCCCGCTTCCATCTCTTCACCTGCTTTTCACGCTGTATGGCAACTTGTATATCAGAAGTTATCTCAAAATAGACAAGTTGATGCACACAATATTGCTTTGTAAATCCACCTCCAAGGTTATTTTTATGCTCATAAACACGTCTAATCAGGTCATTGGTCACACCAATATAAAGTGTGCCATATTTCTTGTTGGCGAGGATGTAAACATAATAACTATTCATAATTTATAAATATACACCAGCAAATCTTCATAAGCAAATATTTATTTTTTGATTTAATTGTCCTCCCCCCAAAAAAACTGTCATCTCCCGTACAGAACCGGGACTCAGCCTGCATGCTCGTGGCAGGAACAGGCCCAGCGAAGCTGAATCCATCATTCAAAGGTACACTTGTACTAACAGTAACGGAAAATACATTTTTAATCCTCTCTATTGTAGACTCCTGACAAGAGCACTCAGGAGTGACATACTGTTTTTTAGATTTATGACATCCCCAAAAACACTGTCAATCCCCCTGTAACGCAATCACGCCCAGCGGTCCGGCCTGTAGCGACCGTATCGCCTGAATGGCCGCCCACGCGGCAGACAGTGTGGTCAAACAAGGCACATCATGGGCCATGGCCGTGCGGCCGATGGCGTACTCATCACTGCGTGCATCTTTGCCCAAAGGGGTATTGATGATCAGATCTATCTTGCCGTTAATGATGGCATCGGCTGCATGGGGACGGCCCTCTGCTACTTTTAAGGTCACATGGGAAGGAATACCTGCCCGGCGAAGAATCTTATGTGTGCCGGTAGTAGCCATTATTCCAAACCCCAATTCATGCAATTGACGGGCAAGTCCGACAACCTCACCTTTGTCGCGGTCATTGACTGAAATAAATGCATTGCCTCTTTTGGGCAGTCCATGCCCTGCTGCAAATTGAGCCTTTGCAAATGCACTACCAAATGTACTGCCAATTCCCATCACCTCTCCGGTGGAACGCATCTCCGGCGAGAGGAAGGTCTGCACATTTGGAAATTTCAAGAAAGGAAATATTGGTGTTTTAACTGCTATCATACCTGTTGTTGGCGCGGGAATATCTATGTCCGAAAGCCTGGCCCCGGCCATCACCAAAGCTCCAATCCTGGCCCAGGAAATGCCTGTGGCCTTTGCTACAAAAGGCACAGTACGTGAAGCTCTGGGATTTACCTCCAACACATAAACAGTTCCATCGTAAAGAGCAAACTGTATGTTCATCAACCCTTTAACCTTTAATTTCCGGGCTAAAATTTCCGTCTGTTCCACAATAACGGCATAATCCTCATCAGCAAGCATGAAAGGCGGAAGCACGCATGACGAATCTCCCGAATGTATTCCCGCTTCCTCTATATGCTGCATCACGCCGCAGAGACACACATCATATCCATCACAAACAGCATCCACATCAAACTCAAATGCATCTTCCAGAAATTTATCAACCAAGACCGGATGTTCTGGCGATACTGCCGTGGCTGTTTCAATATATCTCTCCAGTGTAGCCTCATCATAGACAATCTCCATACCACGACCGCCAAGCACATAAGAGGGCCGCACAAGAACAGGATAACCTATCTTTCCCGCAACAGTTTTAGCCTCATCAAAAGTAAAAGCTGTACCCCACTGTGGCAGACAGATCCCGCTTCCTTCTGTCAATGCACCAAACTGCGATCTATCTTCAGCAAGGTCTATGGACTCAGGCGAAGTACCCAATATGGCTACTCCGGCATCCTTAAGCCTATGAGCGAGTTTAAGCGGAGTCTGTCCTCCAAACTGCACAACAACGCCTTTAGGCTTCTCAATCTCACATACGCGCAGCACATTCTCCAAAGTAAGTGGTTCAAAATAGAGCTTGTCAGCTGTATCATAATCCGTGGATACTGTCTCAGGGTTATTATTGATCATTATTACTTCATATCCTGCTTCACGCAAGGCCATCACAGCATGTACGCAGCAGTAATCGAATTCAATTCCCTGGCCAATGCGGTTGGGACCACTGCCCAGAATAATAATTTTTTCTCTGTCTGAAACAGAAGACTCATTCTCCTCCTCATAAGTGGAATAGAGATATGATGTCTCCGATGCAAATTCAGCCGCACATGTATCCACAATCTTGAATACAGATCTGATGCCAGCATCTTCTCTCAGCTCCCTTACAGCAGGTTCACCATTTCCGCTAAGTTCTGCAATACGCCGATCTGAAAAACCAGCCCGCTTGATTCGCAGCAGAAAATCTATGTCCTTCAAGCCATTTTCCACAATCTGCCTCTCAATATCAATAATCCCGGCAAACTGCCGTAAAAACCATGGGTCTATTCCTGTCAGATTATGTATTTCCATTATGTCGAAACCACTGCGCAGTGCCTGCCCTATCTGAAAAAATCGTTCGGGAGTTGGTCTCTTCAGTGCCCGTTTAAGAGCCTCATCATCCATAACGTCCTGAGGTGGAATCAAACCGGAGCAGCCCGTCTCCAAAGAACACAGTGCCTTCTGAAATGCCTCGGAAAAAGTACGGCCAATGGCCATGGTCTCACCCACTGACTTCATCTGTGTACCAAGTACAGCCTCAGCCTGTGGGAATTTCTCAAAATTCCATCTGGGGTATTTTACAACCACATAATCCAGAGTAGGTTCAAATGATGCAGGTGTAGCACCAGTAATGTCATTAGTGATCTCATCAAGAGTAAAGCCAACAGCCAGCTGTGCCGCAATCTTTGCAATGGGAAAACCCGTAGCCTTGGAAGCCAACGCCGAGCTACGGGATACCCGGGGATTCATCTCAACTACAATCATATCACCATTTTCAGGATTAATCGCAAACTGTACATTTGACCCACCGGTCTCTACACCGATTTCACGGATAATCGCCTTTGCAGCATCCCGCATCAATTGATATTCACGATCCGTCAGCGTTTGGGCAGGAGCAACTGTCACCGAATCACCTGTATGCACACCCATGGGATCGATATTCTCAACAGAACAGATGATCACAACATTATCTGCCAGATCCCGCATGACTTCAAGCTCATACTCCTTCCAGCCGATAACAGACTGCTCTATAAGTACTTCATTGATCGGACTGCATTGTATGCCCCACTGAACCTGCTCGCGATACTCCTCAATATTGTAGGCGATAGAGCCGCCAGTACCACCCATTGTGAAAGCCGGACGAATGATAGCCGGAAATCCCGTTTCTTCCACCAGAGCCATGGCATCATCCGGAGTCCGGGCAAATCCCCCTCTGGGCATCTTCAGATTAAGCCTGTCCATTGCTGCTTTAAACAGCTCCCTGTCTTCAGCCATCTGAATTGCATCCATCTTGGCTCCAATGAGCTCAACACCATGTTTCTGCAATATACCCCGATCATAGAGTTCCACAGTGACATTGAGGCTGGTCTGACCACCCATTGTAGGCAGAAGCGCATCGGGTTTCTCTCTGGCAATGACCTTGGCCACAGTCTTCCAGTTTATAGGCTCAACATATGTCCGGTCCGCCAGCTCAGGATCTGTCATGATAGTAGCCGGATTGGAATTGATCAGTACAATCTCATAGCCCAACTCCTTCAATGCTTTAACAGCCTGAGTACCGGAGTAATCAAACTCACAAGCTTGACCGATTACTATTGGTCCTGATCCAATGATCAATATTTTTTGAATATCTGTACGTCGTGGCATAATATCCTCAAACAATTTTTTGACAGATTCAACAGGATTGATGTCTTTGCGAGGGAGCCATCTTTTACGGCGACCGCAACAATCCCCTCACGGGTTGCCTGCACTTATTTTTAGCTACAACTGTCCAGACGGGGATTGCTTCAGCAAAAACAGCAATGACATCGATTATTTCCCCCCTGACAAACGTCTCTTATCTATTTTTAATCATCTCATGAAACTGCCTGAACAGATATACTGAATCATGCGGCCCGGGAGCTGCCTCAGGATGATACTGCGCAGAAAAGACAGGCAAATCTCTATGCCGCATACCTTCCACTGTATTATCATTAAGATTAATATGCGTTACTTCAAATCCTGCCTTGTCCACTGCGGCCCTGTCCACCGCATAGTTGTGATTCTGCGCAGTTATCTCAACACGTCCCGTTTCAATAAAACGAACAGGATGATTGCTGCCATGATGCCCGAACTTCAATTTGTAAGTGCCGGCACCAAAGGCAAGTGAGAGAATCTGATGCCCCAGACAGATGCCAAAAATGGGATAATGCTCTGCTAATCTCCGCACAGTCTCTGCCGCATAGGGCAATGCCCGAGGATCACCAGGTCCGTTTGAAAGAAAAACGCCATCAGGATTCAATTCCTGAACCACCTCAGCCAACGTATCCGACGGCACCAGGGTCACTCTGAAACCAAGCGATGTCATGAGCCGCAAAATATTATGCTTTATACCGAAATCAAACGCCACTACATGAAAACATTCACCCGCTGCCGCAATGTCATGATACCAGCGGGAATCAGCCGGTGTATCCCAGACCTGCCGCTCTCTGCATGAAACCTGCCCTACCAAATCGATTGCAGACACGTTCGGATGATCCAGAAGCATGTTCTTCAAAGCAGCCGCATCAAAAATTTCTGTGGAAATAATGCCCATCATGGCACCGTGTTCCCGGATATGCCGCGTCAAAGCCCGCGTGTCAATACCATGAATGCCGATGATGCCCCGCACCTTCATCGCCTCATCCAGAGAGCAGATGGAACGCCAGTTGGAGGGCATTTCACAGTATTCGCGAACAATCAATCCTCCAGCCGCCTGCACATCCGACTCGGCGTCTTCATCATTTATTCCCGTATTGCCGATGTGGGGTGCAGTCATGATTACCATCTGCCCCTTGTAAGACGGATCTGTCAAAATCTCCTGATAACCTGTCATGCCTGTATTGAACACCACTTCGGCAACAGTAGTGCCCGATGCGCCAAATGACCTTCCCATGAAGCTCCGTCCATCTTCAAGATAGAGAATAGCCTTCATCAATATTGATCCTCTCTTCTTTTCAAACAATTGTGCATAAGGTTAAAATGAATGTTTAGTATCGAATCTTACTGATTCTATTTTTTGGAGATTTATTCTTAGTCCCCTGTTTCTCCATTAATTATACCTCTGGCCTCGTCAATCATATCTCTCACTTTATCAGGATGAGTGGAGCCCGTTGTCTTCTTACGCCTTACAGAGTTCTCAAAATCAGGCAGGACAAATCCATCACCAAACAGAGGTGAAAAGACACACAGCTCATCAATTGACAGGTCCGCCAATGAACACCCTCCCTTTTCCGCGGCTTGCACTACAGACCCTGCCACGCCATGGGCATCACGGAATGGCAGCCCCTGTTCAACCAGCCAGTCCGCCACATCCGTAGCTAACATGGACGTATCAAGCTTCTGTGCGATAATTTTCGGGCAGAGCCGATAATTTTTGAGCAACACCTCCACAGCATCAAACACATTCAACGCATAACATATTGCCTGTAAAGGTTTTTTATCTTCCTGCAGATCCTTATTATATGTCAGAGGCAGGCCCTTCATTGTCAAAAAAAGTTGACTAAACTCACCAAACATTCTTGCCGGTGCCGCCCGCAGCAGTTCATAAAAATCAGGATTCCGTTTCTGGGGCATTAAACTGCTGGATGTAGCAACTGCATCCGTCAATTCAACATATGAGAATTCCTTTGACGAGAAGATAATTGAATCCTCTGCAAATCGGGATAGATCCAGCATTATTATGCTGAAATCTGAGAGCACTTCCAGAATGAAACTGCGGTCACTGACAGTGTCCATTGCATTTTTGGAAACTGCCGAAAAACCAAGTTCACGGGCCATATATGTTCTGTCCAGATCAACAGTAGAACCGGCCATAGCCCCTGATCCCAGAGGCATCACGTCAACACGCTTCAGCGCATCATTCAATCTATCTCTACCACGCTGCATCTGCCAGAACAGTGCCATTATATAAAAGCTGAATAAGACTGGCTGTCCTTGCTGCAAGTGCGTATATCCCGGCATAATGACGTCAAAATATTTTTCTGCCAGATCAATAATTACCCTTTGCACAGCGATCAATTTCTCATCTGCCCGTTCAATTTGCTTCATAAGCCATAAACGTTCAACCGTGACTACCTGCTCATTCCGGCTACGCCCTGTATGAAGTTTTTTACCTGTACTACCTATCTCATCAGTCAGCAGGAGTTCTACTGCCGAATGTATATCTTCATACGGTGAAAGATCTTCTCCTTCTGCGATACGGAACGAAACACGATACAGGCCATCCAAAATTTTGATCCGCTCCGAGTAATTCAGAATGCCGGCCTTTTCCAATGCAAGAGCATAGGCTCGTGATGCCCGAATATCCGCTTCCACAAGAAAGCGATCCTGGTCAATCGAAGCCCCCCACGTATTCAAGAATGAATTAACAGCTTGTGAAAAACGCCCAGCCCACACAGCTTGTCCATCAGTCACCGAACCACCGCCTTCCCTGCCGGTTCAAAATAGCATGATGCGCCTTGAGCCGCAGAGCATGAATCTTGATAAAACCATCTGAATCCTTCTGATCGAATCCACCTTCAATATCCATACTGGAGAGGTCCTGATCATATAGACTTGATGCCGACTGCCGCCCCTGCACCATCACATTACCCTTGTAGAGAGAGAGTGAGACCATACCGTCAACTATCTCCTGTGACTTGTTGATTGCTGCCATCAGAAAATCCATTTCCGGTGAGAACCAGAATCCATTATAAATAAGCTCACTAAACTTGGGTGTCAGCATATCACGTAATCTCATCACCTCTCTATCCATGGCAACACCCTCAATATCCATATGTGCCGTACGAAGAATTGTCATGCCCGGTGATTCATAGATGCCACGTGACTTGATTCCCACAAATCTATTCTCAACAATGTCTATTCTGCCAATACCATTGGCCGCACCTATCTGATTTAGATAGACGAACAATTCAAATGGATCGCTCTTTTCAATATAATTGGTCTTATCCATAATCCGTATGGGTCTGCCATCTTTAAAAAATACATCAATCAATGTCTCATCATCCGGCGCATCTTTGGGGCTTTTGGTCATTGAATAGACTGATTCATCGGCTACATGTGAAGGGTCTTCGAGAATGCCGGCTTCATGACTGACGTGGATCAGGTTGGCATCCTCGCTGTAGGGCTTGGATCTGGAGGCCTTGATCTCAATGTTATGCTCTTCAGCGTACTTAATCAATTCAGGCCGCCCTTTAAATTGGCGTAGGAATTCTGCATCCTTCCATGGTGCAATTACCCGAATGGATGGATCTAATGCATAATAGGCTATTTCAAACCGCACCTGGTCATTACCTTTACCGGTTGAACCATGTGCTACATAAGCCGCACCTTCTCTATGTGCAATCTCAATCTGTCTCTTTGAAATCAAGGGCCTGGCCAGGGAAGTTCCAAGCAGATAACGCCCCTCATAAATGGCATTGGCCTGAATTGCAGGAAATATGTAATCAACAACCAGTTCATCCTTTAAATCTTCAATGTAGACCTTTGAAGCACCTGTGGCATAAGCCTTTTCCCTGGCAGCATTCAGATCCTCATTCTGTCCCACATCGGCTATATAAGCAATGACGTCATACTCTTTTTCTGTCAACCACTTTAAAATGACCGATGTGTCCAAACCACCTGAATATGCCAGTATTACCTTGTCCATTTAACTTCTCCTTCCATTGACTCTCTCTCCTCCAAATCGCCGGGACTTAAAAAAAAGGCCCTGCGAACAATAATTGCAGGGCCTGAAAGATTACATGAATTGTTGGACAACAACCATTAGAGATCTCCCTCCAATACACCCCGGATAGACACTTCAAATCGTCGTCGCTTATCACTATTATTTATTTTTTGATTATTCACAATTAAACCCGTACCGATACTTTTTTTATTTATTATACAGAATGTACGTGTGGCCTATTTACCTATCACTTGAATATTTTCTCATAATTGGATTGAATATACAGTAAATATACGCTATTGTCAAGAATAATTGTATATTCTTACAGAAATTATTTTTTCACTATCAGCATTCACATAAATAAAAAGCCCTGCTAATAAAATAGCAGGGCTCAAAAAATTAATAAACTATCTATAATCGATATTATGCCACGCCGTCCATAAAATTTTGTAAAGAATCCTCCAACTCCGGTCGATTCTCAACAGAATCGACAATCACAAGGATGGTATCATCACCGGCAATAGTACCCAATACTTCCGGGCCGGCCCATTCATCTATAACCCTGCCTACTCCATTGGCATTTCCCGGCAAGGTCTTAATCACAATTTGATTTTGCGTGGACCGAATATCTGTCACAAATTCCCTGAACATGACCTGAAGTTTTTCAGTATAAAGCCCTGGCATCTGCGCCTCAACCTTTTCATATCGATATACTCCGGGTGCTACACGCACTTTGGCATATCCCATCTCCTGCAAATCGCGCGAAATTGTTGCTTGTGTAGTCTCTATTCCCTGCATTCTCAATGATTGCAAAAGATGACGTTGATCACCGATTCCATCATCTATAATTCGTTGAATCATTGAGTGACGTTCATTCTTCGTAATATTCTTCACGGTAAAGTCCTCAATATACACTGCAACCAAATGTTCTACGCTCTTATCAGCTTCATAACAATTGTGTAAATATATTCTATTAAATCAACAAATACAAGTACAACTTCTCAATTTTATCCAAAAAAAGTTACAGCGATACAGCATCCCGTAAGTCAATAATATGCTAACTGCTATAATTCATCCAGCAAAGCCTTTGCAGCTATTTTCGGCCCGGTCTGGCTCATTCCATCCATGCCCAGCTGCGTAAATAGTTGACCAACACGAATACCATCTTTAAACATCTTTTTCAGCATTTTACGGGCAATTTTATCATGGTCCTCCTTGCGCTGAGGAGCACCAAATGGATTGGCAAAATAGCTGTCTACTATACCTTTCTCAGATGTTGTCCCCATGGCCATTCGCCTTCCCGAAGAAAAAATAGAATATGCCTGCTCAGTATTTTCTATTGCAACAAACGCCTTATTATCATCAGAGACAGCCTCAAAATTATTTGCATAGAGGAACAAATCTATTGGAACACCCTCTACTATCTGTTTGTAAGATGTAACAGGTAGAATCACTCGCGCGTTAGTTAAATTGGCATTCATGAAGATAGATCTGTCCATCTGCTCAAATGCATAACCAGGCTGCAAGTCATCTAAACGCAGAAATGCACCAATCTCAGTGCCATAGGCCCTTATCTCTCCTGTCTCTTCATCCACAGCCAGAGAGCCCATATCATCAAATATCACTGTCATTTCACTTATTTGATCACGGCCAAGCATTCTGAATGCTTCAAGTGTCTCAGACTTACCAGCTCCGGAATCACCAATTATTACAACATTGGCAGACCGCTGATCCTGCAGCCTGATACTGACCATTGCGCCATGCACAGGCAGACGGCCACGGTTAATCATATGCACATTATGCAGCGTAAGCAGCATCTTTTTCATATAACCGAAATAATCGATATCATCAGAGGCCACATTATAACCTATCATCATACCGGCATTATCATCTTGATAAAAGACAGTGCCGAGTTCGGTTTTAAAGGGCAGGTCCGGCCCGCCAAAACAAAAGACCAGATCAGGTTTCATATTATGAATATCTTCAAAATGTGCCAGCTCAAAGAGATTGGAGAGTGCGGCACCTTGAGACATGAATGATTTATGAAAATAGATGAATGCTAAAAGCTTCCCCACTTTAGCCGGATAACAAAACCAATCATCAGTATTCAGCTTTACGTGATTGAAAGGATTCTCCTGCACCTCTTCAAACAGGCCCTTACGTGTATTCCTTTTTGTATTGAATATTACCGGTGGCTCCAGAAGTGCCATGCGTATAAAAGGAACCTCTGTCAGAGGCAGACAGAAAGCAGGGGCCTGCCAATTGATATGCTGTGTCATGAAACCAACATCAGCTCCTGCTGGCAGCTGCCGAAAGACACGGAAGGGATCATCATACAGATGAGCACATACTGTTCTGTATGTATTCAAAATTATCTGTTTCAACATCTCGTTGGATTGAATAAACTGAGCGGGATAGATTGATACACGGGTTCTGAGCCGTGTATGCTCAGGGGCTTCAATTATCAAATAACGCTCAAAACGCCGCCAATAATCATACAATCCCTCAACAAACTCATAAACAGTCTCTCTCTGGTCCATCAACGGGCCATAAGCGGCATTTACATCGGCAATCTCATCATGTGCATGTGTGGCTAAAAGCCGGATAATTGTAGCCAGGTGCCGCTCCAACGGCATTGCACAGTGCTGCCCCAGGCGCATTATCATAGGAGACTGACGTCTCTTGAGATATGCAAGATAACGGTTCAACATATCACAAAACAGTCCGCTCTTAAGCAATTTTTCAGCTGAATCACAATAAAGTGCTTCAAAATCAATTAATACCTTGTCATCACAGATATCATAGGGTTCTTGCATACAACCTCCACTTTCTATTTATAAGTGTAAAACTCATTTGCTCTTTCTTAAAAAAACCCCGGGTCAAAGTTAATTTTGAGCCGGGGTTTTTTGTTTGTGTTCTTGTAATCTACGTCCTTGTTTAACCGGCCCCTGCCTTTAGCTTTTCATTTAAGTCTGCCATCTTCATGGCTTCAACCAGTTCGTCCAGATCTCCGGCCAGTATCTCGTGGAGCCGGAAAAGTGTCAGATTAATTCGGTGGTCGGTAACGCGTCCTTGCGGATAATTAAAGGTTCTGATTTTTGCAGAACGATCACCTGAACCAATCACGGAACGCCGACTGGCTGCGGCCTTGGCCTCATCTTCTTTACGCTTGATATCGTAGAGACGTGCACGCAGTACTTTTAGAGCTTTGGCCTTATTTTTATGTTGCGACTTTTCATCCTGGCAAGTAACGACCATTCCTGTGGGAATATGTGTAATTCTCACAGCTGAATCCGTTGTATTTACACTCTGACCACCGGGACCAGAGGAACGGTAAACATCAATTCTCAAGTCATTCTGATGGATCTCTATATCAACCTCTTCTGCCTCAGGAAGCACAACAACACTGGCCGCAGATGTGTGGATACGGCCACTTGTCTCTGTTGCGGGTACTCGCTGAACACGGTGCACACCACTCTCATATTTTAATAAACCAAAAGCACCATCCCCGGAAATAGAGAGAATCACTTCTTTAAATCCTCCCAGTTCAGTGGGGCTGGAGCTGAGAATCTCTGTCTTCCAACCATGATTCTCAATGAACTTTGAATACATCCTATAAAGATTTCCAGCAAATAATGCGGCTTCATCACCACCTGTTCCGGCACGAATTTCCATCATTGCAGACTTATCATCACTGGGATCTTTGGGAATCAACAGCAACTTGACTTCCTGTTCCAGATCTTCAACAACGGCCAGAGACTCATCCAGTTCCACCTGAGCCATCTCCAGCATTTCAGCATCTTCTTCAGCAGCCAGAATTTCCCTGGCCCCTTCAATGGCATTGGTAATTTTGACAAATTCTGCCGAGGCTTTTAGAAAACCTGTTATCTGGCGATGCTCTCTGGAGAGATCGGTCAATTTATTCTGATTAGTTAAAATTGCGGCGTCTTCCATCATCTTCTCGATTTCGGCCTTACGGCCATTACGCTCTTCAATTTTATTCAGAACATTTTTATATGGGTTGGATATAGCCATCTCTCAGGTCGATTCCACGAAATCAACATTATCCCCAACTTCACGACCCAGAGCACATTTCAAGGCTGTTAAAGCTACTTCAATCTGCTCTTCATCCGGCGTTTGCGTGGTGATACGTTGCAACCACAAGCCCGGTGCAGTAAAAGTTTTACCAATCCAGCGGCCCCAGTCTGTAACAGAAAGACGTATAATTTCATAGGAGATACCACCGATCACAGGCACAAAAAGAAGCCTGACAAACCTATCCTGAATTGAATCCGGTTTTCCAACTACCATAAAAACCAATATTGAAACCAGCATCACAACTAACAGAAAACTGGTACCGCAACGGGGGTGATAAGTCTGATACATAGATGCAGAATCAACAGTTAGAGGCTTATCATCTTCAAAAGCAAAGATAGAAACATGTTCTGCGCCATGATATTCAAAAACCCTGCGTATCTCCTTCCACCTGCTTATAAGAAAAAGATAGATAAGAAATATTGCCAAACGAAAACCACCATCAACAATATTAAACATCACACCGCCCTCAGCACCGACCAATTCCGTAAGAAGAAGCGGTACATAGAAAAACAATCCAATACCCATACCCAGGGCAAAAACTACAGTTGCAGCTAAAGTGATTTTGGCCCAGAGTTCACTATTCTTTTTGGAAGATTTTTCCGGAGTCGTCTTTTCTTCCTCAACCATGGCCACTTCACCTGAAAAATTCAGGGCCTGAATACCAAGCACCATAGATTCTACCAAGGTAATGCCACCTCGCAAAAAGGGCCAGCCAAGGGGTTTAATCCGTTTTGTCCAGGAAATAAAACGTTCTTTCTTTACAGCAATGCGTCCATCGGGTTTACGTACAGCCGTTGCCACATATTCGGGCGAGCGCATCATTACACCTTCAATGACGGCCTGCCCACCAACACGAATTTTCTTTTCTTCTGTCATAGATTACCTGATAAAAAAAATGCGAAACACTGCGCCCATGGGCGTGTATTCCGCAAAATGTGAGTCCCCAAAACGACCTGACCTAGTTTTTGTCCTTGCTGAAGCTGTACTTACGATTAAACTTCTCAACACGACCGGCCGTATCAACTAACTTCTGCTTCCCTGTATAGAAAGGGTGACAGGCGGAACAAATTTCAACATGAATATCGCCCTTGGTAGATCTTGTTTCAAAATTATTACCACAGGCGCAAACTACACTACACTTATCATATTTAGGATGAATTCCATTTTTCACAACGTGCCTCCATTATAGCGACTGTCCGCTTTGTAAGACAGTCCAAATCAAATACGTTCTATCAGACGTTAAAAGTAAGGAAGGATAAGCATGAATGCAAGGAAAAAATAAGTTAGACGCAACAAACTTCTTGACAATATACAATTAATTGATTATGTTTTTTGCAATGAAAGAAAAATGCCACATACACACACTTCAAAAAATTTTAGTTGGAGTGTTGATTATTACCATTTTCAGTATGCAGTTCGGTCTTTTTGCCTGGGGCCACTTTCATACTGATGAAAATGGCAATACAATCTACCACGCTCATCCCATGAGTGCAGATGGCAGCGGACATTCCCATAGCAAAACTGAAATAGCGGCTCTGGACCAGATTCTCTTAACGCTGTCCATTATACTATTCGGCATCATTCTTCTAGGGCTGATATTAAATCAACTTCGTTTTACACTACCACAACATAACAGGCATGAAGTCCGCTCTATCTGGCTGATCGCCATCTTTCATCGCGGCCCACCGCCTGTCACTATGGCGCTATAATCCCAATACAATACATATTGTTACTCGGCATTTTATCCAGATAGACAGAATATTTTTGTCTTCATTCAGGATAATAATAAGTTTGTAATTATTTACAAACATCTATACCATCGCTTGGTTCACTATAAGTGAAACCACAAGCAATAGAATAAACAAGCGGTGGCATCTGTATGAGACCTTTTTTTGACAAGGCTCCATTTGCCGGCATACACTATGATCACCTTGGGATCCAGCCCCTTCTCCTTATTTTCAACCATTTTAAATCATCTTACATATAAATCCGAAAGGAAGAAGCATGATGTGCCAAAAAACAGGGCCGTCAGAAGGCTCCACAAGCAAAATTATTTTTTCAAGTAACACAGTTGCTAACAATCCAAATCCATCTCAAGGAGACAGATAATGAAATCCCTCAAACTATTCGGAATTCTCATCCTTGGTCTGCTACCGGCTCTGGCCGTGCAGGCCGGTAATAACTTGACCCTGCATGGTTCTATAACCGGTCGCATCACAGAAGCCGGGACAGGTAGACCCCTCATCGGTGTCAACATCATGATCGAACACACCACCATCGGTGCTGCATCCGGAGCCGACGGATCATTTACTATTCACAAGGCTCCCATCGGTGCAGTGCGCCTTACAGCATCCATGCTGGGATACGCCAGAGAACGCCGAACAGTAAAAGTTCTGCCCAACCAGGACGTGGGCATTGATTTTGCCCTACGCTCAACAATCCTTGAACTGGGCGGCGTTGTAATCACAGGTACTGGCACGCCGCACCTGGCAGAAGATGTCCCCGTGCGCACCATGCTCATTCCCCGCCGTGTGATCGCCCAAAAGCAGGCATGCAATCTGGCAGAGGTACTCTCCTTCCAGACCGGCGTCCGTGTTGAGAACAACTGCACCAACTGCAATTTTACCCAGGTACGCATATTGGGTCTGGACGGCAAGTACTCACAAATTTTGATCGATGGCAATCCCGTAATTTCAAGCTTGGCCGGCGTCTACGGCCTGGAGCATATACCGGAGGAGATGGTTGATCAGATCGAAGTTGTCAAAGGCGGCGGTTCTTCGCTCTACGGCGGCGGCGCAGTGGCCGGTGTGGTCAACATCATAACACGCCGTCCCATGCAAAATCAGATCCGCATACGCTCACTGCTGCACGCCACAGGAGGAAAAATAGACCAGCACCTGGGCGTGGTAGCAGAAAGAATCAGTGAATCAGGCCGCTCGGGTGCCTTCATCTTCGGCTCCGTACGCAAGCGCAATCCCTACGACCATAACGACGACGGATACAGTGAACTCGGCGAGATCGCCAATGAATCCATAGGATTCAAATGGTTTTATAATCCCATCAAGGACGGCGAACTCCAGCTGAGCTTCCACCGTATTCACGAAGAACGCCGTGGCGGCAATGCCCTGGATAAACCGGCACACGAAGCAGAAATCGCTGAGGCGGTCGAACATTGGCGCACCGGAGCCACACTGCAATGGTCACATCAGGCAGGCCCGCTCTTCGATTACCGCACCTATATCTCCGTTGCATCCGAGAACCGCCGCTCATACTACGGCGGCCTGGGTGGAGATACAGACGCCGACCGCCTGGAGGCACTTGCCTTCTACGGACGGACAGAGAACCCCCTGATAATGGGCGGCATGCAGGCCAATTATCGCACTGGAAGCCACCTGTTGACCGCCGGCCTGCAGCACAGCCGGGACGAACTCATGGACAAAACTGCAGCCGAAACCGCCTACTACATAGACGAAGTATACTCCAACACCGGCATCTACATCCAGGACAACCTGCACTTTGGCAGCAATGAGCAGCTTGAATTCGTGGCAGGAATCAGAATGGACAAACACTCGGAACTTTCCGACTGGATATACAGCCCCCGGCTCAACGCCATGTTCAAACTGGGCGGCGGTTTCACATTGCGCGGCGGTGCCACCACCGGTTTCAAACCGCCGCAGACCTATGACGAGGATCTCCACCTCTGCGGCATTGAAGGCGATCAGCGCATAATCCGCAACAGCGCAGACCTCAAAGAGGAGCGCAGCCTCTCTCTCTCCGGCGGCGTGGAGTTCACAGGCCGCCTGGGATCCATGCCCTTCATGGCCTCGGTCACTGGTTTCCGCACACGCATCAATGACAGCTTCACCGAGGAATTCGTGTCCAAATCCGGGCCCATCGAGCGATGGGAGCGCGTCAACAGCGACGGTGCAACTGTCAGCGGTGTGGAAGTAGATGCGGCCCTGCAGCCAGCGGGTACTGTGGAGCTTCGCGGCGGCTTCGTCTACAAAAAGGGTGCGTTCGACAGCCCTCACGAAGATTTCGACACCAAAAACTTCCTGCGCACGCCAGATCTGACAGCTAATCTCGGCATCAATATCCCATTCAGCCACCATCTCAAATTTCATGCCTCTGCAAAGTATATCGGCCCAGCAGATGTGCCGCATGAAAAGGTAAAGGCCGGGCAGGAAGACCCCGAACTTCTACTGGAACGCAGCAACAGCTTCTTCCAGGTTGATGCCGGCTTCACTATCGATCTTCACCTTGCCGGCAGCATGGAACCAGTACTCAACTTCGGCGTGAAGAACCTCACCAACGCCTACCAGAAAGACATGGATCGCGGCCCGGGCCGCGATCCGGCCTATACCTACGGGCCAATGCGACCGAGGACTTTCTATACCGGTCTTGAAGTGACTTTTTAAGACCCCTCAAACAACACCGGGTGTCGCATTTGCGATACCCGGTGTTGTTTACAGACGTAGGGGCGGATGGCATTCGCCCGTTCTACTGTTAAAATTATAAAAAGCCCATGACAGATATCATGGGCTTTTTAGTTATTATTCCGTGTCTATCGGATAAAAATTTTATTAATCTTACGAACTCATGGAATCAAGAAAATCATCATTATTACGAGAGCCCTTCATACGGCCCAGGAGGAAATCCATGGCCTCATTCATATTTAGTTCATTGAGCAGCTTGCGCAGCACCCAGATCCTGTTAATGACTTTCTTGGAGAGAAGAAGCTCTTCTTTACGTGTACCTGACTTATTAATATCGATAGCCGGAAAGATACGTCTGTCCGAAAGCTGACGATTGAGCTGGATTTCCATGTTGCCGGTTCCTTTGAACTCTTCAAATATGACTTCATCCATTCGAGAGCCAGTATCTATCAAAGCTGTTGCAATAATTGTAAGGCTGCCACCCTCTTCAACATTACGGGCTGCACCAAAAAATCGTTTTGGACGATGAAGTGCATTGGAGTCAACACCACCGGAGAGAATTTTACCGGAATGTGGTACAACCACATTATATGCACGCGCCAGACGTGTGATAGAATCAAGCAGTATGACTACATCATGACCATATTCAACCAAGCGCTTGGCTTTCTCAAGAACCATATCCGCAACCTGTACATGACGTTCGGCAGGTTCATCAAATGTTGAGCTGATCACCTCGGCCTTCACAGACCGTTCCATATCTGTCACCTCTTCAGGACGCTCATCAATAAGCAGCACAATCATGGTAACTTCGGGATGATTCTTGGTGATTGCATTGGCAATACGCTGCAAAATAGTAGTTTTACCGGTAAATGGTTGAGCAACAATCAATCCACGCTGCCCCTTACCTATCGGTGTAAGCATATCCATGAGTCTGGTTGTATACTCTTTTGCATTGTGCTCCAAAATAAAACGCTCTTCAGGATAGAGCGGCGTCAGGTTATCAAAGAGGATCTTGGTTTTAGCTTCTTCAGGGTTCTCATAGTTAACAGCTTCAACTTTTATTAGAGCAAAAAACCGTTCATTCTCTTTTGGCGGTCTGATTTGCCCGGAGACCATGTCACCCGTTCTTAAGCTGAAACGTTTTATCTGTGATGGTGACACATAAATATCATCGGGACCTGGCAAATAATTTGTATCCGCAGAACGAAGGAAACCATAGCCATCAGGTAGAATTTCCAAAACACCTTCAGAAAAAATATGCCCCTCTTCCTCGGTCTGGCTGGCTAAAATTTTAAAAATCAATTCATTTTTGCGAAGACCTGAATACCCTGGAATATTACGTTCCTGGGCTAATGCAGTCAGCTCTGCAATTTTCATACTCTTGAGTTCGGCAATGTCCATTAAGCACTCCCCTTTTACCCAATTAATTTAATTGGGGCTATAATAACCTTATTATCTACGGACAACATGCAGCTTCCCCACTGCATTATCTGTCTCTGATTAAAATATCTGTATAAATGAATCCACGCTTATTAACAACTAAGGAAATGTTACACCGCATCACTACTCTCATATGAGTAGATGGTGACTATCATAAAATTGAAAAATTTCGGAAGATGGGGTAACATCCGTCCAGGACGTTCAACTACTACCGCGGAAAAATGATGAGATATGGTTAGTTAGATACTCCCTTTATCTTATTTCCAGGCACAAGCCCTAACTTATCAGATTGGTCTAATTTAATAAAATTCTTGAGCGTGTCAAGGCTTTTCTTGTAAATATCTCAAAATATCCCCAATATATATAAATCTGGCATTACAAACCCTGCTTTTCAGGGTGATAAATCTTTAAGCCGACTATTAACAATTAGATTTATCATTCCAATCGAAATGATAATGACACAAAAATCCATCAAACATATAGCTAGTTTGAAGAAAATTTATTAAATTAATCTTATGGAAAAACACTATCATGAATAAAAGGCCTATCATTGAAAGTTTTACTATTTGACATTGACGGAACAATATTGCTTACGGGTGGCGCAGGAAAACGTTCCATGGAAGATGCATTTCTATCGGTATACAACAGGCCTTTATCTGATGTTCCCATGGCAGGACGAACAGACAGTCAGATATTCAGACATATACTCCGCCATCACGACATTCAATGGAGTATATCCGAAGAAAAAAAATTTAAGCAAGCATACTTTGATCGATTAGAACTGGCACTTTCCGGTATTGCACATGGTGCCAGACTATGTCCGGGAATACACACGTTATTGACAACTCTTGATAGACACGACGATTGCACAATAGGCCTGCTTACCGGAAATTGGAAAATCTCTGCCTACATGAAATTGAAATATTTCAACATCGATCACTATTTTAACATAGGTTCTTTTGCCGATGACAATGAAGACCGCAACCTTCTCCTGCCCGCCTTCATGAGGAGATTCAACGGCCTCTACGGCTATATGCCTTTAAAAGATGAATCTTTTATAATAGGTGATACTCCCAGAGATGTTGAAGCCGCTCTATACAACAATGTTATTTCCATTGCCGTGGCCAGTGGTTTTGCATCAAAACAAGAGCTTTTGCAGAGCAATCCTCAATATTTTTTTGATGATCTTGAGGATACAGATGCATTTATCAAAACAATAGGATTGACACCGTGCAAAACATCTTGACATATCACAAAAAAATGACGACACTATAAACAAATAACAAATAACAAATAACAAATAACAAATAACAAATGGCTGATCATGAAAAAAACACTACTTACATGTATAATTATCATCATATTGATGTTTATAAGCGCATGCGCTCATTTCAATGCCATTGAACTGGAAACCGGTGCCAATGACCCCTTAATGACCAATCTATTGGACACTGACATGGATCTGGCACAAATTGAAGATGGGACAGGATTTGTGGGTGAAGCCACATCCTGCCCTACGTGAGGCTAGAACCCGGCCTCAGTTGAGGTTTTATATAAAAACTAACACCGGG